>NZ_JCAMOQ010000014.1:0-174806 GCF_059512365.1 Bradyrhizobium sp. Ses1
CAAGGCAGGACGCCCTGTTACGCTATCGTCTGGACACCGCTGCCAGCCGGTTCCCTACCGCGCGAGCGGTTTAGTCCTTTGGCCCATCGCGATATCCTGCGTTGCCCCACGAACTTGGTCGCTATCGGGACAAAGCGGACGTAGAGGGCTTTGTCTTTCAACGGGGATTGACTGACCGTCTCTCCGCCACTTCGAGTTTCGCTCTATCCCTTCCGTCCGACCGATCAGCCCCTCTAGCCGTTGCCTCAACTAATAATTTGAGATGGTTGCAGGTCCCCGCAACCAAAGTTGGTAGCAAGCCCCAGCGATCTTACCCGATCGCTGGGGATTTCTTTTGATGACCTGAATGGCGCCAACGGCCGGGCTGGCAGGTTCAAGGGCGCTCCGGCTAGCGTTCGTGGCTCCACGGGAACAGCGACGCCGGGAAATCTGCTGCGTAGCGATGACCTATCGGCGTGCGAGGCTCCTCCTGTGGGGGATTCGGGTCGGGCTCGACCACCTTCCGATAAAGATGCCAGGTGGCATGACCGAGCACCGGCAGCACGACAGCGAGGCCGACGAAGAACGGCAGCGAACCGATCACCAGCAGCGCCGCCACGATCAGCCCCCATGCGGCCATCACAAATGGGTTCTCTTTCACGGCCCGCAGCGACGTCCGGATGGCGTCTATCGCGGTGGCATGTCTGTCCAGCATCAACGGAAACGATACGACGCTGACGCACAGGGACACGACGGCGAACAGGAAGCCGACGCCGCAGCCGATAATGATGAGCGACCAGCCTTCCGGCGTTGTCAGCACGCGCGTTGCGAAATCAGGGATGCTGGCGGCCGCGGCGTGGCCGAACGTGGCAACGTAGATAGCGTCCGCGGTGGCGATCCAGACCCCGAACAAAACGAGCAGGAGCACGCCGAGGCCGAGAATGGCGCCGAAGGACGGTGCGCTCAGCACGTGCATCGCATGCCATGCCGCGGGTTCCTCGCCGCGTTCGCGGCGGCGGCTGAGTTCGTAGAGGCCGAGCGCGGCAAAAGGGCCGATCAACGCAAAACCGGCCGCCAGTGGAAACAGCAGCGGCAGCACCGAATAGCCAAGGACCAGCCTGAACAGCACAAGACCGAGAACAGGATAAATTCCGCACAGGACGACAGCGTGAGTTGGTATCGCTTGGAAGTCTTCCCAGCCCAGGCGCAGCGCGTCGCGCAAGTCCGAAAGGCTGATCCTGCGAACGGCATAGGCGGTGGAGACGCCGAAGAATTGCAGGTGAGGTCTTGCAAAATACTGAGTGGCCATGGCTCCGGTCTCCTTGCTCGTGATCGCAAGGGGGAACGGCGCGGCCTTCAACTCGCGCACATTCGCCTCATGCGCCGAAATCGCGATCGAGCCCGGCGAGCCAGATTCAGCGAGAAGGAGCTTTGCCGGGCGACACCTGTCGCAATGGTGTAGGAGCTTAAGGAGATGAGAGCAAGATGGCGCTCACGGTTGGGTGAATTGTGCGGTTGCACAATCTCTCTTGTTGCGTCGCATTATCAGGCGACGGTTGCCGTCCGACAATTGACGGTTTGCGCGCCGCCGCTGACGCGGGGCGCGGCATACTCCACTATTGACGCCCGGCTCGACGCGTACCATCCTTCATCCAACGCCCCCAGCTCCGATGAGACTTGCGGTCGTGGCGTGCAATCCGCGTCGCGACCAGTGGAATGGGCGAGGCAAGAGGCACGACGACAGCGGATGTAAAGTCCGCCATCGCGACAGACGTGAGCTCCGCCCTCCGGTTCGTATCCGCAGCCTTTTAGCGGCAAGGATGCATGAGGGATGGCTGTAGCAATTATTCTGCTTTTGGTCGCAATCGCCTCGGTGGTGTTCCACCTCTTCAGCCCGTGGTGGTGGACGCCGCTTGCCTCGAATTGGGGCTACATCGACGACACCATCACCCTGACATTCTGGATCACCGGCGCGGTCTTCGTCGCGGTCGTCGCGTTCATGGCCTACTGCGTCTTCCGCTTCCGCCACAAGGAGGGAAGGCGGGCGGACTACAATCCTGAAAACAAGCGGCTCGAATGGTGGCTCAGCGTCGGGACAGCAATCGGCGTCGCGGCGATGTTGGCACCCGGACTGGTCGTCTGGCACCAGTTCGTGACCGTCCCGGCCGGTGCGACCGAAGTCGAGGTCATGGGACAGCAGTGGCAATGGAGCTACCGGCTTCCTGGAAAAGACGGCCGGCTGGGGACCACTGACGCCCGCCTTATCAGTGCCGACAATCCCATGGGCTTGAATCCCGACGATCCGAACGGAAAAGACGACATCGTTGTTCAAAACGACGATCTGCACCTGGCGATCGGCAAGCCTGTGAAGGTGCTGCTCCGCTCAATTGACGTCCTGCATGATTTCTATGTGCCCGAGTTCCGGGCCAAGATGGACATGATACCGGGCTCGGTGACCTATTACTGGTTCATGCCCACGCGCACCGGAACGTTCGAGGTCCTCTGTGCAGAGCTCTGCGGCGCCGCGCACGCGCAAATGCGCAGCAAGGTCGTCGTCGAGGAAGAGAAAGAATATCACGCGTGGCTGGAGAAACAGCGGACATTCGCTGAGCTGTCGGGCCAGCGCAACGTCGCGAAGGCGGCGTACAAGGCAGGCAGCGAATGAGCATACCGCCGAGGAGGCGCCATCCATCGTAAGGCGAACTCCTCGCTGAACGGAAGGCCAAGGAGGGAATTCCGATGGTCGATGTCCCGTATGACACAATCGCAGGCGTTCCGCCCGCTGAGGTTGGTGAGGTCGAACTCTATCATCCGAAGAGCTGGTGGACGAGGTACGTTTTTTCGCAGGATGCCAAGGTCATCGCCGTCCAGTATTCGATCACGGCGATGGCGATCGGAATGGTCGCGCTCGTGCTGTCGTGGCTGATGCGACTGCAACTGGGATTTCCCGGCACGTTCTCCTTCATCGATGCCAACCAATATCTCCAGTTCATCACCATGCACGGCATGATCATGGTGATCTACCTGCTCACCGCATTGTTCCTCGGGGGCTTCGGCAACTACCTCATCCCGCTCATGGTCGGTGCCCGGGACATGGTGTTCCCCTATGTGAACATGCTGAGCTATTGGGTCTACCTGCTCGCGGTTCTGGTGCTGGTCTCGACCTTCTTCGTGCCTGGCGGGCCCACCGGCGCCGGCTGGACGCTCTATCCACCGCAGGCGATTCTCTCCGGCACTCCCGGGCAGGACTGGGGCATCATTCTCATGCTGGCCTCTCTGATCCTGTTCATTATCGGCTTCACCATGGGCGGCCTCAACTATGTGGTGACGGTGCTGCAAGCGCGCACGCGCGGCATGACGTTGATGCGGATGCCCTTGACGGTGTGGGGCATATTCACCGCCACCGTCATGGCGCTGCTGGCCTTCCCGGCGCTGTTCGTCGCCTCGGTGATGCTGCTGCTTGACCGGCTCCTCGGCACCAGCTTCTTCATGCCGACCCTCGTCGAGATGGGCGAGCTGACGAAATATGGCGGCGGCAGCCCAATCCTGTTCCAGCACCTGTTCTGGTTCTTCGGTCATCCCGAAGTCTATATCGTCGCCTTGCCGGCCTTCGGCATTATTTCCGATCTGATCAGCACCCACGCGCGGAAGAACATCTTCGGCTATCGCATGATGGTCTGGGCCATCGTGGCAATCGGCGCTCTCAGCTTCGTCGTATGGGCGCACCACATGTATGTGAGCGGCATGAATCCGTATTTCGGGTTCTTCTTTGCCACCACGACGCTCATCATCGCCATCCCGACCGCGATCAAGGTTTACAACTGGGTGCTGACCCTCTGGCGCGGCGATATTCATCTCACCATCCCGATGCTGTTCGCGCTGGCGTTCATCATCACGTTCGTAAATGGCGGGCTGACCGGCCTGTTTCTCGGCAACGTGGTCGTGGACGTTCCGCTGTCGGACACGATGTTTGTTGTCGCCCACTTCCACATGGTGATGGGCATTGCACCGATCATGGCCGTGTTCGGCGGGATCTATCATTGGTATCCGAAAGTCACGGGACGAATGCTCAATGAGGCGCTCGGACGATTCCACTTCTGGGTCACGTTCCTCGGGGCTTACGCGGTTTTCTTCCCGATGCACTACCTCGGCCTCTTGGGCGTGCCGCGCCGCTATCACGATATCGGCGAAACCGCCTTCATCCCGGCCTCTGCCCATGACCTCAATGCGTTCATGAGCGTGGCAGCCCTGATTGTCGGCTTTGCCCAGCTTGTCTTCATATTCAATCTGATCTGGAGCCTGTTCAAAGGGAAAGAGGCGGGCGGCAATCCCTGGGGAGCCGCGTCGCTGGAATGGCAGACACCAGAGACCCCGCCGGGGCACGGCAACTGGGGCAAGGAGCTCCCGATCGTCTATCGCTGGGCCTACGACTACAGCGTACCTGGCGCCGCCAGGGACTTCGTGCCGCAAAATGAACCGCCAGCCAAACTATCGCCGCAGGGGGCCCATCCGTGAGCGCCATTATCCTGTTCATGGCTGGAATAGCGGCAATTGCGGGATGGTGGCTCTCGCAGCAACGGCTGACAGCAAAACCCTGGCTGGAGGAAGGAGTGATCTTCGATCTTCGCGAGGAGAGCGGATCGTCGTCGCAGGCGGCGAAGATCGGATTGGGGGTGTTTCTCGCGGTGGTCGGCTCGCTGTTCGCGCTGTTCATCAGCGCTTACTCCATGCGCATGAACATGGTGGACTGGCGGACGCTGCCGGTGCCGGCGCTGCTGTGGTTCAACACGGGCGTGCTGGTATTGAGCAGCGTCGCGCTGCAATGGGCGTACATGGCCGCGCGCCGCGGCGACATGGACAGTGTCGGCGTCGGCCTCTGCACTGGCGGAGCATGCGCCGTTACATTCCTGGTTGGGCAGCTTCTGGCGTGGCGACAGTTGAATGCCGCCGGGTATTTCGTCGCGTCCAACCCAGCGAATTCTTTTTTCTATCTGATCACCGCGGTGCATGGGCTGCATCTGATGGGCGGTCTCGTGGCGCTCGGCAGAACGATCGCCAAAGTGTGGCGTGGCGCTGAGGTCGCAAAGGTGCGCGCGAGCGTGGAGCTCTGCGCTATCTATTGGCATTTCCTGCTGCTGGTCTGGCTGGTCTTGCTCGGTCTGCTGACGGGCTGGACAGATAATTTCGTCGACATCTGTCGCCAGTTGCTCAGTTAGGGAGGGCAGGGATCGATGGCAGAGACTGCGCTGACAAACATCGGAGCATCGCCCGTGCGGCTGGCGGGGTGGCGAGGGATCGTTGCCGACTGGTCCTCGGATCAGCGGGCATTCAAGAACGTCTCCTGGGGGAAGGCCATGATGTGGATCTTCCTCCTGAGCGACACCTTCATCTTCAGTTGCTTCCTGCTGTCGTACATGACGGCGCGAATGTCCACGACAGTGCCGTGGCCGAACCCCAGCGAAGTCTTTGCCCTCAATATCGGCGGCCAGCACATCCCGCTCATCCTGATCGCGATCATGACCTTCATCCTGATCAGCAGCAGCGGCACGATGGCGATGGCGGTCAATTTCGGTTACCGCCGCGATCGCGTCAGAACCGCAGCCTTGATGCTGGTCACCGCTGCATTCGGCGCCACGTTCGTCGGAATGCAAGCCTTCGAGTGGACCAAGCTGATCATGGAGGGCGTCCGGCCCTGGGGCAACCCGTGGGGCGCGGCGCAGTTCGGCGCCAGCTTCTTCATGATCACCGGCTTCCACGGCACCCACGTGACCATCGGTGTGATTTTCCTGATCGCCATCGCACGAAAGGTCTTGCGGGGAGACTTCGATGTCGAAAGGCGCGGCTTTTTCACAAGCCGCAAAGGGTACTACGAGATCGTCGAAATCACCGGCCTGTACTGGCACTTCGTCGATCTTGTGTGGGTGTTCATCTTTGCCCTTTTCTATCTTTGGTGAGGTTGGCGCATGACAGAAGCCGCGATACATGTGGAAGGCCAACAACCTTCGCTGCACGTTCACGCCCATGAGGCCCATGCGCCGGGAGCCGCCCAAGCAAAGGGCCAGCAGCACCCGATCAAGCTCTATCTCGTGGTCTGGGGATGGCTGTTCGTCCTTAGCACCTGCTCCTTTCTCGTCGACTATTTCGGCCTCCACGGCCATCTCAGATGGTCGCTGATCCTGCTGTTCATGGTTTTGAAGGCCGGTCTGATCGTCGCCGTCTTCATGCACATGGCCTGGGAACGGTTGGCCTTGGTCTATGCCATCCTGCTACCGCCGGGGCTGGTGCTGGTATTCGTGGCGATCATGGTGTTCGAGTCCGACTACACGCATCTGCTCCGGGTCATATTTTTCACGCCAATGGCGTAGCTCCCATCGCTTCGCAGCGAAGGAGAACGGCAATGGCCAAGGACAGCGTAGCGGCACACGAGTGGAGATTTCGGGATGCAGTTTACCGTCGGGTTTAAGCTAAGGGGGAAAACAGACCATGTCGTCCTGGATGGAGAAGACGCGCTCGTCGCCGCGCTGAAGGTGAAAGCAGAGCTCCCGGAAGCCGTCATCATGTACGTGCGCCCACAAAACCGGCGTGGCGACACACGTCATCCGTCACGTGCGCTCGCCGAAGATGTTCTTCGATGAGAGCCCGGGGGATCCGTACCTCACGCCGCATCCTCGACGACAGGGCGGAACGCGTTGAGTAGATCGCCGTCGAGCTTGTTTCCCATATCCTGCATTATCCTGAAGGCGTTCGTTGGCGGCAGCGATTGGCGGTAAGGTCGATCTTCGACCAGTGCGGAAAAAATATCGGCAATTGTGATAACGCGTACGAGATCTGCAATCTGCCCGGTGCGAAGCCGGTCGGGATAACCCGATCCATCGAGCAACTCGTGGTGATGAAGCACGCAATCGAGGATCTCAGCCGGAAAGCCGCCCTGTTGCGTGAGCAGGTCATATCCGTACCGGGGATGTTGTCTTATCTGCTCCATCTCATGGTCGGTCAATTTTCCCGGCTTGTCGAGAATATCAATTGGAATGAACGATTTTCCGACGTCGTGCAGCAGCGCGGCGTGCGCGATGCGTTGTTGGTCTTTGGGACGCATCTTCAGCTTCTGTGCGAACGCAACGGCGAAACCGGTCACGAGCAGGCTGTGCCTGTAGGTGCCGCCATGATGCCTCCGCACCGTTTCCATCCAGGGACCAATTCCCCAGACGTCGAGCGCCTCCAGGATCAGCGGGGTGTTGGCTTCGAGAGTTTCGAATGGAAATGAGCTCTCGTTGTGCGGCGCCTCGATTGTCTGCGCCAGCGCGCGATGAGCAGCGAAAACGCCCCGCAATACGATTTTGTTGCGCGATGGTGCTTCTGACTTGGCGCGCGCGTCATGCATTGGAGCAAATATCCGCAGCACTTCATCGGCATCGAATGGATGATGGATGTAGTTGCGTACGCCGAATGTCCTTGCGCGACGTATGCTTTCGGCAAGCGCGAGTTCTCCAATGCTCTTGTCGATAACGAGGAGGCTGGGCAGCGAACGTGCCAGGATTGCTTGACGAGTGGGACGAAGCGCTCGGATCACCTGCGTTGACGAAAGATCAACGTCAAGAACGACGCAAGAAGCGAAATCATCGATGACAAGAGGGTCAATCGCCGGCGGCAGCAAATGAACGTCGCAGGTTTGACTGAGTATGGATGCCAGCGGTCTTGTCCGTTCCGGCGTCTCGGTTATGAGGGCGATATGAAGTTGTCGGACTGTCGTGGCGGCCTCGATCATGCGATTCACTTTCCTGGCGGTCTCGCCTGTTCGTAAATTATCGCGGCTGTCTTTTGGTGCGCTGGTACCTGCGCGAGCGACGGGGAGGCAACGGAGCTTGCAATGTTGCGAACATCCACCTCATTCCTCCTGCTGCCGCCATCGTTCGTTTGATGGCTTGTCGGCTTGAGATGAACAGAGAGAGTCGCGTCCCTGTCCAAGCTGCATCCGCGCGCTTGTGATCGTGATGTTGCCAACATTTCCCGGGATGTAGGCGGACATAAGCAGGAGCGCTGTTCACGTCATCTGCCATGTACTCATGCGTATGCAGCGTTGCTGAATGAGGTGTTACCGACGCACGGGCGATTCGCCTTTTGGCCATATCTCGCGCGAATTGGATAGCCACCGTTAAAATTGACGCCTCGTGGCACCGCGTTGCTTAACCGGAGAATTTCGATTAATCGCGAAACAATTGCGGTATGGCCTGCTCGGAATTATGAGTTCGTTTTTGCGTGTTGCGTCCCAAGACAAGCGCGGGGTTGGTTTCGATAAGTACCTTGACTGTCTCTCGATATTCCTGCCGGATGTTTCGGCGGAGCCGGAGAAGGCCGGGCGACAATTTTCGTGGCGAGCCAACTTCGCTGCGGTCAACGGCCTGACCTGCTGGCGAGTGCAGGGTAGCCACGGCTACGAAATAACACTCAACGAGTCAGCGGAGACCTTGCATGTCTCGCAGCCTGTCATTGGCGCTGTTGCTGCAATTGGCAGGTACGGTGCCTGCCGAGCGCTTCCAGGATCTCTGTTTACACATCTGACAGACGCGCCAAGCCGAATCTCGACCAAGGGAGCTCATGCAACGAGAGGGCTCCGGTTCGAACGCCCGGAATTGATGCGGGCGCTTTCCACATTCGATGAAAAGCTCTCTGTTCAGGATCTTACGCCTCTGATGCTCCATCATCTGACGGAGACGACGACGCAATCACTTTATCACTCCGCGCAAGCGGTCGTGTCCGCCGTTCTTGATGAGGATCTTCAGGGGCGCTCCCCCATCGCAATGGCGCTGCTGAGCGAATCCTTGCTCCTGCTGGTGCTTGAGAGACTGACATCAGGCAAATTGCGGGAGCCATCTGAATCAACCATGCGCCACCTTCGGCGGGCGGTCGATTACATGCATTCCAACATTCATCGGCCCTTTACCATGAGCGACGCCGCAGCCGCAGCGGGTATCAGCGTACGGACGTTGCAGACCGCTTTCCAAGCGCACTACGGTGCAACGCCGGTTACCTACTTGCGTCGCATCAGGCTGGAAGCCGCACATCTGGAGCTTACATCTTCGGACAACATCCTGCCTGTCTCCGAAGTCGCCCTGAAATGGGGCTTCACGCATATGGGGCGCTTTGCTGAGATATATCGCAAGACCTACGGTCTTCTTCCATCCCAGCTTGCCGGACTGCGAAGGCGGAACGGCTGATCTATGCCGGCCGTGATCTCCGCCCACATCGCGCCGGCGGCTCCGCCGTTTCGATTTCAGCGCAAGAACCGGAGTTCGGCTTCCTTTGGTCAAGCGTAAGCCTCGTTCAGATCACCACCCGACCTCGGTGATCATCACGAGACACAAGGAGCCATTCCAATGAGCAAGGAAGAGGATAACAAGGCCGTTGTCGGCCGCTGGTTCACGGAGTTCTGGGGCAAGGACGTCAATCTTGCTGTTATCGACGAGATCGCCGCGCCCGACATGCTGCTCAAATATTCGCTGCATGAGCCTCGCCGCGGCCGCGCCGATATCAAGGCGTTCATGACCGATTTCCGTGCTGCATTCCCCGATCTCAATTTCTGGGGCACTGCGGACCTGATCGCCGAAGGCGATTACGTCGTCGGCCAATGGGAAGGTGGCGGCACCCATAAGGGGCCGGCCTTCAACGATTTCCTGGTCGGCGGCCTGCCGGCTGCAACGGGCCGCAAGATGCATTTCACCGGCACCACGGTGCTGAAGGTGATCGACGGCAAGATCGTCGAGGAAATCGGTCTCGACGACGGCGTGACCGCGCTCACCCAGCTTGGGCTGCTGAAGGCGGCCTAGGCGGCCCACGCCCGGCCATCAAATAAGGTCCGCACGCACGTGCGGGCCTTGTTGCTTCAGGCCATCCCCGGAACTCGTCAAGCCTGTGTTCCCGCTGATCCCGTTGCCGGCATGAGCAATCGAATTCGAAAGCAAGGATCGGAGTGCGTCGGCGGGGAATTGGCGGCATCATCGATCCAACACCATATGAGAAAGAAGATGACTGCGACGCCCGCCAGGACCCCGAAGTCAACGCCCACGTCGGTGGTGGATGATCCGCGATGGGCACGCATTGTCGCGGGTGACAAGACGGCCGATGGCCATCTCTGGTACTCGGTCGCAACGACAGGCGTCTATTGCCGGCCGTCCTGCCCTTCGCGCGTTCCCAATCCCAGGAACGTGCAGCTCCACGACAGTCTGGAAAGCGCCAGGGCGACAGGTTTCCGGCCTTGCCAGCGTTGCAATCCGGAAGGCCTTTCGACCGAAGCCGAGAACGCGGCCCTGGTGGCGAAGGTGTGCCGGATCATCGAGGAGAGCGAGGAAGAACCTTCGCTGGAGCAATTGGCCGCAGCGATCGGCCGGAGTCCGAGCTATTTCCATCGCGTGTTCAAGGCCACGACCGGGCTGACGCCGAAGGAATACGCCGCCGGCCATCGTGCCGGGAAGGTTCGCCGGGGATTGGCCTCGGGCAACTCCGTCACCGAGGCGATCTACGACGCTGGCTTCAATTCGAGCGGACGCTTCTACGAGAAGTCGACGGACATGCTCGGCATGACGCCATCGCAGTATCGCGCCGGGGGCACCAACGAGGAGATCAAGTTCGCTGTCGGGCAGACATCTCTCGGCGCGATCCTCGTTGCCTCGAGCACGAAGGGCGTGGCTGCGATCCTCCTGGGCGACGATCCGGACGAACTCGTCCGCAATCTCCAGGATCGTTTTCCGAACGCGCATCTCATTGGCGGTGATCACGACTATGAAGCGCTGGTTGCCCGGGTCGTCGGCTTTGTCGAAGCGCCGGCGATCGGCCTGAACCTTCCCCTCGACGTCCGCGGCACCGCCTTCCAGCAGCGGGTGTGGCGGGCTCTGCAGGAGATCCCAGTCGGCGAAGCGGTGTCCTATGCCGAAATCGCACAGCGTATCGGCTCCCCCAAGGCGGTGCGCGCGGTGGCCGGTGCTTGCGCGGCGAACAAGCTTGCCATCGCCATTCCCTGCCATCGCGTCGTTCGGAAAGATGGCTCGCTCTCCGGCTACGCGTGGGGCATCGAACGCAAGCGGGCTTTGCTCGACCGGGAATCCTCGGAAGGTACATGAACATCGCCGCCGCCTTGACCTTCAGACGCACGTTCCGGCCTGTGTCTGCGAGTTTGAAAGCAATATTCGGAGTGTCCCGGTCGCGATCTCGTGCACTTACTCGATCATTGAGGTGGTCGATGCGTGCCTATTGACGTCGCTGGTGATCGCCGACGCCGATCGACTGGCGGAAGGAACGCTTCAGACGATGTTTCCTCGGGGTGCATTCGACGCAAAGACGAAGCGCGAGAAGGGCCGCCGCCGCAGGACAATGCCCGATGCGATCGCAGCCCTTGTTCACGCCGATCCGGCGAAGGCTCGCGTGATGGCCTATTTCCGCCGGCTCGTCACCGACGGCCATGCAGAATGGCAGATGCTCGAGAACGGAGATATCCGGCTCCGCTTTCGCACCGGCGAAACCTATCTTCTCGCGAAGATGACAATCATCCGCATCGCGTGAGCTGACGGAGCATTTTCGATCATAGCGCAGAAACTGATAAGGAACGATCTCATGACAGTCCGTTCGTCCACCATCACCCGTGCCCCCGCGGTTGCGTCCGCAGAGGCACGGGTGGCCGCTTACGACTGGCAGGTGCTCGCAGGTGAGCTCGACAACTACGGCTGCGCCGTCTTGCCCAAGCTGCTTTCACCTGAGGAATGCCGCACCATCGCAAGCCTCTATCCCGACGAGAGCCATTTCCGAAGTCATATCCACATGGCGCGGCACGGCTTCGGCAAGGGCGAGTATCGCTACTTCAAATACCCGCTGCCCGACCTCATCGGCTCCTTGCGAACCGTGCTCTACCCGCGCCTTGCAGGCGTTGCCAATGAATGGAATGCCCGGATGGGAATAAGCGAGCGCTATCCAGGCGATCACGCCTCGTTCCTCAAGCAATGCCACGACGCCGGCCAGACGCGCCCGACGCCGCTTCTGCTGCAATACGTCCCTGGTGATTTCAACTGCCTCCATCAGGATCTCTACGGCGATCTCGCATTCCCGATCCAGGTCGCGATTCTGCTCTCGCAACCCGGCACGGACTTCGCCGGTGGCGAGTTCGTTCTGACCGAGCAGCGGCCGCGCATGCAAAGTCGCGTCGAAGTCGTGCCGCTCCGGCAGGGCGACGCAGTGGCCTTCGCGGTCCATAACCGGCCGGTGCAGGGATCGAAGGGCAATTACCGCGTGAGCCTTCGTCACGGCGTGAGTCGCGTGCGTTCCGGCATGCGGCACACCGTCGGGATTATTTTTCACGACGCGACCTAGCGGCGCGGCAGACGCGATCTTGTTGCTGTCGTTTTTCGATTTGAAAGCAAGGACCGGATCGGCCAACGCTATCGCTGTCTTCTATCGTCTCGCCAGAAAGAAATTCGCAGGAGCGCAAGATGCGCGAAGTCATTCGCTTTGCATGGGGGAACAGTTCCCTCGGCGATTTCATGGTGGCGATGTCGGGCAAGGGGCTCGTCGCCCTCGAATTCAGCACGAATCATTCCGGGGTGGAGGACGCATTGCGCCTCCGCTTCCCGGAGGCCGACATCATTGGAAGCGAGCAGGAATTGACCGATGTGCTGGAGAAGGTGCAACACGTGATCGAAGCGCCGGGTTTCGATCCCGCGATTCCGCTCGACTTGCGCGGGACGCCGTATGAAATCGAAGTCTGGTCGATGCTGCGTGCAATACCCGTCGGGGAAACGACCAACTACGGCGCCCTGGCGGCCAAACTCGGTACCCGCGACGCGCGCGAGGTGACCGAGGCGATTGCCTGCAATCCTGTTGCAGTCCTCGTGCCGTGTCACCGCGTCATCAAGAAGGACGGCTCGATCTCCGGCTATCGCTGGGGCGTCCAGCGCAAGCGCGAACTATTGGCACGCGAACGGCGTTCCGGCGCATCCTGAACTCTATGAAGGGCTCTGGCGCGTCAGGCCGCGTCGTTGGCGCGTTTCCACACCGGAAACGGATCGGGCAGGCCGGCCCAGGCCTGCGTATCCATCCCCTGCTTTCCTTTCACAAGGCACGCGTCGAGCCGTGCACGGATCGCGGCTTCATCCATAGCGGTGCCGATGAAGACGAGTTCTTGCCGGCGATCTCCATAGAGATCGTTCCAGCTCTTCTTCAATATTCGCTGCCACTCGGGATCCCGTGGCCACCGTTCGCGCGGTATCGCCGCCCACCAGAATCCCAAGGCCTCGGTCTTGGTGATGGCGCCGGCCTGGCTCATCTCACCGACCCACTGCGGACGCGTGGCAATCCAGAAATGCCCCTTGGCGCGAATGACGCCTGGCCAGGCGTCATGAAGGAAGTGATGAAATTTCGTCGGCTCAAACGGCCGCCGCGCACGATAGACGAAGCTCTTGATGCCGTATTCTTCGCTCTCCGGCACATGGTCGGCAAAGCCGTATAATTCCTTGAACCACAGCGGATGCTGTTGCGCCTTCTGAAAATCGAAGCGGCCGGTGTCGAGGATCTGGTCGAATGGGACCTTGCTGTGATTGGCTTCCAGGATCTCGGCTTCAGGATTGAGCGCCCGGATGATCTTGCGTGCAGCATCGCGCTGCACGGGTGTTGCGTCATCCACCTTGTTCAGCACGACGACATCGGCAAATTCGATCTGCTCGACAAGCAAATCGACCAGCGTGCGCCGGTCGTTGTCGAGGGCCTCGCCGCGCTCGCTAAGGAAATCGGTGGAGGAATAGTCCCTCAACAGGTTCACGGCATCGACGACCGTGACCATCGTGTCGAGCCGCGCGACATCGGACAGGCTCTCGCCGTGCTCGGTCCGGAAATCAAATGTGGCCGCAATCGGCAGCGGTTCGGAGATGCCGGTCGATTCGATCAGCAGGTAATCGAACTTTCCGCCTTCAGCCAGCGCGCGCACTTCCCTCAGCAGGTCGTCGCGCAGGGTGCAGCAGATGCACCCGTTGGTCATCTCAACCAGTTTCTCGTTCGTCCGGGAAAGATTCGCACCGCCATCGCGGACGAGGTCCGCATCGATGTTCACCTCGCTCATGTCGTTCACAATCACGGCCACCTTCAGGCCGTGCCGGTTGTTGAGCACATGGTTCAGCAAAGTTGTCTTTCCAGCCCCGAGGAAGCCGGACAAGACGGTGACGGGCAGTTTTTGCATGGAGATCGAACAGCCTTTGCAACTCGAGGAATTTTCGCCCGGCAGAGGGCATTGGGGCATCCATATGTAATGTTATAACATTACATAGTCTGAGCTGTTTTCGATTGTCAAGCAGCACCGACGGTAACATGTGCAGTGTTGGCGCAATGCGAGCCGGTTGAAGCGGCCAGATCATCAACTGACGTCAAGTGACCCAGCAACCTGACCAAGAGGGCACGCCTGACCGCCGTGGCTTGAGCTCCCGGAATGATCAAACATCAGGGAATGTAGGAACGAAGCAAATTCGATCGCGTTGCGCTCCGCATCTGCGTAGGTCCTGCATCGGCACTTCTGGTGCGTGCTCCGAACCGGAGGTCGCTCATGTCGAAATACCCGAAAATTGCGGCCGCACTGACCGTAGCGAGCTTGATTGCAGTCGCTGCATTGGCCGATCCTCTGCCCCCAGACGCGACCTACAGGCCGCTTCCGACGCAGCCGCTTGATGTGGTGAAGGCGCTAGATGAGGCGCAGAAATCGCAGGTCATGCAGCGCCAGCAGGCCCTGTTGGAGCAGCGCTACGACCTCTCGAACCGGCCGATCGCGAATGTGATGATGTCGGGCGGCCGAAAGCCCGTGCAGGACGGAGTGCGCATCAGGCTGCCGGCAGGAGTAACCTGGGACAGTCTGTCGGCGATGAGTCCGGACGAGATAAGGCAGCGCGGACTGCTGCCGGCCGGTTTCATGCCGCTGCCGCATGTCAAGCAGGCGACCGGCGGCCAGGTTTTCCCGAACCAGCAAATCGACGAAATCAACCGGCAGGAATCGCGGAACATCAGGCGCTTCGATGTTGATTTCGATCTCCCCGACCAATTCACGCCGGAGTTTCCGCCGCCGATCTTTCTGACCAGCCATCCGGAACTGGGTGATGTCTCACACGGCCAGCTCCTGACGATAAAGAACTACTATCAACTGATGATCGGCATCATCACGCCCGTGCAGATGGAGGGAATGCGCCTGTTGCTGACGCCGTTCCCGCAGGAAGAGTTCAACCAGACGGAAGATCGCAAGAGCGCAGACCAAAGCCTTGGCGTCACCTGCCTCGACTGTCATGCGAATTTCCACACTAACGCGGCCTTCCACCAGACGCCTGATGTGCGCCCTCAGGCGGCCCGCTTCCGCCTCGATACGGTCAGCCTTCGCGGCATGTTCAACCAGCAAATTCATGGTTCGAAACGGTCGCTGCGCTCGATCGAGGACTTCACGCAGTTCGAGCAGCGGACGGCCTATTTCAACGGCGATCACGTCAGCGCCCAGCGGAAAGGCGTGCACCTGCCCGACCGATTCGATCAGGTCCCGATGATGGCGCAGATGCAGAACATCATCGATTTCCCGCCTGCGCCAAAGCTCGATCCACTGAGCCGGCTCGATCCCAGCAAGGCGACACAGCAGGAACTCGAGGGAGAAAGGGTATTTCTGGGCAAGGGACAATGCGCACAGTGCCACGTGCCGCAGACGTCATTCCTTGACAACAATATGCACGACCTGAAGCTCGAGCGCTTCTACAATGTCGGTCAGACCGTCAATGGTCTCGTCGCATTGGCTGATGGACCGATCAAGACCTTCACCCTGCGCGGCATCAAGGACTCGCCGCCCTATATGCACGACGGGCGCTTGCTAACGCTCGCCGACACCGTCGAGTTCTTCAATCTGGTGCTCGGCTTGAAGCTGACGCAGGAGGAGAAGGATTCGCTGGTGGCGTACATGCTGACGCTGTGATGCCAGTCGCGTGCCGGCAGTTATCCCAGCGAGTCGCAAAAGGAGATTGAGTGATGCGTCTTCTAACGCTCTTAGCGATCGCGATTGCATTTCTTTCTCCGGCGGCTTTCGGCCAGTCGACCAATCCCGTGAGCCCCGCGCCGGGTAACCCCGGCGGCATGCCGCCGGGAACGAGACAATCTGCTCCGGGTGTGCCGGCGCCGCGCCAAGCCAATCAAGCGGATCGCGCCTTCATCAATGCCGCAGCAACCGGAGGATTGGCCGAAGTGGATCTTGGCAGATTCGCGGCGCAGCAAGGGGCGAGCCGCGCCGTGACGGAATTTGCACAACGCATGGTTCGCGATCACAGTGCTGCCAATGATCGGCTTTCAGCACTCGCAAAAGCGAACGGGATTGCAGCGCCCGACAAACTCGACGAAGAACACAAAGCCACGCGTGCGAAGTTGGAGCAGCTCAGCGGTCCTCAATTCGATCGCGCCTACATCGAAGGACAAATCATCGACCATCAGAAGACTGCTCAGCTTCTGGAGTACGAGATCGGTTCAGGGGAGAACGCTGAACTGAAGGATCTTGCGTCAGACCTTCTGCCAACCGTCCTGGGTCATTTGCGGATGGCGCAGGCGATTGCCTCGGAAATGGCGCAGCAGGCAGCAGCAGAAACACCACGAACGGAAAGACCCAGCGAGCGGCGCTAGCGATACTGCGATCGGCGGTCCCCTGGGAGGTTTCGATCGCGCGCAAAGGCACGCAATTGCACGTCGTCGGGCGAGGTGCGCGCTTTCGCCGCAATGGCGACGGTGCCATGTGGGGCTATGTTGAGTGCATTATGACATACGTTGTCGACATCGATCCGCGCGTCGCGCGCTTCTGTCTGCACGCCGGCCGCCTGCACGCAGGCACTTAGCCGGACGGCCGATCGAGCCGTCCGGGTTCTGTTCTCATCGATATCTCGAGTTCGTGGCTTCCGTGCAGGAGCCCGATTTACTTTGAACAGAAGGAACGTGCCGTGCCGCCTCCGTCAGAGACCTTCCACACCGCATCCGATGATCGCCGCCTCGAGCGCACGCGCGAAAGTGTGAAGCAAGCCGAGTCGAATGTCGTGCCGCTGTTCCGTGCGCCTGTGGTCCGGAAAAAAGATGGCGCGATCGACGACGACCCAGGGCCAACGGCTGCCTGAACAAAGGTGACAACAATGAGTAAGAATACCGAACCCAATCTGCCGCCGATCCGGGTGACAACGGAGGAGAAGCAGCGGCTGAGCGGACTTGCCAACTCAAGCATGGAGCTTTTTCCGCGCGTGGCCTATTTCCTTGCGCGCGAGATGGAGCGAGCGACTATCGCGCCTGACGATGCCGATTTGCGAAACGTCGTCCGCATGGGCTCGCAGGTCGACTATCGTGACGACAGCACCGGTGCGGCGAGGGAGGTGGTGCTGGTCTATCCGCACGAGGCCGACATCTCGCGCAAGCGCATTTCGGTGCTGACTCCGGTCGGTGCCGCGCTGATCGGCCTATCAGTCGGCCAGACCATCGAATTTCAAACGCCGGATCGCCGAACGCGAGCGCTGACTGTGTTGCGGGTTTCGCATTGAGCAGGAGCTTTGCGCCCATGCGCGACCGTGTGTTTGAGCAAGCCGGGCTGATCGTGATCTGCATCACCATCGGGCTGATCGGGCTCGTCGTCGGTCTGACTTACCTCGCGCGCTTGTTCATGTGAGTCCGGTGGCCGCTTGAGCTTGGTGGCCGGGTTCGATCCCTGCGGCGGAACGCGCTATAATTGCGCATCGCTTAAGGCGAGGCGCTTGTCATGACACAGTGGTACTTCGTCTGGATCGAAGGTCCGCGTGGACCCGTGCCGCAAAAGTGGTCTACGGAGGGACTTTGGGGGCAGGTCGCCCGTCAGGATGTGATCGTGCGCTTTACGTTGACGGAACGCGAAGCCGCGCTTTCGCTCGACGAATTGGCGAGGTTGCATCCTGTTCCCGAGGAATGAACCTTGGGAACCCACGAATTTAATGCGAGCGCGGGGTTGAATAGGCGGGCTCGGACCCAATGTCCCGCACTTCACGTTCGTTGAAACGCGGTCGAAACGGATCGTATTTGGCGAAGAGCCGGCGACAGGATGGCAATTCGAAGAAAATCATCCAGCGGCGGCACAAGTGAAGCTCCAGTGCGTCGTCGTGTTGGCGGGATGGCTGTCCCGCGAATGCAGGCGGCCGCGTCCGGCTTAGGCCGTTGCGCGGTGCAACCCTCCAATCCAGAGGAGCGAGGAACATGAGACTGAACTCAACGCAGGTCGAGCGGGCCTTGAGCCAATTCGATGCTCACTGCCTTCCCGACGATCATCCGGCGGTCGCCCAGTTGAACCGCTTGTTCGGTGATCACACCTACTTCCTTGACACCAACGGGCTCAACGTACTTGAGCCGAGCGAGTCCACGGAGACGGACACACAGATCGGCAAGATCGTGAACCTCGCCCATTGGAGCGACGACACCCTGACGAATTTGATGCCGCACGAGCCTGAACCGACCGGCGTCATCGTCAGTCTTGGCTCCAAGCACTGATCGTTTCTGATTGACCATCGTGAAAGCCCGCCTCTGGCGGGCTTTTGTTTTGCTGCACTCATCACGATGCTTTGGGTTCAGGCGGATAGACGCAGCGGAAGTCGATATAGGCGAGATAGAACCGCCGCATTGCATGCTATCTTGGGCCTCCAAATGGAGTCACCCTCATGCCAACCTGGACTTGCGAACAATGCGGCGCGCAGTTTTCCGACAGTACCAATCCGCCGCCGTCTTGCCGGATCTGCGAGGACGAGCGGCAGTTCGTGAACTGGAACGGACAGGTCTGGCTCAGCCGCGAGGAACTGGCCAAACGCCATCATGTCGTCTGGCGCGACGATCTTGGGCTCGTTGGCACCGCGGTCGAGCCGCGCTTGGCGATCGGCCAGCGTGCGTTGCTGGTCCCCGATGGCGAAGCTCTTGTGATGTGGGACTGCATCCCGCTCGCGACGCGCGAGGCGATCGACTACGTCAGGTCGCGCGGCGGACTGAAGGCGATCGCGATATCGCATCCGCATTATTATGGGGCGCTGGCCGACTGGAGCGAAGCGTTCGGCAACGCGCCGGTCTATCTGCATGGGGACGATGCGCAATGGATCACGCGGCCGCATCCGTCGATCGTGCCGTGGCGGGGGGAGGAACTCGCGATATCGGACGATCTTCGGCTGGTCCGCGCCGGCGGTCATTTCGCCGGCGCCACCGTGCTGCATTGGCGCACGGGGGCGGACGGCAGCGGCGCGCTCCTGGCCGGCGATGTCGCGCAGGTGGCGATGGATCGCCGTCACGTTAGCTTCATGTACTCCTATCCGAACTACACGCCGCTGAATGCTGTCGCCGTGCGCCGTATCGCTGAGGCGATCGCGCCACTTGCGTTCGATCGCATTTATGGCGCCTGGTGGGGACGTAACATTGAGCACGATGCGAAGGCGGCGTTCGATGTGTCGGTCGCGCGCTATCTTGCGGCGATCACTGGGTGAGGCGTGAAAGGGAGGGCTCTCGCCTGAGAAATTGATAGCGATCTATTTGGCTGGAGGCAGCTCCTGGAATGGATCGATGACGGTGACGTCCATAGGCGCAAAATGGCGAACATTCCGGGTTAGGAGCGTCAGTTTGTGCCAATGAGCTGTTGCGGCAATCGCGACATCTGCAAAGCCTGGAGCATGCCCACGGCTGCGTGCAAGATCAGTCAGCTGGCCAGCGATCTCCGCCGTCGGCGTATCAAACGGGAGCACCCGATCACCATAGAGATGCAGCACGGTTCGCAACCAATCCGAGAGCCCGGAGGCCTTCCGCTTGGCACCCTCGCGCTTGGCCTTGGCGATGCCATCGGCGATCTCGGCCACAGTGACGGCCGATAGAAACAAAGCAAGCGAATGAGAATCCATCCAGGCAACAAGCTGCTGCGGCGTCACCGCCGACGTGGGTGCCACAGCCGAAATGATATTGGTATCGACCAGATAGCGCGTCACAGGCCGCTGTCGCGGGAGGGCGCCTGGTTACGCTCGGGCAAGTCACCGGCTTCGATCGGCGCGGACATCAAGAGACGGCCGAAGGAGGGTACGCGCGACAGCCGTTCCCAATCCTCAAAGCCGAGGATGACCGCCTCCGGTCGCCCGTGGCGGGTAATGACGGACGGCTTGCCCCGCGTGGCCTGATCGACGACGGCGGACAATTTCGCCTTTGCGTCTTTCAGCTGAATCTTGCGCATGTTGCCTCGTGTGACTACAGTGGTCATATTTATAGTAGGTTCAACGACATAGCGCAATGCCGCGGTCGGATCATCCCGCTGCCGTCGCGGCAAATCTTGCGGGCGGAGATGGCTGCGCTATATCTGGAGTTTCCTACCCCCTATTGGTTTCACCTGAGCCCAGCAATGACTGCCACCACGACCTCCCCCGAATCCCAGCCGTTCCAGGCCGAGGTTGCCGAGCTCCTGCACCTGATGGTGCATTCGGTCTATTCGGAAACCGATATCTTCCTGCGCGAATTGATCTCCAACGCCTCCGATGCCTGCGACAAGCTGCGTTATGAGGCGATTGCCGCGCCGGACCTGATCGCCGATGGTGCGCCGCCGAAAATCTGGATCAGGCCGGACAAGAAGGCCGATACCTTGTCCGTGATCGACAGCGGCATCGGCATGGACCGGCAGGAGCTGATCGACAATCTCGGCACCATCGCGCGCTCCGGCACCAAGTCGTTCCTGGCGCGGCTCACCGAGGCCAAGGACGGCGGCAATTTGATCGGCCAGTTCGGCGTCGGCTTCTATGCCGCCTTCATGGTCGCCGACAGGATCGTCGTGATCAGCCGCCGCGCCGGGAGCGATGAGGTCTGGACCTGGACCTCGTCGGGCGGCAGCGGCTTCAAGATCGCGCCCGCCAGCGAGGAGGATGCCAAGCGCGTCACCCGCGGCACCGAGATCGTGCTGCATTTGAAGAAGGACGCCGCGAAATATCTCGAGACCTATGAGATCGAGCGCATCGTCCGCGCCTATTCTGATAACATCCAGTTCCCGATCGAACTGGTGCCGGAGGAGGGCGAGCCAAGCCAGATCAATTCCGCGAGCGCGCTGTGGCAGCGGTCGAAATCGGAGCTGTCGGCGGAGGATTACAAGGAAGCCTACAAATCGATCGCCGGCGCCTTCGACGAGCCGGCGATGACGCTGCATTATCGTGCCGAGGGCCGGCAGTCCTATGCCGTGCTGCTGTTTGCGCCGTCGACAAAGCCGTTCGACCTGTTCGAGCCGGCGCGCAAGGGCAGGGTGAAGCTCTATGTCCGCCGCGTCTTCATCGCCGACGATGCCGATCTTCTGCCCGCGTATCTGCGCTTCATTCGCGGCGTGATCGACAGCGAGGATCTGCCGCTCAACATTTCCCGCGAGATGCTGCAGAACAACCCGCAACTCGCGCAAATCCGCAATGCCGTGACCGGCCGCGTCATCGGCGAACTCGAGCGATTGGCGGATAAGGAGCAGGACGCGTTCGCCAAGATCTGGGACGCGTTCGGCCCGGTCCTCAAGGAGGGCCTGTGGGAGGATTACGAGCGGCGCGAGAAGCTGCTCGGCCTGGCGCGCTTTACGACCACCGCGGGCGAGAACCGTTCGCTCAAGCAATATGTTGAGGCTATCAGGCCGAACCAGACCGACATCTACTACCTCACGGGCGAGAGCATCGAGCGGTTGAAGTCGAACCCGAAGCTGGAGGCCGCGCAGGCGCGCGGCGTCGAGGTGCTCCTGCTCACCGATCCCGTGGATGCGTTCTGGACCTCGGCGCCGATCGATTTCGGCGGCAAGCCGCTGAAGTCGCTGAGCCAGGGCGACGTCGATTTCAGCCTGATCCCGTTCGTCGACGACAAGGCGGACGAGAAGAAGGACGAGCCGGCGGCAGATGAAGCCACGACGATCGCCGCGATCAAGGAAGCGCTCGGCGAGCGCGTTGCCGACGTCCGCGCCTCGCAGCGATTGACCTCGAGCGCTTCGTGCCTGGTCGGCGGCGGCCGCGACCGCATGCTGGAGCGACTGCTCGCGCAGCAGAACCGCGGTGCGGTGACCAAGCCGATCCTCGAGGTCAATCTGCGCCATCCGGTGGTCGCCGCGATCACGCGCGAAAAGGACGCGGCGAGGGATTTGTCGCTGCTTCTGCTCGAGCAGGCGCAGATTCTCGAAGGCGAACTGCCGGAGGACCCGGCCGCCTTTGCCGGCCGTCTCAACCAGCTCGTGCTGCGCGGATTGGCGAAAGCGTAACGCGCACTGTTGCTCCGTCATGCCCGGGCTCGTCCCGGGCATCCACGTCTTCCTTTCTGGGAGGCGGCGCTCACGTGGATGGCCGGGACAAGCCCGGCCATGACGGTGTGCGGTTCTACGCAACCGATCCCAAGACCGGCCGTATCTGCTAGACAGGGCCGAAAGCGGAGCGGTCCATGGCGGCGGCAGGCGGCAGCGAGATCTTCTACGGCGGCATTCCGGTGTTCCGCGGCTTTAGCCGCCTGATGGAGCCGTCGCTGTATTCGCCTTTGCCTGATGATTGGACCATCGGCGTCGCCGACATCGTGGAATCGACCAAGGCGATTGCCGCAAAGCGCTACAAGGCCGTCAACATGGCGGGCGCGGCCGTCATCGCCGCCGTCACCAATGCACTCAGTGGCCGCGAATTTCCCTTCGTGTTCGGCGGCGATGGCGCGAGCTTTGCGGTCGCGCCCGCCGATGTCGACGCCGCGCGCGAGGCGCTGGCGGCGACCGCGACCTGGGTGAGGGACGATCTCGACCTCATCATGCGCGTGGCGCTGGTGCCGATCGAAGCAGTCCGTGCGCAAGGACTTGATGTGCGCGTCGCGCGCTTCGGACCGTCGACCAATCTTTCCTACGCGATGTTCTCCGGTGGCGGGCTTGGCTTCGCGGAAGCCGCGATGAAGCGGGGTGAATTTGCTGTCGCGCCGGCGCCGCCGGGCACTCAGCCCGATCTCAGCGGGCTCTCCTGCCGCTTCGAGGAGATCCCTTCCGCCCGCGGCGTCATCCTGTCCGTGCTGGTGGTGCCGACGAAGGGCGGCGATCCCCACGCGTTCCGCAAGGTGATCGAGGACGTCATCGCTCTCGCCGAGCAGAGCCCGGATGCTGGCCGTCCGGTGCCGTCGGGCGGGCCGGCGCTGCGCTGGCCGCCGCAGGGCCTCGATTTCGAGGCGCGCACCAAGCGCGGCGGTCCGCTCTTCGCGCGGCGCGTGCTGGTGTTCGTCAGCACGTTGTGGGTCTACACGGTCATGCGCTTCGAGCTCAAAATCGGCAAGTTCGCGGCGAAGGACTATATGCAGCAGGTGGTCGACAATTCCGACTTCCGCAAATATGACGACGGATTGCGGATGATCCTCGACTGCAGCGAGGAGTTGGCGCAGGCGCTCGCCGAACGTCTCGCGCAGGCCGCGGCCAACGGCGTCGTGCGTTACGGCCTGCACCGGCAGGATGCTGCGATGATGACCTGCTTCACGCCGTCGGCGATGCGCAGCGACCACGTGCACTTCATCGACGGCGCCCGCGGCGGCTACGCCTCCGCCGCGTCAGCCATGAAGGCGATGCAGATCTGAAGAGTTAGCGCCCGACCCGCGTCCAGCTTTCGCCGCCGCACAGCGCGCCGACGCAGCCTTCGACCCGTAGCGTGTCGGGGCCGGCGAGCGAAATGCTGCTCGCATAGGTGCCGCCGTCGTCGGCGTTGTAGATCTGACCGGTCCACTTGCCGCCGGCCGGGCGCATGCCCGAAAACAGCGGCAGCCCGATGATCGGACGGGTGGTGAGCGACGGATTCGGATTCTTGTTGTCGACCTGCGGCTTGCCGGTTGCGGGATCGATCGGCTCGCGCAGGGAGACGATCACGCCGCAAATCCCGCCGCCGCATTTGCTGACCTTGACGCGGGCGTCGCCCGCCTGCGTCTGCCAGACGCCGGATGGATCGGCCGCGTTTTGCGCGCGCGCCGTCGGTGCGGCCAGTAATACCGCCAGCACCGCTGCGATGAGAGCTGATCTGCAAGCCATGATTCGTTCCCCAAAAAGGCACGCCTGCATAGCAACAAATCGGCTTTGTGCAATCTCACTTCCGTGCGTCGGCGCGCGATCATTTGCCCCAGTGATGCGCATCTGTCACTGCGTCTCGCCCTGAAGATTGTGTGAAGATGATGCCCCGCATCTTACGGACGGCGCAGGCCAGGATAACCTATGCAGAGATCACCACGGCAGGCCGCATAGGTCGATGGTCCCCGTATCAGGCGCGCGCTTGATGTCGAACACGAACGGTGTCATCGCCTCGAAGCGGACGCGTCCGCCCGGCTGCTCGCAATAGACCTCGCCGGTGAAGGGCCGCCAGCCCCGCGCCTGGTAGAACGCGAAATTGTGCGGCTCACAGAACAGCAGCATGAAGCGCGCCGCTTCATTGGCGCGCACGGTCTCGACCGCGGCATTGAGCGCGATCGAGGCATAGCCGCGGCGCCGGCAGTCCTCGCGGGTCGCAACCCCGCCGATGCCGCCAATATGGATCCGGTGTCCGTTCCAGGTGATGGTGCGGAAATGGATGCCGACGTGGCAGCCGACGCCGCCCTCGGGCGCGTCGAGCAAGACGCGCAGGTCGGCACCGGCCCACTTGATATGGCCCCACGGCAATTTCTCGACCACCTCGCGCGGCCAGACCGCCCGAAACAGCGGCTCGACCGTCTTCCAGGAAGCATCGCCGTTGAGGACTTCGATCTCGATGCTCACTTGAGCGGGTCCTTGCATTAGCGGGCCCTTGCATTCCATTGGCGCGATCTTACTCGCACAAACGGGAAAACGCACCTCCGTCCGCACCCTGCCGCTCGGAGTTGATCTTAAGCATTTCATTCCCAACACTATTTTGGAGTTGGTTCGTTGCGCTGACGTTCTGCGAATCGCCTGCACGGCCTGCATGCCTGCGCCGAAAATGCGGTGTTTAAGTGTGATGGAACCTTCTATAAGAGGTCTCCGTTAGTGTCGTCTCCCCTCATGTTGGACATCACACCATGACTTTCACGCTACCCGACCTCCCCTACGCCCACGATGCCCTCGCGCCCTACATGTCGAAGGAAACGCTGGAGTACCATCACGACAAGCATCATCAGGCTTACGTGACCAACGGCAACAACGCGATCAAAGGCACCGAATTCGAAGGCAAGTCCCTCGAGGAGATCGTGAAGGGCTCGTACAACAAGAACGCGGCCGTCTTCAACAATGCCGGCCAGCACTACAACCACATTCACTTCTGGAAGTGGATGAAGCCGAATGGCGGCGGCAGCAAGCTGCCGGGCCGTCTCGAGAAGAAGATCAACGAGGACCTCGGCGGCTTCGAGAAGTTCAAGGCCGATTTCGCCGCCGCCGGCGTCGGTCAGTTCGGCTCCGGCTGGGCCTGGCTGCAGGTCAAGGGCGGCAAGCTCGAAATCTCCAAGACGCCGAACGGCGAGAACCCGCTGGTCCATGGCGCGGTGCCGATCCTGGGCGTCGACGTCTGGGAGCACTCCTACTACATCGACTATCGCAACCGCCGTCCGGACTATCTGAAGGCGTTCGTCGACAACCTCGTCAACTGGGACTACGTCGACGAGCTGTTCGGCAAGGTGTGACGGTTTAGGCCGTCGTTCCGGATGCGGCTTTCCCGACCCTCCCCCGAAAGGGGAGGGTCGGTTCGCATGTAGCGAAGCGCAATGCGAACCGGGGAGGGATCATCTCTCCACGCGGGCACCGTCTCAAGGGAGAGACTGTGAGTGCGCACATCGTTCAAGGAGAGGTGATAGTCCCTCTCGACGGCACACCAGCGGGGCAGTGGTGGGAACGGCAGCAAGCTATTTTCTGGTCTTCTTCGGCGGCGGCCTCGGCGCAATGCTGCGCCATTTCATCAATCTCGCCTGCGCGCGCAGCCTCGGCACCGATTTTCCCTACGGCACCTTCATCATCAACATCACCGGTTCGACCGTGATGGGCCTGATCGCGGGCTATCTCGCCTTCAAGGGCGAGGCATCGCAGGCCTGGCGGCTGTTCCTGATGACCGGCATCCTCGGCGGCTACACCACCTTCTCCGCCTTCTCGCTAGACGCCGCGCTGCTCTACGAACGCGGCGAACTCGGGCTCGCGGCATTCTACGTGCTCGGCTCGGTCGTGCTCTCGATCGCTGGCTTGTTCGCCGGCCTCGCCATCGTCCGCCACCTCACATGATCTCTCCGTCATTCCGGGGCGCGCGAAGCGCGAACCCGGAATCCACGGGCCACATGCACAGGCTGTGAAATGGATTCCGGGCTCGATGCGGAGCCTGTCATCAGGCCGCGCTTCGCGCGGACCCGTTGGCATCGCCCCGGAATGACAAATGGAGAGGGCGCCGCAACCGCGCATGGCCATAGCCTGCGCGCGCATGGATGCGTGGCCAGCTTCCGTTTGCGTCACCTTTGTGACGGGACTAAGCAGGATGGACATTCTCACCCCGCCCTGGCCCCATTGCCTTGTCAGATGCACCGCTAAAGGATCCGCCGCCGGCCGATGACGCCGCGGAGGCCGAGTCGCCTCCCGGCCGTGTGCGCAAGCCGATCGGCTGGTCGATGATCTCAATCCTTGTGCTGGTCCTCATCTGCGCCGGCCTGGTCTATCGGCGCGACGGCGCTGACGGCGTGATCGAGATCCTCACCCACGACCTCTCGCTGTTCGGCGGGATCCTGCCGCGCGTGCTCGCGGGCTGCCTGCTCGGCGCGTTCATCGCGGAAATTCTGCCGCACGAAAAAGTCTCGCGCTCGCTCGGACCGAAGTCGGGATTGAAAGGCCTGCTGATCGGCACCGCCTTCGGCGCGATCCTGCCGGGCGGTCCCTTCACCGCCTATCCGGTGGCGGCGGCGCTGCTGACCGTTGGCGCCGATTTCGGCGCGACGATCGCGATGGTGGTGAGCTGGACCCTGATCGGTTACGGCCGCGCGGTGGCCTGGGAACTGCCGATCATGGGCACCGAGTTCACGCTGTGGCGGATCGTGATCTCGCTGCCGCTGCCGGTGCTCGCCGGCGCCTTCGGCCGCTTCGTCTATGCCCGCATCTATCCGAACGGCGCGCCGGAATGAGCGCGGCGCTCCTGATCGACATCCTGCTGTGGGGTTCGGTCGCCGGCGTCGGCTTCATCGCCTGGCGGCGCGGACGCACCGTGCTGGTGTCGTCGTTGCGCGAAGGCTCGCTCGAATTCGCCAATATCATGCCGCGGATCGCGATCGGCGTGGTCGGGTCGGGCTATATCGCCGCCGTGATCCCGCAGGAGATCATCACCGGCTGGCTCGGGCCCGACAGCGGCTGGCTCGGCGTCGCGACTGCCGTCATCGCGGGCGCAGCGACGCCGGGCGGGCCGGTGGTCGGTTTTTCCATCGGCGCGGTGGCGCTGAAGGCCGGCGGCGGGCCACCCCAGGTGATCGCCTATGTCGTCGCCTGGGCGCTGTTCGCCTTCCAAAGGGTGATCCTGTGGGAGATACCGTTCATGCCGGCCCGCTTCGTCTGGTTCCGCGCCGCGGTCTCGGTGCCGTTTCCCTTCCTGGCCGCCGCCATCGCGATGGCGATCGGCAAACCGTGAACCATCGATCAGGTGGACTCGCGTAATGTTATAATGTAACGTTCCCGCGAAATGGCTCACGCACATCCCCATACCCACGACCACGTCCATGGACACGGCCACGACCATATCGTCCACAGCCATGGTCCGGCAACGCCGCATCCGGCGCAGGCGGCGACTTGGTCGATCCTGCGCATGACGGTCGTCGCACGCCTTGCCGCGGCGCTCGCGGTCTGTGCCGGCCTGTGGGCCTTCGTGCTGCTGGCGATGAGGTGAGCGATGCGCGCGCAAGTGCAATTCCGCAACGTCACGCTCGGCTATGACCGCCACCCGGCGGTGCATCATCTGAACGGCGACGTCGCCTCCGGCGCGCTGCTCGCAATGATCGGCCCGAACGGCGCCGGCAAGTCGACGCTCTTGCGAGGCATCACCGGCATCCTGAAGCCGCTCTCCGGTGCGATCGACCTCGGCGGCCTCGACCACAGGGACATCGCCTATCTGCCGCAGTCGGCCGAGATCGACCGCAGTTTCCCGATCTCGGTGTTTGACTTTGTCGGCACCGGCCTGTGGCGCGGCATCGGCCTGTTCGGCGGCATCGGCAAGGACGCGCGCGAGAAGATCCTCGCCGCAATCGCCGCGGTCGGGCTCAACGGGTTCGAGAACCGTCCGATCGGCACGCTCTCCGGCGGCCAGATGCAGCGCATGCTGTTCGCACGGGTGCTGCTACAGAATGCGCGATTGATCGTGCTCGACGAACCCTTCAACGCCATCGACGCCAAGACCACCGCCGACCTGCTGGCATTGGTCAAGCGTTGGCACGGCCAGGGACGCACGGTGCTGGCGGCATTGCACGACCTCGACATGGTGCGCGCCAATTTCCCGGAAACGCTGCTGCTCGCGCGCGGGCCGGTGGCGTGGGGGCCGACCGCCGAAGTGCTGACGCCTGATAATCTCACGGTGGCGATGCGGATGTGCGAAGCCTTCGACGACCGCGCCGCCGCCTGTGCCGTGGACACCTCGCGCGTCGCCTGAAGCCATGCTCACTGACGCGCTGATCGCGCCCTTCACCGAGTTCGAGTTCATGCGCCGCGCGCTTGCCGCCGTGGTCGCGCTCTCGCTCGGCGCCGCGCCGATCGGCGTGTTCCTGATGCTGCGGCGGATGAGCCTGGTCGGCGATGCCATGGCGCATGCGATCCTGCCGGGGGCGGCGATCGGCTTCCTGCTCTCCGGGCTCAATCTGTTCGCGATGACGGTTGGCGGCCTGGCCGCGGGATTTACGGTGGCGCTGCTCGCCGGCCTCGTCGCCCGCAACACGGAGCTGAAGGAGGACGCCTCGCTCGCTACCTTCTACCTGGTCTCGCTGGCGCTCGGCGTCACCATTGTTTCGATCAAGGGCACCAATATCGACCTCCTGCATGTGCTGTTCGGCGACATTCTCGCGATGGACAACCAGACTCTGCTGGTCATCACCTTCAACGCCACCATCACGCTGCTCGTGCTCGCGGTGATCTACCGCCCGCTGGTGATCGAATGCGTCGATCCGGTGTTCCTGCGCACGGTCAGCCGCGCCGGCGCGCCGGCGCATCTGGCGTTCCTGGCGCTGGTCGTGGTCAACCTCGTCAACGGCTTTCATGCGCTCGGCACGTTGCTCGGCGTCGGATTGATGATCCTGCCGGCCGGCATCGCGCGGTTCTGGTCGCGCGACATCACCGGCATGATCTGCATCGCGGTCGCAAGCGCGATCCTTTCGGGCTATGCCGGGCTGGTGTTGTCGTTCCAGACGCGGATTCCCTCGGGCCCCGCGATCATTCTGGTCGCGGCCGGGCTCTATCTGGTCTCGCTCCTGTTCGGCAATGTCGGCGGACTGGTCCGCCAGATGTTTCCCGGCCGGCATCTGGAGGCCTAGCGGCGATGCGACGGTGGTTCTGGCTTGCGCTGCTCGCGCTCGTCACGCTTGTAGGTCCGGCGCGCGCGCAAGAGCGCCTCAACGTGGTCGCCAGCTTCTCGATCCTCGCCGACTTGGTCCGCAACGTTGGAGGCGACAAGGTCAATGTCGCGGCGCTGGTTGGCCCCGAGGGCGATGCGCACGTGTACCGGCCGACGCCGGCGGACGCCAGAAAGGTCGCGGAAGCGAAGCTGCTCTTCATCAACGGGCTCGGGATGGAGGGCTGGCTGCCGCGGCTGGTGCAATCCGCCGGCGGCAAAGCGGCCATCATCACCGTGACGGACGGCATTGCGCCGCTCAAGCTCGGCTCGGCGCCCGATCCTCATGCCTGGCAGTCCGTTGCTAATGCAAAGATCTATGTCGCCAATATCCGCGACGCGCTTGTGGCCGCTGCGCCTGCGAACGCCGCCGCCTTCCGCACCAATGCGGAAAGCTATCTGGCAGAGCTCGACGCGCTGGACAGAGAAGCGCGGCAGGCGGTCGCCACCATCCCGGAGGCGCGCCGTAAGGTGATCTCGACCCACCGCGCCTTCGGCTATTTTGCGGCCGCCTACGGTATCGAGTTCATTGCCCCCGTAGGGGTCTCGACCGAATCCGAGCCCAGCGCCCGCGATATCGCAGGGATCATCACCCAGATCAAAAAGGCGAAAATTCCGGCGATTTTTCTCGAAAATGTCAGCGATCCCCGCCTGATCCAGCGGATCGCTGAGGAGACCGGGGCCAGGATCGGCGGGACCCTCTATTCGGACAGTCTCACTGCCGAAAAGGGCGAGGCCCCCACTTACATTGCCATGGTAAGGCACAATATAAAGGCCCTGACCAGCGCGCTCGGCCACTAGGGCGGGGGCCCTCCCTGCCGGCCCGGGCAGCGCGATCTTTAGTTCCGCCCCCGGAGTCGCCATGCCAGAACCTTCTTCGCTAAAGATCCCTGTGACCGTGCTGACGGGCTATCTCGGCGCCGGCAAGACCACGCTGCTCAACCGCATCCTGTCCGAGAACCACGGCAAGAAATACGCGGTCATCGTCAACGAATTCGGCGAGATCGGCATCGACAACGACCTGATCATCGGGGCCGACGAGGAAGTGTTCGAGATGAACAACGGTTGCATCTGCTGCACCGTTCGCGGCGACCTCGTCCGCATCATGGACGGCCTGATGAAGCGCAAAGGCAAGTTCGACGCCATCATCGTCGAGACCACGGGCCTCGCCGACCCGGCGCCGGTGGCGCAGACCTTCTTCGTCGACGAGGACGTGCAGAAGAACGCCCGGCTCGATGCCGTCGTCACCGTGGCCGATGCCAAATGGCTCAGCGACCGGCTGAAGGATGCGCCCGAGGCCAAGAACCAGATCGCGTTCGCCGACGTCATCGTGCTGAATAAGACCGACCTCGTCTCAAAGCCCGAGCTCGCCGAGGTCGAGGCCCGCATCCGCGGTATCAACCCTTACGCCAAGCTGCATCGGACCGAGCGCTGCAAGGTGGAACTGGCCGACGTGCTAGAGCGGGGCGCCTTCGATCTCGACCGCATCCTCGACATCGAACCGGATTTCCTGGAAGCCGACGATCATGACCATGATCATCATCACCATGGCCACGACCATCATCACCACCATGATCATGGCCATGGCATGAAGCACTACCACGACGAGGAGATGCAATCGCTGTCGCTGCGCACCGACAAGGCGCTCGACCCCACGAAATTCATGCCGTGGCTGCAGAACCTGGTGGCGACCGAGGGCCAGAAGATCCTGCGCTCCAAGGGCATCCTCGCCTTCGCCGGCGACGACGACCGTTACGTGTTCCAGGGCGTCCACATGATGCTGGAAGGCGACCATCAGCGGAAGTGGAAGGAGGACGAGCTGCGCGAGAGCCGGCTGGTCTTCATCGGCCGCGAATTGCCGGAGCAGGCGATCCGCGACGGCTTTGAGCGCTGCATCGTCTCGTGATGAGCGAGTTCGACCCGGGCGAGGTGCCCTCCATCGCTTCGATGACCGATCAGGTACGGCCAGTGCCGCTCGGCATGGCCGTCACATCAGTGCATTTCCTTGGCGACACCGCCCACTTCATCGGCGCCGAGGAGAATGTCGCCGTCGTCGGCGGGGAGGGCGAAGTCTCGCAGACGCCGGTGCATGGCGGCGCGATCCTCTGCTCTGTCTCGGATGGCGAGCGGATCGTCATGGGCGGTGACGATGGCAAGCTGGTCGCGCTCAATGCCAAAGGCGAGGTCTCGACCTTGGCGACCGACCAGAAGCGGCGCTGGATCGATGCCGTGGCGCTGCATTCCGATGGCGCGGTGGCGTGGTCGGTGGGCAAGACCGCGTTCGTGCGTCCGGCCAAGGGCGAGGAAAAATCCTTCGATGCGCCGTCCACCGTCGGCGGTCTTGCCTTTGCGCCAAAGGGCCTCCGGCTCGCAATCGCCCATTATGGCGGCGCGACGCTGTGGTTTCCCAACATGGCGGCCAAGCCGGAATTCCTGGAATGGGCGGGCTCGCATCACGCCGTCACCTTCAGCCCTGACAACAAATTCCTGGTCACCGCGATGCATGAGCCGGCGCTGCATGGCTGGCGGCTCGCCGACAACAGGCACATGCGGATGAGCGGCTATCCCGGCCGGGTGCGGTCGATGTCGTGGAGCGCCGGCGGCAAGGGGCTTGCTACCTCAGGGGCCGACACCGTCATCATCTGGCCCTTCAACAGCAAGGATGGCCCGATGGGCAAGCAGCCGGCGATGCTGGCGCCGTTGCAGGCGCGCGTCGCGGTCGTCGCCTGCCACCCGAAGGACGACATACTGGCGGCCGGCTATAGCGACGGCACCGTATTGATGGTGCGGATGGAGGACGGGGCCGAAATCCTGCTCCGCCAAAACAAGGGCGTGCCAATCTCCGCGGTGGCGTGGAACGCCAAAGGTACGCTATTGGCATTCGCGGACGAAGACGGCGACGGGGGTCTGTTGGAGTTTTAATCACCTGTCGTGTCCAAGCCGTATTGAGGGGCTATGCGGTTTCTGACGACCTTCCAACTCGCTGATTTCTTCGACACGCTGATAAGCCTGACCACAGCCTTTGTGCTGGGCACGCTGATCGGCGCCGAGCGGCAATATCGCCAGCGCACCGCGGGCCTGCGCACCAATGTGCTGGTCGCGGTCGGAGCGGCCGCGTTCGTCGACCTCGCGATGCGGCTGGCGGGCGCAGACGGCGCCGTGCGGGTGATCGCCTATGTCGTGTCGGGCATCGGCTTCCTCGGCGCCGGTGTCATCATGAAGCAGGGCATGGATGTGCGCGGGCTCAACACGGCGGCGACCTTGTGGACATCAGCCGCGGTCGGCTCTTGCGCCGGCGCCGACATGGAGGCGCAGGCCGCAGCGCTCACCTTCTTCATCCTCGCCGGCAACACGCTGCTGCGGCCGCTGGTGAATGCCATCAACCGCATCCCGCTCGACGAGCAGGCATCGGAGGCGACCTACTATTTCAAGCTCGCGGTCTCCAGCGACGCCTTGCCGGCCATGCGCGACCAATTGGTCGAGAAGCTCGAGGCCGCCAGCTACCCGGTTGCTGATATCGATCTCCAGGAGATCGGTGACGATCTCCTGGAGATCGTGGCGACGCTGGTCAGCACGTCAGTCAATCCCAATGAGCTCAATGCCGTCGCGGTGGACCTGCAGCGTCAGGCCGGCGTCCGCCACGCCACCTGGGAAGTCAACACAGCCGATTAGGGCGTCGAACTGCAGCCTGGCTGCGGGGTTGTGTCAGGTGCCTGCACGCTCGGGGCGCGGCGCGATCCACACCCAACCGGCGAGGCCGGCAAGTGCGGCGCAGCTTGCGGGCACCAGCATGATCGTGCTCAGCGCCCGCTCGAATGCGGCTATTGCCCCTGCATGAGCGTCCGCCTGTCCGGACATCACGGCATTCAGGGCCTCGTTGGCTTGCGCGGGCGTTGCTCCGACAAGATCATGCAAGAAGTTTGCAAAGAACACCACCCCGAGTGCCGCAACCGCGAGCAGGCCGCCAACGCGAGCGACCGCGTTGTTGATGCCCGAAGCAATCCCGGCGTGGGCTTCGCCGGCGGCTGCCATCACAGTCGACGTCAGCGGTGGAACCGTGATCGACATCCCCACGCCCAGCAGGACCATCGACGGAAATACGCTAATCCAATAAGGCTGCCTGAGATCGACAAAGGCAAGTATCGTAAATCCGCAGGCTGCGACGATGGGCCCGACAGTGAGCAACAGCCGCGGCCCCCAACGGTCAGCAATGGTCCCGGCGAATGACGCCCCGAATCCCATGATCAGGGCAAAAGGCAGCAACGCCGCGCCGGCCTGGGTCGCCGAGTAGCCACCGACGCGGATCAGGCCGAACGGCAGATAATAGAGCGCACCTCCGAGCGCGAAGTAGAGCAACAGCGTCAACGCATTAGTTGCTGAAAAATCGCGAGATTGATAGAGCGACAACGGCATCATCGCCCGCTCATGGAGACGGGCTTCAATCACGACGAACGAAGCCAGGAAACCGGCTCCCACTCCCAGGGCAACCAGCACTGTCTTGTCGCGAAATCCCGACGCCGGAATGGCGCTGAGGGACCATGTCATCGCAGCAAGGCCAATCGCGACTGAGGCGGCGCCGCTCCAGTCGAGTTGCTTCGCCCGGGGATCGCTGCTTTCGCAGCCGAAGCGAAGCGCAAGTCCGGCCGCGGCAATGGCGAGCGGGACATTGAGGAGAAAGATCGCCCGCCACGATACCTGGTCGACCAGCCAGCCGCCCAACATCGGACCGGCCGCCATCATCAGTGCACCTGCGCCCGCCCATATCCCGATTGCCCGGATCCGTTCATCCTTGCCGAACGTCGCTCCTAACATCGCCAGACTGGCCGGCGTTAACAGCGCGGCGCCAAGACCTTGAACCGCACGGCTGACGATAAGCACCATGATATTCGGTGAGAGCCCGCAGACGATGGAGGCGGCGGTGAAGACCGCGATGCCGATAACAAAAATCCGGCGTCGGCCGTAGAGATCGGCCGCTGAGCCTCCGATCAGCACGAGCGCACCAAGCAGCAGCAGGTAGGCGTTGACGATCCACTGTGTCGCAGCCGCATCTGCATTCAGCGCCTGTTGGATCGCGGGTAACGCGATGTTCACGACAGAACCGTCGAGGAGAGCCATGCTGGACCCAATGACGGCCGCCGCGAGCGTCAGCCACTTGCGTCTCTGTGACAGGGCAGCGTCAAAAGCCGGTGTCGCCTCGATGACCCCGGCGTCGCACGGCGGCCGTGTGAATCCAATCATTGGATGCCCGAGTAAGGACATTGGTCCTGGGTTAGGCTGCACCTGTCAGTCGCTGAGGACAAGCGCGATGGGCTCGGGGCGGTAGCAGCGATTGCGTACCACCGGGTCACTCGGCGCAAAAAAAGGAGGGAGCGGCTGGTTGCTCGGCCGCTCTTTTGCCGTGAACACAATCCCCGTCAGGCGGCGCGCTTCATACGCCGGAGACTTGCGCCGTATGGACCTACGGAGCGAGGCGGTCGCTACCTACGAAAAACGTTTCGAGAGTCAGAAAGCGAACCGAAGTCTCGGCGCTGGTCGAGCATAGTCCGGTAGATGGGGGCACGGCGCGACAACTCCGTCCGGTCCGACATCTGGGAAATCCTTCCCGGCTCGTTCGTGGCACGCTCGCTTCGAGAGAGCCGGGATTGCGTATCGAACTGCCGCTGGTTCCAGTCTCGCTTGAAAGGATTACAACCCGTGAATGATGCATACTCGAATGAAATGAATGCCAATCCGACTGCCGGTGCTGACGCGAAACGCGGATTCGACATGCCGCTGTTCGCGATACCGGGAGTGTATCAGAACATCGCCGAGCAAAGCATGCTGCGGGCGAAGGAAAATTGCGAAAAGATGAAGGCCGCTTCTGGCGAGATCGCCGACATCCTCAAGGAAGCCTGCTCGACCAACGCGAAAGGCGCCGCCGACTACGTGGCCAAGTTGATCGAGATCTCGGGCGCGAACACCAGCTCCGCTCTTGAATTTCTCACACATCTGATGGGGACGAAGTCGCTGCCGGAGATCATCCAGCTATCGGCCACGCATGGCCGCAAGAATTTTGAGGTCACCTCCGCTCAGAACAAGGAACTGTGGGAGCTCACTCAGGAAGTGGCGAAGGAGACTGCCGAGCCTATCAGGAAGAGTCTTGCCAGGGTGCTGCGGACAGGTCCCTAGATCGAACTTCTCTTAAGCACCACCGAGAATCGGCTGGACGAAAAGCGCCTCCCACGAGAAGAGGCGGAGTCCAGCCGATGGCCCGCGGAATGCTGCTGATGCAGCAACTCGGGACATTGAGGGAGGACCAAGATGGGTATCGTCATGATCAAATGCCCGCAGACGGGACGCGCGATCCCTACGGGCATGAAAGCCGATCGCGAGAAGTTTCGATGCAGTACGGTGTTCTTCGCGCGCACCTATTGCTCGATCTGCCAGACCAACCATGAATGGTTTGCCAAGGAAGCGTGGGTTTACGAGACGGACGAAAGAGTGAGGAGCGTGTGCTAAGGCTGGCCACTAGCTAACCGTTCCTCAACGGTGCCTTGCACGGTGAGCGGCCGCTCCGTGGGCGTGCGCGCGGTGCTGCGCTCCGTTCTCGGCGGTCGGTAGCGGGGTGTGCGCGCGCGGCCTTTCATGCACTGGCCAGGAGTGACCGCGCGGCGTCATCTCGTTTGTCGAAACGATACGCTCGATCCTGCTGCGCATGATCTGGTAGCAGTCGCATGCCGCTGCTTCGAGCCGCGGCCTGTCGATTTCGATCGAGCTTCGCCGATTGGACCTGATCGCTCCCGACGCGCGGAGCTTGGATACGACATGGGTCACCGTCGTTCGTCGCACGCCCAGCAACTCCGAAAGCGTCTCCTGCGTCAGCGGCAGCATGTCGCTTTCGGTCCGGTCGTGGATGTGCAGCAGCCAATGGGCCAACCGGGCTTCGACTGAGTGCAGCGCATTGCAAGCCGCAACATGCTGGAGCTGCACTATCAGGGCCCTGTTGAGCCTATTGACGGCGGCCTTGAGGGCGTGGCTGTGCTCGAGCGCCGCATGGAAGCGTGCCGGAGAGAGCTGCAAAGCAGTTCCGGCGATCCGAACCACCATCGTCATCGGCGAGCGGGCCGGCCCGAGCGCCGTGAGGATGTTTACCGCGCCCTCTTTGCCGACGATCGCGGTGGTGACCGTTTGTCCGTTCGGCATGTCCATAACGTGCGCGACCAGCCCGCTGGAAGGGAAATAGATCTGTTCAATCAGATCGCCCGATCGCGCCAGGACGGCGTCGCGTTTGAGCGACACGTTCCGGAAATGGGGCGCAAGCAAATCCAAGTCCGCTTGCGGCAGCGCGGCCAGCAGTCGATTTTCAATCCTGGTCTCATGCTCCATCGCGGGAAAGCTCCTTCCCAGAGACGGAGGCGAGGTGCACTTAGTGCCATGCGCACTAACCCACCACGCCGGACCACTAAAAACGGCCGCGCGGGAGAAAGTTCCAATGGGAGCCGCAGCGCCAGGTGGCGGGGTGCGCCACGCCATCTGGAAAGTCAACACAGCCGATGGGAGCCTCGGTCGTCAGCGCTTCTCCGGCGCGACCTTGTAGCCGACGATGCGTGTGTTCCAGACGCAGGGAGTGGCATCATTGGCCCACTGCTGGGTCGCCCACAATGTCTTGCGGTCCACCGGGTCGAGCGCGGTCAGGATGCCGACCGAATTCCCCATCGGGCTCACGTTCCTCTCATTCGCGCAAGTGTAGGGATGCGTGCCCGCGACGATCGTCGTCGGGCCGGTGAACGTGTTGGCCGGATCGTCCTGGCGGCGGGTCCAGAGCAGGACCGACAGGTTTGCGCGCGCGCTTGAGGACGTGCCGACGATGCCCAGGTTCCCTGCATCGTCCACGCCAATCGTGCCAAACTCCAGGTGATTGTCAGGGCTGGCAATCTTTGCCGTCTGGCTGACCACGCAGGCGGCCGGCTGCGAGCAATCGAGGTCCACCCAGATCAGCAAATTGTTGGCATCAGCGCCCTGCGCCCCGCAGGAGTCAGTGCATGGCCCGGACCCGAGGACGCCATACAGGTGCGAGCCGTGCTGGACGACATTCATCAGGCGGTGGCTGGTTGCGGCGCGAAGGGTGACGTCGCTGCCGGCCTGCGGGATCGACATGGTCTGGCCGCAGCACGGCGTGTTGTAGACCCACTTGTTCTCCTTCGAGCCGATATCGGTCTTGATCACCTGCTGGGCGCCGCCGGCATTGTAGGTGCCGGTGGCGCCATTCCACCTGAAGGTGTTCACGATCCAGTGAAACGAGAAATTGGTCGAGCGCTGGCAGGAGTATTGCGCCGCGTGGTCGCAGCTCTTGTTGGCAAAGAACGCCGGAGCCGATGGTGCCTTCGATCGATCGTGGTCAACCGCAGGGACGATGTCGAGCGGCAGGTTGTGGCCACGGTTGATATGGGTTGGCGCTGTGCCTTGCGCGATCGCCTTGATCTCATCCGGCGGCACTGCAAAGCAGTCGTAGGACACGCCCGGCACCGTGCTCGGATTGTCGTCGCCGACGTGGCCTCCGCAGATGTACACACCGTTCTTGTCGTAGCCCAGCTTGATGCCGGGATTGCGGTCGAGGCAGGGGCCGCCCTGCAGGCAGGACAGGTAGGTGCCGCCCCACGAATCCGTCGCGTCGGCGCTGGCGCTCACAAGCGTGCAGTCGTTGGCGCAGGTCACGGTGATGATCCAGCGCTCGATGAACTCGTTGTAGACGATATGCGGCTCGAACGGTCCGCCGCCTTTCGCCGGGTTCGGGTCGAGCCCGGCGCTGCGGATCAGTGCGGCCAGCGGCGTGGATTTCAACAGCTTGCCCGTAGTGTCATACACGTTGATGTTCTGCCAGGTGACCTGCACGATCTGCTTGCCGCTCGCGGCAACGTCCATCTCCGCCCGATCACAATGGATCGGCCCCCCGTTCGATTTGCACACCGCCTGACCTGGTCCGCGGTCGCCCTCGAACGAGTTGACGGTCTGCGCGCTCGCGGCTCCCCAATGAGACAGCATGGGCAAGACGATCAGCAGAGCACCAACGGCAAGCTGCTTTCCGGTTCGTCGGTTAGACATGATTTGGTTCAGCCATCGCTAGAAGTTGAAAGTTGTCGAGACCAGATAGGTTCTGGGCGCACCGAGATAGACGTATCTGTTGGTGTTCGCACCCTGCCAGTAGTTCTTGTCGAACAGGTTCTCGACCTGGAAGCGCACCACCACCGGCTTGTTGTTCCACGGCGCCGTAAAGGTGTAGCGCGCACCCGCGTCGTAGCGTGCCCAGTCCGAGACCAGCAGCGTATTGGCCTGATCGGCGAAGAAGCTGCCGGTATAGATCGCGCGTCCCGTCAGCGTCAGGCCGTGCAGGAACGGCACGTCCCACTCACCGCCGAGATTGAGCTGTGTGTCGGGCACGCTGAAAGTCCGGTAGCCGTCAAACTGCCCGCGCTCGGTCTTGTCCTGACGCGCATCGATGAACATCACGCCGCCCAGCAGCCGCACGCCTGGCGTGACCTCACCGAAGACATTCAGCTCGACGCCGCGGTTGCGGCTCTCGCCGGATTGCGTCAGCGTGTTGGTGACGAAATCGACGAGCTGCAGCGGCCGGTTGATGTCGAAGGCGCTGACGGTCGTCGTTATCCGGCCCCAATCGACCTTGGCGCCGACTTCATATTGCCGGGTCCGATAGGGTGGCAGGACCTGGCCGGCATTGGCATACTGAGCGCCGACCACGGTGCCGGCCTCGAGCCCTTCGATGTAGTTGGCATAGATGGAGACGTTCTCCAGCGGCTTGATCACCACCGCATAGGCCGGCGTCGTCGCCGAAGTGTCATAGCCGGACGTCTGCAGCCCGGTCGTTGCACTGAACGAGCGGCTCTCGACATATTGCTGGCGCACGCCCGCGGTGAACTGGACGCGACCGTTTGCCACCGACATGATGTCGGCAATGCCGAAGCTCGACAGATGCGTATACGAGATTTTCGGCGGTGCTCCCACCGAGATCAGCGGCGTCGGGCTCGGACGCGGGCTATAGAGATTGGACGTGAAGGCCGTGCCCGTCGTGTTGATGATGCCGACGTCACCTTCGGATCCCGTCGCGTTGAAATTGATCGCGTGATGGATTGGCCCGGTATCCACCGAGGCACGGAAGCCCGCCTGCACCGCCGCCTGGTCGCGGGTCTGGCTGTTCAGTCGTGGCGAACCGTCGAAATTGCCGTTGAGGTTGGTGACCCTGATATCCGAATAAAGATACTTGGTCTCGCCCTTCACCACGCCGGCCTGGGCATAGGCCGTCAGGTTCTCGGTGATGTCGACCTCACCCTGCACGAGGCCGAATTTGCCTTCGCCGTTCCAATAGCCCCAGCTTGGCATGAAGCTCGCGCGTGCATCCGGCGGCACCGGCACGCCGGTCAGCGTCGGACCTAACACCACGAAGCGCGTCATGGCGTCGACGTTGTTCTTCTCGTAACCGACATCCGCGGATAGGCGGACGCGCTCGCCGCGGTAGTCGAGGCCTAGCGCTGCGGTCCCGAGCTCCTGGCTCTGGTTGGCGAGTTCGGTATCGCCGTTGCGATAGCTGCCGTTGAACCGGACGCCGAATTCGCTCGCTTCGCCGAACCGGCGACCGACGTCGAAATGCGTGCCGAACTGCGAGCGCGAGGCATAGGTGTTGGTGAGCTGCGCGATCGGATCATCGCCAGCGCGCTTGGTAACGAGATTGATGCTGCCGCCGACGCCGCCGTCCGGCGGCATGCCGCTCAGCAGCGCGCCCGGCCCCTTCAGCACCTCGACGCGTTCGATCGCGGCCAGCGACGAGAACGAGAAAGCCGATGCGATGCCGTACAGTCCGTTGATGCCGTAGGCCGAACTCGGCACATTGAAGCCGCGGATCGACACAAAGTCGAAGCCGTAGGCGCGCGGCACGTTGGAACGGATCGACGGATCGTTGGCGAGCACGTCATCGAGCTTTCGCGCCTGCTGATCCTGGATTGTCTGCGCGGTGTAGCTGGTCTGGTTGAACGGCGTGTCCATCACGTTGCGATTGCCGAGCATGCCGACCTGGCTGCCCGAAGCCACCTGCCCGCCCGCATAAGATGGCGGCAGGCTGCCGATTATGCCGGTCGGCGGTGTCGTCCGCGCACGAGGCTCGACAGGGCGCGGAGCCGCCGCACGCGGCGCAGTTGCGGCATTTTGGCGCGGTGCGACACGACGCGCCGCGCGCGGCGTTGGCGCATGCACCTGCACGGCCGGCAGCTCGTGCGACGTCTGCGCAACGGCTGTGTCTCCGCCATCAATCAGCAACGCAAGTGCGCTCGCTGCAGCCAGAAGGGTTTTCTTGTGAAGTGTAGTCCCGCACGTCATCAGATCAGTCGCCCCAAAAATCCCCAGCCGACTTCTGTCGGCTACCGGGATCGCGACCTACAGGAGGTCGTGGTGCGGTCACAATGCGGCGGGCTTAGATTCCATCTAGCTTTTCACGCAGATTGAGAAGCGAAAGGCTGCACACAACTCCGCGCACGGCGCGATGTGACCACAGCGATTGCGTCTGACCTTCGACTTTCGTTCGTTCTTTGGAAGCTGCCGTCATCCACGAGAATTCAACTAAACAATCGCGCTTCGATACCTGCAGGCGCGCGTCTCACTTGGCTACGGCTGTGCTTCCATGCCACCAACGAAGCAGGCATGTACGATGTGGATTTGAACGGAAGAAGCGACTTCCCGCGGTCAGCCTAGCACCTTCTTCTGCAGATAGCTGAAGGCAACGAAGACCAGCACGGCGCCAAGGATCCGGAGCAGATAGAGCATGCCCTGAGGCCACCCATTATAGCGCACATCTTGGTGGTTCTTGTCCAAGTGGATGCCCGGGATCACTGAATCCAGAGCTAACAGGAAAGGACTCTTCGGTTGGTACGAGCCTGCAGCCAGACGAGTGGAGGCGTGCCAGAAGATCCCCCAGCCAAGCAGCACGAATCCGGCGATCCACAAGAAACCCACTTCCGGATGGAAGCCGTAATCGGCGACAAGCCATGTGAAAGTGAGGCCAACAAAATCCAGCGATACCAAGTCCGCCCAGTGCCAGTCTTGGTTGTTCTTGGCAATCAGGATCTTGTCTGAGTTATGGGTTTCGCCGCGTTGCGCGTATGACTTGGCGATCAGCGTATACGGTTCCAGGTCGGGACGACCGTGAGTGCGGATTTCGGCCTATGCATCCATGGCGCGGATGACCGGCATCGGGTCCGGACCGAAATAGGCATTGGCGAAGATGAACTGGTCGAGCTTGATCTGCTGAGGCGATGCCCCCGTAGGGCTGGTCTGAATGGTGAAGACCCCGTGGTCCACGGACTCGGTGATGCTCAGCTCTGGTCTATCGGTGTCCCTGGAGCGGTTCCAGTCAGGCTGAAGGATGAACAGGTCGCCAACTTTCACGCGCTTCAAGTCGATCGCGTCGTAGGACCCTTCCAGGATCGATATCCGGTCGTCGATCCGGGCCGTATGAATCGTCAGTGCTCCATCCGGCTTCTCTACATCCAATGGCGGCGGATCGGGAACCGCATGGCCCGGTCCGACCTTCTTCGCGGTAACCGATACCTTGTTCAGCAGGAAATGCTTGGCCGCCACCAATTGCATCTTGATGCTTGCCAAGTGGGAGTTCTCCAACCTGAGATCGCCATCAATGGTCGTATTCTGGATTGCGAGCCTCTCGACATATGCGTTTCGTATGTCCAGCGATTTCAGCGCCGCGGTGTCGATAACAAGTCGGTCGGTACTGAACCCAAACAACCTGAGCGGTACGTTCCAGGTGTGACGCCTCAATTCAGGGTCGCCGAAAATCATTGCCAGAAATTTGCCGCTCAGCGTTCGCGATTCGTCGGTGGCCAGCTTCTCGGGGTTCTTATTGTTCTCCGTTCGAAGAGCTTCAAGCTTCTGCCGGTACACCGCATCGCGCTTGGGTGAATTTTTCTCCTGTCTGTCCGCGTAGTCGTTCGCTTCCTTCTCGTCGAAATCGACGTTGAGATGCCGGCAGATTTGTTGCCATGCCCATACCTCAGGTTCCGACCAGGCGTCGGAAGCCATCCTCTCGCACTTTTTTGCGTCGACAATGAAGACAGCGGTTGCTGCCAGGTCTTCCGATGGCGTGCCGTTAGGCTGATCGGCGGGTTTGAAGGTTGCCTGGGCAGCGCACGTGGCAGAGGCCGAGATCAGGCAGATGCTGCAGCAGGCCACAAAAGCAACAAGCGATCCCCGCTTACGCCAACGCTGTATCCATTCCAAACAAGCTGTGCTTTGCATGGCCGTGCCCTCCGGCATCGGATGGATCATCGTCAATTTAGCAGGAAACTCCCACGAGCAATGTGAGCAGCTTCACACCGTTCGCGGGTGTTCAGTGCGGACTGGGGTACCCGACCATGCTCCCATTGAGTAGAGGGTTTACGTTTTTTCCTAAAGCCGTCGCCGCTATCGTTGATCGGTCATGGCCTCTGAGACAGAATTGGCCAACCGCAATTTGCGTGAATCGCTGCAAATCAGAAACTTATGACCAAGCCCGCGAGCAACGCCCCTATCGCCGAAATCTTCCATGCCTACTGGAAATCCGACTGGCGGGCGCTGTCGCTGGTGGCGGCGGTCGTCTTCCTGTCGAGCGCCAGCGGCATCGCTGCGCCGTACCTGTTCTCGCGCCTTGTGGACCGGCTGACCAAAGAGACTGTTGTCTCGGACCTTCTGTGGGCGTTCCTGCTCTACGCCGCGCTGGTGGGCGTTGCCTCGGCGCTGCAGCGCGCGGTGCAACACCTGTCGGTGATGACGGCCGAAAACCTCGGCTTCATCGTGAGCACGCGGTTCTTCGAACGCATTTTGAGGAAAAGATCCGACTTCTTCGTCGAGCATAACCCGGCCGAGATCCAGACTGCCGGCGCCCAGGGGCGTGGCGCGCTGACGACGATCATGCACATCGCGCTGATCGTGTTCATTCCGGGCGCAACGCAGATCGCGCTCACGCTCGTCACCCTCGGCGCTCTCTTGAGCATCGAGGTTGTGGCGATCGTCGCCGCCTACGGCGCCGCCGTGATCGGGATGACATTCGTCTCGACGCGTCGATCGCAGACCCTTCTCGACGCTGCCGTCTCGGCTGCGCAGGAAAATGCTCGATTCGTCGGCAACGCGATGAACGCGATGGAGACGTTGCGTCATCTCGGCAGTCATGCGTGGATGAGCCGCCGCTTCACCGAGAAGGCTCGCGCGGTAAAGGATGGCTGGCGGGCTTACACATTCCGTCGCGCCGGCTCGTCGGCCCTGCTGGGCCTGGGTCTCTCGATCCAATTCGCCGTCAATTTCCTGCTGTTGCTGCCTCGCCATCAGGCCGGAGCGATGACGGTCGGCGATATCGTGCTGTTCAACGCCCTGTTGCTCCAGCTCAACCTGCCGTTCGAGATGATCGCCCAGACGATGGACGTTTTCGCGCGTTCCCGAGCGCAACTCATTCCGCTCGCGGACATGTGGCGGGCTCCGGAAGAGAATGAATCGCCGCATGCAGAGACCTTTGTCCCCCGAGAGGGACGCATCACCTTCGACGATATCAGGTACGATTACGGCAATGGTCGTGGGGTCGATGGCATCAGCTTCACGGCAAGCCGCGGCTCCATCACCTTTATCGTAGGCGAGACCGGCTCCGGAAAGTCAACCATCTTCAAGCTCGCGCTGAAATCCATCGAGCCTCATTCAGGTCGCATTCTGGTCGACGACATCGACCTCCTGCGCATCGCACGCGCCGACTGGTACTGCGCCATAGCGGTCGTGCCTCAGGACGTCGCGCTGCTCAACGAAAGCCTTGCGGACAACATCATTCTGGGTCGCCCGCGAGATGAGGCCCGGCTTCGCGACGTCTCGGATAAGGCGGCTATCCTGTCTTTCATCGATGCGCTCCCGGAGGGCTTCGAGACCAAGGTCGGCGAACGCGGTCTGAAGCTGTCGGGCGGGGAGCGCCAGCGCATCGCGATCGCCCGCGCTTTGTATGGCAATCCGTCCGTTCTTTTCCTCGACGAAGCGAGCTCCGCGCTCGATGACGCGACGGAGCGGGACATCATGAACCACGTTCGTACCCTGGTTCGCGATGTCACGGTGCTGGCCATCACGCACCGAAGATCCGTCCTTGGCGACGCGGACAATGTCGTGGATCTCAGCGATCCCCGGCCCTTGTGATCAGCCTTGGTTGCGTAGGTCGGTCGATCGACAGCATGCAATAGCGTCCGCGAACAGCGGCAGCATTGCAGGTTTCGACCTGAAGCAAGCCGTTTGATCCCGATCAATGAGGAGCGAGTGCATTTGGACCTATTCCAACATTGGTCGTGGTTGGGAGCTCGATACTATGCGCAAGTTCTTATCTGTCGCTGTTGCGATGCTGGCCTCTTCACAAGCTGTCGCTGATGACGATCTCATGAAGGCTGCCAAGCAGCTCTTCACACCAATCCCTTCGGTGCTCCCCGCTGTCAAAAACAACGCCGTCACGCGCGACAAGATCGAGCTCGGCAAGATGCTGTTCTTTGATCCGCGCCTGTCGGCAAGCGAGATCATCAGTTGTAACACCTGCCATAACGTTGGCACCGGCGGCGTCGACGCCGGTCCGACCTCCGTCGGTCACGGCTGGCAAAAGGGTCCGCGCCGGGCGCCAACGGTCTATAACGCGGTGTTCAATGTGGCGCAGTTCTGGGACGGACGCGCGGCAGACCTCAAGGCGCAAGCGAAGGGTCCTGTGCAGGCGAGCGTCGAAATGAACGCGACACCCGATCACGTGATCAGGACGCTGACGTCCATGCCCGACTATGTCGCGATGTTCAGGAAGGCGTTCCCCAACGAAGCATCCCCAGTTACCTTCGACAACTTTGCCAAGGCGATCGAGGCGTTTGAGGCGACTCTGATTACGCCGGCCGCGGCCTTCGATCAGTACCTTGAAGGGGATGCCAACGCCCTCGGCGCGCAGCAGAAGGCGGGATTGAAGCTGTTCATGGACAAGGGGTGCTCGTCCTGTCACAACGGCATCAACATCGGCGGCCAGGACTACTTCCCGTTCGGCGTGATCGAAAAGCCGGGTTCGGACGTGTTGCCCAGCGGCGACAAAGGCCGGTTCGCGGTCACCAAGACGGCGAGTGACGAGTACGTGTTTCGCGCCGCGCCTCTCCGCAACGTCGCCCTGCGAGCACCGTACTTTCACTCGGGCCAGGTCTGGAGCTTGAAGCAAGCCGTCGGCGTGATGGGCGAAGTTCAGCTTGGTGCCAAGCTAACTGACAAGGAAGAGAACGATATCGTGGCGTTCCTGAATTCGCTGACCGGGCAATTGCCAAGGATCGAATATCCCATATTGCCCACGCGCACGGATGCAACACCGCCGCCGTCGCTCGGAAAATAGGCCGTTCTTTTCCGGGTCCGGTGGCTCGGGCCACCCGCGCCCCAGGTCGGTACAGTTCCCGTTGCCCCGTGCGCGGAACCAGGTCTCGCTGGAATCGTTGAACCCGCAGACAATGACGCGGGTAGAACGAGATGGCGACCGACAGGCAGCGCAGCTACCGGAAGGATATTCTGATCGCATCCGCCCTGTTTGTGGGCGGACTTGTGATTTCCGTCGCTTCGCTGGTGGAGATCGCAGCGCGTCAATCCGAGGAGGTGGCGCAGGCAACGCCGCCAGTGCAGCCTTCCCCGCCCGAGCCGCAGACGAAGCCAGCCGAATCAAAGCCCGGCGGCGAGCGGCCGACCACGCCGGCGCCCGAACCCGCACGTCCCGACCCGGACGCGCAGAAGACCGGTGCACAGCCCGCGCTGCCACCGGCGCCTGCGGAAAAGACCGCTCCGCCGGTCCAGAAAAAGTGATGTCCTCTCATTCCCCGGGATCGGCCTGAACGGATCCTGCCGATTTTACGGTCTCGCCTGCGTCGCTCTGTCGCCGCATAATCGCGGTCTGCCAACGACACGCCAACAACCTTTGGGGCCAGCAGATGAAGATCGACGATGTCAGGCGAAGTGCCTATTCGATGCCGCTCACCAGCCCCGCGTTTCCGCCGGGGCCCTATCGCTTCTTCAACCGAGAATATTTCGTCATCACCTACAGAACCGATCCCGAAGCGCTCGCCGCCGTGGTGCCCGAGCCGCTCGAGGTCGCCGAGCCCGTGGTGAAATACGAATTCATCCGGATGCCCGACTCCACCGGCTTTGGCGACTACACCGAGACCGGCCAAGTGATCCCGGTTCGCTTCAAAGGGGAGGAGGGGGCTTACACCCACGCGATGTATCTGGACGACGAAGGGCCGATCGCCGGCGGGCGCGAGCTCTGGGGATTTCCGAAGAAGCTCGCGAGGCCAAAGATCGAGGTCGAGAGCGACGTGCTGGTCGGCACGCTGCACTACGGCTCGGTGCTCTGCGCTTCCGCCACGATGGGCTACAAGCACCGTCCGGTCGATCATGACGCCGTGCTGAGTGGCATGAAGGCGCCGAACTTCATCCTGAAGATCATCCCGCATGTCGACGGCAGCCCGCGCATTTGCGAACTCGTGCGCTTCCATCTCGAAGAGATCACGCTGAAGGAAGCCTGGACCGGCCCCGCCGCCCTCGGTCTGTTTCCACACGCGCTTTGCGACGTCGCGCGGCTTCCGGTCCGCGAGGTCGTCTCCGCCCTGCATTTCAAGGCGGACCTGACGCTCGGGCTCGGCACGGTGGCGTTCGATTATATGGCGAAATGACCGGAGACCGCGCCAGACCCTCGGCTTCGTCATGGCCGGGCTTGACCCGGCCATCCACGTCTTGGCCAACCGAGGCGAAGCGTGCATGCGCGGCGCAAGGCCGCGCATGACCTCGTTGGCCGCAGCGCCAGCCCGGAATGCGTCACGGATCACCGATCAGGTGGCGCTATCCACGGGCGACTGCGCTGTCGCTTTAGGCGTGATGAGATCAGGTCGAGTTGGCGCCACGCTGGAAGTGCCTTACCTCTCCCCATCGGGGAGAGGTCGGATAGCATCGTGAGATGCGATCCGGGTGAGGGGGATGAGCTTCATCGAGGAACCGTAACCCCTCACCCGGCGCTGCGCGCCGACCTCTCCCTATGGGAGAGGTGAACGACTGCGGTCACGCCGATTCGAACAAAAATCATCACGCTTTGACCGCCGAAGATTGCGAGAGCGACAAGAGCGCTATCAGTGCCGAAAGACTCAATCCGGCCGATACGATCACGATCGATCGGCCCAGGGTATCTATGAGCAGTCCGAATCCAAGGGGCGCCAATGCTTGGCAAATGCGGGATGGTGCGCCGATCAATCCAAGTCGATAGGCGTAGTTCTCCGGTCCGAAAACCGCCAATGGGAGCGTTCCTCGTGCAATGGTCAGAATACCATTGCCGGCCCCATGTAGCAGAGCGAAGACGCCGGCAGCACCACCGCCGAAAATACCGATTACGCACGCTCCGATGGGATGAGTGATGCAGGCAAGCCGTGTCGAGACGAGCGGGTGGAAACGGTTAAGAAGGCTCGCTTCCATCACACGGGCTGCGACCTGCGCGGGTCCGATCATCATGCCGGCAAACACTGCCTGCGCTGGCGTCGCGCCGAATGCTTCGACGATCCGCGGCAGATGCGCCGCCATCGCCGATGTCACCGTCCAGGCGGCCGCGAACGCGAATGAGAGCAGAACCATGGTGCGGTCGATCGTAATATGCGGCTTCGCCACGGGTCCTTCTGAGCGGACCGGCTTTGCCGTGCTGGGCAGCGCGAGATTGAGGGGGGGACCGATCACTATGTGCGCGATCGCCCAGGCGTAGCAGGTTTCCCGCCAACCGATCGTCTCGAGCCCGAATGAACTCAGCGGCCAGCCGACCGTGCTGGCAAAGCCGGCAATCAGCGTGATGCCGGTGATCGAGGCGCGCGCGTCGCTGCCGTAGATACGCCCCAGCGCGCCGAACGCCGCGTCGTAGAGTCCGAGGCCCATGCCAATGCCCAGCAGGAGCCAGGCCACCGACATCATCCACACCGAGGCCGATCCGCCGAGCAATGCGAGCCCGCCTGCAAAAACCACGTTCGAGATACAGAGGACCTGCCTCCCTCCGACGCGGTCGATCTGGCGGCCGACGCGTGGACCCAATAATCCGGAGATCACAAGCGAGGCCGAGAAGGCGGCGAAGAACCAGTTGGTCGAAATTCCGAGATCGTGGGCAATGGGGTCTGCCAGGATCGCCGGCAGATAGTAGCTCGATCCCCAGGCCAGCGTCTGGGCGGTCCCCAGCGCGGCAACCACCCGCAAGCGTTGTCCGTTCACGCCGGCGGCCCTAGCAGCCGCAGCCGGGCTTGCCGGCGACCTTCGCGATCGCATCGTCGGAGCAGCAGGCGTCGATGCCGCTGGGTGCCGGCCCTCCGCAGCAGCCGGATGCGGCGATACCGCTCTCCACGCCGCCGCGTGTGCAGACGCCGGTTTCGGGGAGTTCGAGTTCGACGTGCTCGGCGGCTTCCTTGTCGCCGGCGACGTCGGCAGCGATCGAGCGCACCTGTTCGTAGCCGGTGATCATGAGGAAGGTTGGCGCCCGGCCGTAGGATTTCATGCCGGCGAGGTAGAAGCCCGGATCGTCCTGCTGCAGTTCGCGCGCGCCATGCGGGCGCACGGTGCCGCAGGAGTGCTCGTTGGGATCGATCAGCGGTGCGAGCGCGACGGGCGCCTCGATCGCAGGATCGAGCCGGAGCCGAATCTCGCCGAGGAAGGAGAGGTCCGGACGGAAGCCGGTTGCGATGACCAGCTCGTCGGCGACGACGCTGCGTCCGCAGCAGGCTGACGACGTCGCGATCCGAAGCCGGCCGTCGCTCGGCGAGATCGCCGAGACGGAAAATTCGGCCTCAACCTGTACCTCACCAGATGCGACCAGCGATGCGAAGTGGGTGCCGAGCTCGCCGCGCGCAGCGAGCTTGTCGTTCGCGCCGCCCCCGAATGCCTTGGCCGGATCATTGCCCCGGAGCAGCCAGATCGGGCGGGTGCCCGGCACCTGACGGGCCAGCGTCGCCAGCTCGGTCAGGGTACCGATCGCCGAGTGTCCGGCGCCCAGCACGGCGATCGTCTTGCCCGCGTAGCGCTCACGGTCTCTCCCGAGGACATCCGGCATGCCGTAAGCGATCTTCGCTTGTGCCTCGCGTTCGCCGATCGCCGGCAGGCCATTGGCGCCGGCGGGATTCGGCGCGGCCCACGTTCCGGAGGCGTCGATGACGGCATCGGCGCGCAGTGTCTCGGGTTCTTTGCCGTTCTGGTAGCGTATCTCGAACGGAGCCGCCTCCCGGCCTTTCGTCCTCACCTTGTCGAAGCCGACACGGGAAACGGCGGTGACGCGGCTCGATGTGCGGATCACGTCTTTCAGGGGTGTGCGCGTCGCGAGTGGGACCAGGTACTGCGCCAGGAGCTCGCCGCCGGTCGGATAGACCTGCGGGTCCGGCGAATTCCAGCCTGTTGGCGCCAGCAACCGCGCGGCCGCCCGGTCGACGTTGTATTCCCACGGTGAAAAGAGCTGGACGTGTTGCCATTGACGGACCGCATGTCCCGCTTCTGGCCCGGACTCGAGCACGACGGGCGTCATGCCGCGCTCCAACACGTGCGCGGCTGCCGCCAGGCCGACGGGTCCGGCTCCTATGATCGCGACGGTCTTTGCTGCGCTCATTTTGCTTCTCCCAACCTTCTAGAATTACCGAATAATCGGACAAAAAAATCAGGCCGCCGTCTGAGCGTCTTTGCATTGGGTCTCGTCGATGCAGCATTCAGCAACGAGGAAATCCACCAAGCCCTGCATCGTGTCGTATTCGGCGTGGCAAGCCAGTGTCGTGCCCTCGCGCACCTGCGAGATCAGACCGACGGAGACCAGCGCCTTGATGTGGTGCGACAGTGTCGACGCCGGAATCTTGAGCCGCTCCTGCAAGCGCCCGACCGGCATGCCTGCACGTCCCGCGCGGACCAGCGCGCGATAGATTTTCAACCTGGTCGGGTTGCCCAGCGCTTCGAGGCGAGCTGCTGCGTCGTCGAGCTTCATGGCGGGAAGGATGAGCGCGACTGGCCTCTTTGTCAAACTATATTTCTAGTACATTCGAAATAGCGAGCAACCCTCCGGTCTCCAGGGTTCTGAATCAGGTTGACTTGGTCTGATATTTCCATAAGTCTGGACATATGGAAACGGAACAAGCAGTTTTGGCTCTTGCGGCGCTCTCGCAATCCACCCGCCTGGAGGCCTTCCGTACGTTGGTCAGGCATGAGCCTGACGGCCTCGCGGCTGGCGATCTTGCCCGCCTGCTGGAAGTTCCGCCGAACACCCTGTCGGCGCATCTGTCGATTTTGACCCGAGCGCGCCTCGTGACTTCCGAGCGGCATAGTCGCTCAATCGTCTACCGCGCCAACCTGGGTGAGTTTCGCGACGTCGCCGTGTTTCTCCTCCGGGATTGCTGCGACGGACGACCGGAGGTCTGCGCGCCGGTCGTCGAAAGTCTGCAGTCCTGTTGTTCTCCAAAGCGAAAGGAGCGAACCCGTGGCTGACAACCTCTACAAGGTTCTGTTCCTCTGCACCGGCAACTCGGTGCGCTCGGGCGCGATGCATCAAACGCCAAGGGCCTGCTGATGGAGGCCTTCGACCTTTCACGGCGCCTTGGGGCTGAGGCGTTGGGCACCGGAATTCTCGTCGCCACCGTGGTCGGGTCCGGCATCATGGCCGAGGCGCTGACCAAGGACGTCGCTCTCGCGCTGCTCTGCAATACGTTGCCGACCGGCGCAATCCTGGTTGTGCTGATCAGCGTGCTCGGACCGATCTCCGGAGCGCACTTCAACCCGGCCGTAACACTTGTCTTCACCGGCAAACGCGAACTGCCGGCGAACGAGGCTGCACTGTATGTGATGGCGCAGATTGCAGGCGGTATCGCCGGAACGATGGCCGCGCATTTGATGTTCGCCCTACCGTTGATTGATTTCTCCACCAAAACGCGGACAGGTGGACCGCAATGGTTCGCGGAGGCCGTCGCAGCTTTTGGCCTGATCACAACGATACTGGCCGGCATCCGTTTTCAGCGCGCCGCCGTTCCCTGGCTGGTGGGCCTGTACATTACGGCCGCGTACTGGTTTACCGCCTCGACATCGTTCGCCAATCCGGCCGTGGCAATCGCGCGTTCGCTGACGAACACGTTTGCAGGGATTCGCCCGCTAGATTTGCCCGGCTTCATACTTGCCGAGCTGTGCGGAGCGTTCGCCGGCATGCTGTTGATGATTTGGCTGCTCGGGCGACCTCAGGCGCGCGGCCCGGTCCCAATTGCGGAGACAACCAGATGAGCGTCACCATTTATCACAACCCGGATTGCGGCACGTCCCGCAACACGCTTGCCATGATCCGGCAGAGCGGCATCGAGCCCACGATCGTCGAATATCTCAAGACGCCGCCGTCGCGCGAGAAGCTCAAGGAGCTGATCGCTGCGATGGGTATCCCGGCGCGCGCCCTGCTGCGTGAGAAGGGCACGCCCTACAAGGAACGTGGCCTCGATGATCCCAAATGGTCGGACGACGAATTGCTGGATTTCATGCTGGCGCATCCCATCCTGATCAACCGTCCCATCGTGGTTACCCCGAAGGGCGTGCGGCTTTGCCGGCCGTCCGAGGCGGTCATCGACCTCTTGGACAATCCGGTCGGACGTTTCGTGAAGGAAGATGGCGAGGTCGTTGAAGGCCGCAGATAAATTCCGGCCTCGCAAAAGTAGCCTCCGTCATTCCGGGGCGGCGCGCAGCGCCGAACCCGGAATCGATTTCTCCGCCTGCGCCCGCGGCCCGATGGATTCTCTGATGTGCAATTGCACATCATAGCTCGCGCTTACGCGCGCCCCGGAATGACGAGAGGAGCGCGCGCGTCAGCGCACCAGCACGTTCCGGAACTGCCAGGGATCGGACGTGTCGATGTCTTCGGCAAACAGGCCCGGCCTGTCGTTCAGCGGGGTCCAGTCGGTGTAGAAACCCTTCACCGGGCCGAGATACGGCCGCTGGATTTCCAGGCAGCGGTGAAAATCCAGCTCGTCGGCTTCGACGATGCCGGCTTCCGGATTTTCCAACGCCCAGACCATGCCGGCGAGCACTGCCGAGGACACCTGCATGCCGGTTGCATTCTGGTAGGGTGCAATCCGGCGGGTCTCCTCGATCGAGAGCTGCGAGCCGTACCAATAGGCGTTCTTGGCGTGGCCATAGAGCAGGACGCCGAGCTCGTCGATGCCGTCCTCGATCTCGTTCTCGTCGAGGATGTGCCATTTCGGCTGCATCCGCCCCGCAGCGCCGAACATCTCGTGCAGCGACAGCACGGCGTCGTTGGCCGGGTGGTAGGCGTAGTGGCAGGTCGGGCGATAGATCACCTTCTCGCCGTCGCGCACGGTGAAGTAATCCGCGATCGAGATCGACTCGTTATGGGTGACGAGGAAGCCGTATTGCGCGCCTGGAGTCGGGCACCAGGAGCGCACGCGAGTGTTGGCGCCGGGCTGCAGCAGATAGATCGCGGCCTGGCAGCCATGCGCGTGCGTGCGGCCGTTCTCCGGCATCCACTTCTCATGGGTGCCCCAGCCGAGCTCGGCCGGCTGCAGGCCCTCGGAGACGAAGCCCTCGACCGACCAGGTGTTGACGAAGACGTTCATCGGCTTCGGCTTCTTCGAACGCTGGGTGTCGCGCTCGGCGATATGGATGCCCTTGACGCCGAGCTTATGGGCGAGCTGGCCCCAGCCCTCGCGGCTCTTCGGCTCGTTGAATTCGACGCCGGTGTCGCGGGCGATGTCGAGCAGCGCCTGCTTGACGAACCAGGATACCATGCCGGGATTGGCGCCGCAGGTCGAGACCGCTGTGGCGCCGCCCGGGTTCTTGCGCTTGGCGGCCAGCAGGGTCTCGCGCAGTGCGTAGTTCGAGCGCCCTTCGGTGCCGATGTTCTTGTCGAAATAGAAGCCGGCCCACGGCTCGATGACGGTGTCGACATAGAGCGCGCCGATCTCGCGGCACAGCGTCATGATGTCGACCGAGGAGGTGTCGACCGAGAGATTGACGCAGAAGCCCTGGCCGCCGCCGGCGGTGAGCAGTGGCACCAGCAGTTCGCGGTAATTGTCGCGGGTGACGCCATCCTTGATGAAGCGCACGCCGTGCTTCTTGGCGAGCTCGCCGTCCTCATGCGGATCGATGATGACGAAGCGCGACTTGTCATAATCGAAATGCCGCTCGATCAGAGGCAGCGTGCCTTTGCCGATCGAGCCGAAGCCGATCATGACAATGGGGCCGGAAATCTTGGCGTGGATCTGCGAGGAGGGGCTCATCTAATATCTCCAGGAGATTGGCTCGAGCGGGTGGACAGGTTTGGTGGTTCAGGCGGTACGTCGTTTCGCGGTGACTTCGATCTCGACCTTCATCTCAGGCTTCAAGAGTCCCGCGACGATCAAGAGCGTCGCGGCCGGGCGGATGTCGCCGAGAAACTCGCCGCAGACCGCGAAGTGGGCGTCCGCGTCCTTGGCATCCGTCAGGTAGTAGGTCGCGCGGACGATGTCGGCCAGCGCGAAGCCGCCTTCCTTCAGGGCGGCCTCGATGGTCTTGAAACAGTTCCGTGACTGGCTCGTGACATCTTCAGGCATTGTCATCGTCGTGTAGTCATAGCCGGTGGTTCCGGCGACGAAGGCGAAATCGCCGTCGATCACGGCGCGGCTGTAGCCGGCGGTCTTCTCGAAAGGCGAGCCGGTCGAAATCAGGCGTCGGGACATTCAGGACCTCCTATTCTCAGCGTTCCGGGACATACGGGTACTTGCGCGGGTTTACGGGATTTTCCCGCCCACGCAACCTTTGGTTCCGGTTTTGCGATCAGCGGGAGTGCTGGGTCGTATCTGCTGCCGGAGCGGACGGCGAGCTCCAGCGTCGCACGAAGATGTCCCTGACGATCATGACCGAGATCAGGATCAGGACGATGGTGGTGATGATGCTGCGCAGAACTGGACGCGCGACGTCGCTGGTTGTGGGAAGGTTTTCGGCCATGATCGCAACCGTCACGCGGCCTGCGGCACGGCGCGCAATGCGCGTGCCTTGCGTTTGAGCAGCAATGCGCCGGTCGCGGTGACCATGCCGCTGGCGCCGTCGAGCGCGCCCTCGGCAAGTTCGAGGCCGAGCAGCCGGTCGCGCTCGAACGGGCCGGGCAGCACGAGTTCGCTCATCCTCTCCGGCGAGAAGCCGAAGCGGGCGTAATAGGGCGCATCGCCGAGCAGGATCACCGCGCCATGGCCGCGCGTCCGCGCGATCGAAATCGCGCGGTCCATCAGCGCGGCGCCGACACCGAGGCCGCGGCAGGTGGAATCCACCGCCAGCGGCCCCAGCATCAGCGCGGGGTTGCCCCCGGCGCTGACGTGCCACAACCGAACGGTACCGACCAGCCGGCCGCTTGCGACCGCCGACAGCGCAAGGCCTTCGGCGGGCGCGCGTCCGTCGCGCAGGCGCTGGCATGTGCGCTGATGGCGGTTCTCGCCAAAGCAGACATCCAGCAGCATTTCACGCGCCTCGACGTCCGAGGAACGTTCCGCACGGATCGCGAACGGAGCGGCGCTCGGGGTGAGGGCAACGGTGGTCTTCCGCAAAGCAGTCATGGCACGTCAGTCCCCGCTTCCAGCGGCGGGGCACACCGGTGAAAGCGTCGTTCGAAAATTCGAAAATGTCGGGGAGGGAGCCGGCAGGCCGGCTCCCTGTTTTCTTCTCCCTCTCCCGCAAGCGCGAGAGGTAAGAGACGTCAGATGTGGTAGGTCCTCAGCGGCGGGATGCCGTTGAAAGCCACCGACGAGTAGGTCGACGTATAGGCGCCGGTGCCCTCGATCAGCAGCTTGTCGCCGATCTCGAGCGTCACCGGAAGCGGATACGGCAGCTTCTCGTACAGCACATCGGCCGAGTCGCAGGTCGGGCCAGCAAGCACGCACGGCGTCATATCCGCGCCGTCATGCGGCGTGCGGATCGCGTAGCGGATCGACTCATCCATCGTCTCGGCGAGACCGCCGAACTTGCCGATGTCGAGATAGACCCAGCGCACCTCGTCCTCGTCGCTCTTCCTGGAGATCAGAACGACTTCGGTCTCGATGATGCCGGCATTGCCGACCATGCCGCGGCCCGGTTCGATGATCGTCTCCGGGATCTGGTTGCCGAAATGCTTGCGCAGCGCGCGGAAGATCGACCGGCCGTACTGCACCACCGGCGGCACGTCCTTCAGGTACTTGGTCGGGAAGCCGCCGCCCATGTTGACCATGGACAGGTTGATCCCGCGCTCGGCGCAGTCACGGAATACGGTCGAGGCCATCGCCAGCGCCCGATCCCACGCCTTCACCTTGCGCTGCTGCGAGCCGACATGGAAGGAGATGCCGACAGGCTCCAGGCCGAGGCGCTTGGCGAGGTCGAGCACGTCGACCGCCATCTCCGGGTCGCAGCCGAACTTGCGCGACAGCGGCCATTCGGCGCCGGCGCAGTCATAGAGGATGCGGCAGAACACCTTGGCGCCGGGGGCGGCACGGGCGACCTTTTCGACCTCGGCGGCGCAGTCGACCGCGAACAGGCGAATGCCGAGCGCGAAGGCGCGCGCGATGTCGCGCTCCTTCTTGATCGTGTTGCCATAGGAGATGCGGTCCGGCGTCGCGCCAGCGGCCAGCGCCATCTCGATCTCGGCGACTGTCGCGGTGTCGAAGCAGGAGCCGAGCGAGGCGAGCAGCGACAGCACTTCCGGCGCCGGGTTGGCCTTCACCGCGTAGAACACGCGGCTGTCCGGCAATGCCTTCGCGAAGCTCTGGTAGTTGTCGCGCACGACTTCGAGGTCGACGACGAGGCACGGCTCGGTGTCGAGGCCCTCGCTGCGGCGGTGACGCAGGAATTCCTGGATGCGCTCGGTCATGGCACTCTCCCAACGACCCCAGCGACGGGGCCGCATTCAAAAACGTGACGTCGGATAAGAGTGCCTTGGCCGAATTGCGCGATGGAGGCGCAACGAAGCCAAAAAACTCAAACCAGACTGTGCTGCCGTGGATTGGTTGGGAGATTTCCCGCCCGCTCACCTGGCAATGAAGGACAAGCCTTTTCAGTAGCCCGCGCCGGCGTTGGAATGCCGGTAGAGACCAAAAAAGCCCGCTCCGTCGTTGCTTTAAGTCGCGTCCCCCGTTGAGAGCGGGGTGCGCCGGTTCGCCTCCGGCTGCCAGTCACGGTTGCAAGAGATGGAGAGACCTTCATCGGCATCCCTTGAGAGAGATGCTGGCCGCTTCAGAGGCGACCCTCGGTTCTTCATCCCTTGGCGGCTGTCCGGCCTCTTGTCCGGATACCTACCGACTGACACACGACCACAGGCACGTGCGAAATTGGGCAAGGCTGGAAATAAGTGTTTTGACTTAGCTGCGCAAGAATTTTTTTGGGCTGCGCGCAGATTTCCCTAACGCGAGCTTGCGATTGTTTGTCGCTGCACGTGCGCACCACGTCGAATATGAATGGACGTTAAGAGAAGCTAGCAGTCGGCTGCGCGTTTGGAGCCTTCTGCCACAGTGTTTTCGCAGTCGCGCCTCACGCGCGCCGCGTGAACGGCTCGATGCGCTGCGCCGCGCGGATGAATGCGATCATCACGAGGACGCCGAGCGCGAACAGCACCGCTTGCAGGATGTGCGCGGCGGTGTCTTCGAGCCCGAACAGGATCGCGAGCGCCCAGCCGCCGGCGAAGGCACCGCCGAACACTTCCGCGCCGATCAGGATCGCCGCGCTGATCACGGTGATCACGCTCGGCCAGACGATCTGGCGGTTGCCGGTGGAGGAGGGCTGTTGGCTCATGGAAGAAGGTCCTTTTTGAGGGGCGCAATGTCCCCGAAATGGGCCCTGCGATCAAGCGCAAAAGGCCCAAAATTGCCGCACGGTGTGGTATAGTTTGCCGCAATATCTTGGACAAAAATAGGATTTCGCATGTCGGCAAGTTCGCAAGGTTTGGCCAACCCGCTGCTGCAGGGCTGGCAGACGCCGTTCGAGACGCCGCCCTTCGACGAGATCAAGCCCGAGCATTTCCTGCCCGCCTTCGAGCAGGCCTTTGCCGATCACTCCGCCGAGATCGGCGCGATCGTTCATGATCCGGCGGCGCCGGACTTCGACAACACCATCACCGCGCTGGAGCGTTCCGGCAAGCTGCTCTCCAAGGTCTCGGCGGTGTTCTATGACCTGGTGTCGGCGCACTCCAATCCGGCGATCCTGGAGATCGACAAGGAAGTCTCCTTGCGGATGGCGCGGCACTGGAACCCGATCATGATGAACGCCGTGCTGTTCGGCCGCATCGCGCTCTTGCACCAGAACCGCGCCTCGCTCGGCCTGAGCGGCGAACAGCTCAGGCTGCTGGAGCGCACCTATACGCGCTTCCGCCGCGCCGGCGCCGGCCTCGACGACGCCGCCAAGGCGCGGATGGCCGAGATCAACGAGCGGCTCGCCCATCTCGGCACCAGCTTCAGCCACCATCTGCTCGGCGACGAGCAGGACTGGTTCATGGAGCTCGCCGAGGACGACCGCGCCGGGCTGTCGGACAGCTTTGTCGCCGCCGCCAAGGCCGCGGCGGAAGAGCGCGGGATGGCCGGCAAGGCGATCGTGACGCTGTCGCGCTCCTCGGTCGAGCCGTTCCTGAAAACCTCCGATCGCCGCGACCTGCGCGAAAAGGTCTTCAAGGCCTTCACCGCGCGTGGCGACAATGGCAACGCCCACGACAACAACGCGACCATCGTCGAGATCCTGGCGCTGCGCGAGGAAGCCGCCAAGATCATGGGCTTCTCGAACTACGCCTCCTACCGGCTCGAGGATTCCATGGCGAAAACGCCGGACGCCGTGCGCGGCCTCTTGGAGCGGGTCTGGAAGCCGGCGAGGGCGCGGGCGCTCGCCGACCGCGACGCGATGCAGGCGCTGATCGCGGAGGAGGGCGGCAATTTTGCGCTGGCAGCCTGGGATTGGCGTTACTACGCCGAGAAGCTCCGGCAGATCAGCGCCAATTTCGACGACGCCGCGATCAAGCCCTATCTTGTGCTCGACCACATGATCGAGGCCGCCTTCGACTGCGCCACCCGCCTGTTCGGCGTCACCTTCGAGGAGCGCAAGGATATCCCGGCCTGGCACCCCGACGTCCGGGTCTGGGAAGTCAGGGATCGCGACGGCAAGCACAAGGCGCTGTTCTACGGCGACTATTACGCCCGCCCCTCGAAGCGCTCCGGTGCCTGGATGACCTCGCTGCGCGATCAGCAGCAGCTCGACGGCGCGGTTGCCCCGCTCGTCATCAATGTCTGCAATTTCGCCAAGGGCGCGGGCGGTGCGCCCGCGCTGCTGTCGCCGGACGATGCCCGCACTTTGTTCCACGAATTCGGCCACGGCCTGCACGGCATGTTGTCCAACGTCACCTATCCCTCGCTGTCGGGCACCTCCGTGTTCACCGATTTCGTCGAGCTGCCGTCGCAGCTTTACGAGCACTGGCAGGAGCGGCCGGAGGTGCTGCAGCGCTTCGCAAGGCACTATGAGACCGGCGAGCCGCTGCCGGACGATCTCCTGCTGCGCTTCCTCGCCGCGCGGAAGTTCAACCAGGGTTTTGCCACCGTGGAGTTCGTATCCTCGGCGCTGATCGACCTCGAATTCCACACCCAGCCGGCCGAAGCCAGCCGCGACGTCAGGGCCTTCGAGAAGCAGGAGCTCGAGAAGATCGGCATGCCCGCCGAGATCGCGCTGCGGCACCGGCCGACCCAGTTCGGCCACATCTTCTCCGGCGACCACTATGCCGCCGGTTATTACAGCTACATGTGGTCGGAGGTGATGGACGCGGACGCCTTCGGCGCCTTCGAGGAGGCCGGCGACATCTTCGATCCCGCGACCGCAAAGCGCCTGCTCGACGACATCTATTCGTCGGGCGGTTCGCGCGATCCGGAAGAGGCCTATGTCGCCTTCCGCGGCCGCGAGCCGGAGCCGGATGCACTGCTCCGCCGGCGCGGGCTGCTCGAGACCGCCGAGGCCGCCTGAAGTGAGGCGCATGTCCCGCAATTGGCTCGGCCTCCTGGCCGCTGGCGCCGTGATGCTCGGCACGGCCGCCGCACAAGCCCATCCGCATGTCTGGATCACCGCCAGGAGCGAGGTGATCTATGCGCCCGACGGCACCATCACCGGCGTCCGCCACGCCTGGACCTTCGACGACATGTTCTCGACCTATGCGCTGCAGGGCATCGAGGCCAAGACCAAGGGCGCCTTCACCCGCGAGGAGCTGGCGCCGCTCGCCCAGACCAATGTCGAGTCGCTGAAGGAATACGCCTACTTCACCTTCGCCAAGGCCGACGGCAAGAAGCAGAAATTCACCGAGCCGGTCGATTATTTCCTCGAATACAACAACACGGAATTGACGCTGCACTTCACGCTGCCGGCGAAGACGCCGTTCAAGACCAGGCAGCTTTCGCTCGAAGTGTTCGACCCCGCCTTCTTTATCGACTTCAAATATGCCGACAAGGACCCCGCCAAGCTGGTCGGCGCGCCGGCCGACTGCAAGCTGCAATTCCAGCGGCCGAATGATGGCACCGCGAGCGCGCAGCAGCTCGGGGAGCAGAACTTCCTGAGCGGCGAAAGCTCCAACTTCGGCGCGATGTTCGCCAACAAGATCGTGGTGGAGTGTCCATGAAGCAGGGATCATCCGTCGCGCGTAGCCTGGCGATTGCCGCCGTGGCGCTCGCAGTCTTTGCGCTGGCCGATGCTGCCATGCATGCGCTGTCAGCACAAAATCCGTTTGGGGCCCCGCGGCGGGCGGCCGAGCCGCAGGTCGGCGGTATCATCGGCTGGCTGCTCGCCAAGCAGGGGGAATTCTACCGCGAGATTTCCGCGTCCATCCGTGCTGCCAAGACCGATGGCTATGCAGTCTGGACGTTGCTTGGCGTCTCCTTCGCCTATGGGATCTTCCATGCTGCAGGCCCCGGCCACGGCAAGGCGGTGATCTCTTCTTATCTCGTCGCCAACCGGGAAACCGCCTCGCGCGGCATCGCGCTGTCGTTTGCCTCGGCCCTGCTGCAGGCCGTGGTGGCCGTGGTGTTCGTCGTCATCGGCGCCTGGCTGCTCAACGCCACCGCGAAAACCTCGTGCGGCGCGGAAAAAGCGATCGAGATCGCCAGCTATGCCCTGATTGCCGCCTTTGGTGCGCGGCTGGTCTGGAGCAAGGGCGGCGGCTTCTTCCGCGCGCTGCAGGCGAATGTGCCGCAGCCGGCCATCGCAGGTGTCCCGCATCACCACCACGATGACGGTCATCACCATCACCGCGATCATCACCATGACCACGACCACGATCATCACCACGATCATGGGCACGAGCACGGGCATGGCGCCGGGCACCAGCACGCCCACGCTCATGTCCATGACGAGCATTGCGGCCATTCGCACGGTCCCGAGCCGAGCGAGCTCGCCGGCCCCGGCGGTTGGCGCCGCGGCTTGAGCGCGATCGTGACCGTCGGTATCCGGCCCTGCTCGGGTGCGATCCTGGTGCTGGGATTCTCGCTGGCGCAGGGCCTGTTCTGGGCCGGCATCGCCGCGACCTTCGTGATGGGCCTCGGCACCGCGATCACGGTCGCGACGATCGCGATCCTCGCCGTCTCCGCCCGCGGTCTGGCGCAACGCGTCAGCGCCGGCCGCGACGGCAGCGGCATGCTCTTCATGCGCGGCATCGAGTTCGGCGCCGCCGGTCTGGTGCTGCTGTTCGGGCTGGGATTGCTGTTCGGCTACCTCGCCACCGAGCCGCCGACCTGCGCGTACTTTATGTGACGGCGCCGCGGAGCGGCCTTTGAAGTTACCTCTCCCCGCTCTTCGCGGGGAGAGGTCGGCGCATTGCGCCGGGTGAGGGGCTGTTTCCGCAAACACAACTTCCAGCTTTTTCGCGGAGGCAGCCCCTCACCCCAACCCTCTCCGTAAGAACGGGGAGAGGGAGAACTCAGACCGTCAGATATCGCTTTATCATCGGCAGGAAGAAGATCGCGACATTGATCGTAAAACCGATGGTCCAGAGGATCGAGCGCAAGGTCGGGCGGTTGCCGAGATAGGTGAAGACGTAGGCGATCCGCACGATCAGGAACAGCACCGCGAGCTCATCGATCAGCCGTAACGGTCCCACGCGGAATTCGGCGAGCAGCACGGCGAAGGCGAAGAACGGAAACGCCTCGATCCCGTTCTGGTGGGCGCCGAGCGCGCGGGCCCGGATCGGGTCGTCGTAGAAGGCGGGATCGCGCGGGTTGGAATTGTCGAAACGGCCGCTCGCAGTCCACTTGGCGGCTGCGAGCGTCAACAAATACAGCATCAACGTTCCGAACACGCACCATTCGGCAACCGTCATGGTTCCTCCCCCGCATTGCGGAGGGGAGCCTAGCTAACGGTGCGTTGTCTTGACAAGAATGGGGCAACGCGCGAAGCCACGGCCGTCATGACCGTGGCCGTCCCAGTCCGAAACACGACGCCGGCAGCGCAAGCCCAGCCGGATCGCATCGGCGTGCTGCTGGTCAATCTCGGCACGCCCGACACCGCCGACGCCCCGGGCGTGCGGGTCTATTTGAGGGAATTCCTCTCCGACCCGCGCGTGATCGAGGATCAGGGGCTGTTGTGGAAGCTGATCCTCAACGGCATCATCCTGCGCACGCGGCCGCGCACCAAGGCGCTCGATTACCGGAAGATCTGGAATACCGAGAAGGACGAGTCGCCGCTGAAGACGATCACGCGCTCGCAGGCCGAGAAGCTAGCGGCGGCGATCGGGGAAGATCATGTCGTGGTCGATTGGGCGATGCGCTACGGCAATCCCTCGATCCGGGCGGGGATCGAGGCGCTGACGGCGCAGGGCTGTAACCGGCTGTTGGTGGTGCCGCTCTATCCGCAATATTCCGCCGCGACATCGGCGACCGTCTGCGACGAGGCGTTCCGGGTGCTCTCCAGCTTGCGTGCGCAGCCGACCTTGCGGGTGTCCTCGCCATACTATGACGATCCTGTCTATATCGACGCGCTCTCGGTTTCGATCAACGCGCACCTGGCGACGCTGCCGTTCGAGCCGGAATTGATCCTGGCGTCCTTCCACGGCATGCCGCAGAAATATGTCGATCAGGGTGATCCCTATTTCGCCCAGTGCGTCGCCACGACGGAAAGCCTGCGCAAGCGCCTCGGGCTCGATGCCTCCAGGCTGATGCTGACCTTCCAGTCGCGCTTCGGCAACGATGTCTGGCTGCAGCCCTATACCGACAAGACCGTCGAAAAGCTCGCCAAGGACGGCGTGCGACGAATTGCCGTCGTCACGCCCGGTTTCTCCGCCGACTGTCTGGAGACGCTGGAAGAGATCGCGCAGGAGAACGCGCACATCTTCAAGCAAAATGGCGGCGAGCAGTTTGCGGCGATTCCCTGCCTGAACGACAGTGAGCCCGGCATGGACGTGATCCGCCAACTCGTGCTGCGCGAACTCCAGGGCTGGATTTAGCCGAATTGGGACCACGGTGCGCTCGCTCTCCCGCAACCGGGAGAGGCGAAGTCGAGCGCAGCGCCTGACACATCATTTACGTTCGCAGGCTATATCTGGCAGCCTCGCAAAACCGCTCCTTAACTATGTGTCAACCAACAGCCGGCTGAACCGGCGTTGCGGTTTTGCAGACCAAATGCAGGGCCGCGCCGGCTTTCGCCGGTCTTGGAGGACTTTATGAGTGGTTTCGACATTTTCGCCATCGCCCTTGTTCTGCTCGTCATCGTCACGCTGTTCGCCGGGGTCAAGACCGTTCCGCAGGGCTATGGCTGGACCATCGAGCGCTTCGGCAAGTACACCCGCACGTTGCTCCCCGGCCTCAATCTCATCGTGCCCTATTTCGACCGCATCGGGCGCAAGATGAATATGATGGAGCAGGTGATCGACATCCCCGAGCAGGAGGTGATCACCAAGGACAATGCCACCGTCACCGTTGATGGCGTTGCCTTCTTCCAGGTGTTCGACGCCGCGAAGGCGAGCTACGAAGTCGCCAATTTGCACCAGGCGATCACGGTGCTGACCATGACCAACATCCGCTCGGTGATGGGTTCGATGGACCTCGACCAGGTGCTGTCGCATCGCGATGAGATCAACGAGCGGCTGCTCCGCGTCGTCGACGCCGCGGTCTCGCCCTGGGGCGTCAAGGTCAATCGCATCGAGATCAAGGACATCGTGCCGCCGGCGGACCTCGTGGAGGCGATGGGCCGGCAGATGAAGGCCGAGCGCGTCAAGCGCGCCGACATCCTGCAGGCGGAAGGCCAGCGGCAATCGGAGATTTTGCGCGCCGAGGGTGCCAAGCAGGGACAGATCCTGCAGGCCGAAGGTCGCCGCGAAGCCGCCTTCCGCGACGCCGAAGCGCGCGAGCGACTTGCGGAGGCTGAGGCGAAGGCAACGCAGATGGTGTCCGAAGCGATCGCGAGGGGCGACGTCGCCGCACTGAACTACTTCATCGCCGACAAGTACATCAAGGCGTTCGGGCAGTTGGCGGAAGCGCCGAACCAGAAAATCGTGATGCTGCCGATCGAGGCATCGAGCGTGCTCGGCTCGCTTGCCGGCATCGGCGAGATCGCGCGCGCCACCTTCGGCGAAAGCACAGCTTCGGCAGCCGCCGCCGCGCGCCGCTCCTCGGTGCCGCAGGCCGGCCCGACGCCGCCGCCAATCGCGCCCGAGCGGTGAGGGTGCGGGCGTGCTAGCATTGCGTCTGCGGAATTAGAGGTCGTGTCATGACCGAGATGTTTTCGACACTAGGTACCTGGAACTGGCTGATCTTCGGCTTCATCCTGATGGCGCTGGAATTGGCGGCGCCCGGCGTGTTCCTGTTCTGGCTCGGGCTATCAGCGCTCATGGTCGGACTGGTGTCGTTCGTCATCAATCCGCTTTGGCAGACACAGTTCCTGATGTTCGCCGCGTTCGCGGTCGCCGCCGTGCCGGCATGGCGGCACTTCGCCAAGAGCGGGACCTCGGCGAGCGCGAGCAGCCCGTTCCTCAACCGGCGCACCGAAGCCCTGATCGGCCGCGAGTTCACGCTGGAGAAGCCGATCATCGACGGCTCAGGCACGGTGCGGATCGATGACACGATCTGGCGCGTCGCCGGCCCCGACGCGCCCGCCGGCAGCCGCGTCAAGGTTGTCAGCGCCGACGGCGCCAGTTTGACGGTGGCGGCGGCGTAGTGATGCAGGGCGGATTGGCATTTCCTCCCGCGCGAACAGCGTAATCCGTCATTCCTTCGCCGCAAAATCCCACTGTCATTCCGGGGCGCGCGAAGCGCGAGCCCGGAATCCATTCGTCCACTTGCGCAAGCGGAAAAATGGATTCTCTGATGTGCAATTGCACATCATAGCTCGATGCTATCGCATCGCCCCGGAATGACAGCCGCCGTAATTGCGAGCCAGCGGGTCGCGCGAACGCGCGCCCGATGACAGGCGCCGCGAAGCAATCCATCTCTCCGCCTGCCGCGCTATGGATTGCTTCGCTGCGTTCGCAATGACGATGTGGTTACTTTGCGTGCGACATAACAACTCGACGAGGCTGGGCAAGTATTTGCCGCGGGCGCGTCCTCGTAGAACGTCCTTTCTTTGCGCGACGCGCATGGCAATGAGGATGGAATTTTCTACGTGCAATCGCCCGCAACGGCGAATGCATTTCTGCGCCGTTCAAGGCTGATTGAATACTTGCCCAGCCTCGACGGGCAAATCACAAAAAGTCTGTCCAGCCCTCGCGCGAAAAACATTCCGCTTTCGTCGTCGGGCAAATCAGTGATGTAACTCCGCGCGTCTCACCCTGAGGAGACCGCGTAGCGGTCGTCTCGAAGGGCGAGGCCACCGGCGGGGCCTCGTGGTTCTCAAGGCGATGCGAGGCATCGTCCGGAGACGCGCGTTCCGCGCTCCTCACCATGAGGGTCTAGCGCGGCGAGCTTACGCCACGCCCGCGCGCAGGAAGTCGTGGAAATGCACGATGCCGACCGGCTTGCCGGCGTCGACGACGATCAGCGCGGTGACCTTCGACGAATTCAGCAATTCCAGCGCCTCGCCGGCCAGCGTGTCGCGGCCGATGGTTTTCGGATTCTTGGTCATGACGTCGTCGACGACGGCGGTCATCAGGTCGGAGCGCATATGGCGGCGGAGGTCGCCGTCGGTGACGATGCCGACGAGATGGCTGCGGCGGTCGACGATGCCGACACAGCCAAAACCCTTCGAGGTCATCTCGACCAGCGCGTCCGACATCCTGGTGCCGAGCGGCTTCAGCGGCACAGCCTCGCCAGCATGCATGAGGTCGCGGGTATATTTCAGCATCGCCCCCAGCTTGCCGCCGGGATGCAGCACGCTGAAATCGGTTGAGGTGAAGCCGCGGCCTTCCAGCAGCGCAATCGCCAGCGCATCGCCGAGCGCGAGCATCATCAGCGAGGAGGTGGTCGGCGCCAGATTATGCGGGCAGGCCTCGCGCGCCTTCGGCAGCGTCAGCGCGATATCGGCGGCCTTGCTCAGGCTCGAACCCTTTTCCGCTGTTATCGCGATCACGGGAATGCCGAAGCGCGCGGCGTAAGAGATCAGGTTCTTCATCTCCGGCTGCTCGCCGGACCATGACAGCGCCAGGATGACGTCGTCGGCGGTGATCATGCCGAGATCGCCATGGCTCGCTTCGGCGGCATGGACGAAGAACGCCGGCGTGCCGGTGGAGGCAAAGGTCGCCGCAACCTTGCGGCCGATGTGACCTGATTTGCCGAGCCCGGTGACGATCAGCCGTCCCTTGGCGTTGCGGATCATCTCCGCCGCCGCGGCAAAGGGCGCCCCGAGGTCGGAGCGGAGCGCGGCGTCGATGGCGGCGACACCGCTGGCTTCAGCCTCCAGCGTCCGCAGCGCCGATTGTACGGCGGCGTCAGCGGGCTCGGTGTCCGACGATTTCGGCATCAGCGGTTTGGGCTTGGCCATATCTCTTTACCAGAGGGTCTGTTTCCAGGGAGGAGGGGCGGTGCGCCCAGAGTCGTCTCCCTTAGCACGGCCGGCGGCGGCAGGCGACGCAGCCGGCCGCTCTCAACGAGCCATTAACCATAATTGTTTTAACTCCATTAAGGACGTTCTCGGCCCCGTTCCGCGTTTGCCGTGTAAGTCAAGGAATTTGTTGAGGTATTCTATCGTGGGACGAGGGCGAGCAAGGGGCCGGGCTGGGCGCGCGCGCTATTTGCGCGCGCCTGTCGTGTGCCTTGCCGCGCTCGCGGTGAGCGGCCCCTTCGCGCAGGCCCAGACGGTCACGCCCGATTTGTTCAGCCCGTCGCGCACGACCCAGGTGGCGCCGCCTGATTCGCCCCTGCGCAGGACCGCGGCCGAGCTGGCCGATCCGCTCAACGATCCACGATTGCGTGACCGGGATCGCGATGGCCGCGCGCCGTCACGCATTGGCCAGGTGCCGTCTTACGGCCTGCCGGCTGCGAACGGCGCCTCGACGTCAGGCTATGACTCGCTCAACCGCAAACGCCAGCAGCCGAAATATTATCCGGCGCAGGCGAGGCCGAAACGGCCGCCCGGCCCCGGCACGCCGCCGCCCGCGCCACCGCCGAGGACTCTGGCCGGACAATTGCGCCTGTCGATCCCGCCGTCGGAGACCGCCAACAAGCCGCCGGTGCCGCCGGCAATGGCCGGCAATGTGGTGGGCCAGCCGCCGCGCAAGCGGCTTAAGGTCGACGATGATCCGTTCGGCGCGGTCGGCGATTATGCCGGCAGCTTCCTGATCAAGTCCGCGGTCGAACTCAGCGCCGGCTATGAAACCAATCCCGGCCGGCTGTCGGTGCCACAGGGCTCGCCGACCTACGTGATCGCCCCGGAATTCCTGGCGGTGTCCAACTGGGAGCGCCACGCGCTGGTCGCGGACCTGCGCGGCTCCTTCACCGGCTACACCCAAAACCTGACGCCGAACGCCGATGGCACAGCGCTCTCCGCGCCGCTCGATATCGATCGCCCCAACTTCATCGGCCATATCGATGGGCGGCTCGACGTCACCCGTGACACAAGGCTGATGGGGCAGGCGCGGCTGCTCGTCTCCACCGACATCCCCGGCAGTCCGAACGTGCCGGCGGGTCTCGCCAGGTACCCGATCTACACCACGGTCGGCGGCACCTTCGGCGTCGACCAGAATTTCAATCGCCTGCAGGTCTCCGCAGGCGCCACCGTCGACCGCACCGATTACCAATGGTCCAGGCTCACCGACGGCTCGTTGGACTCGAACGATGACCGCAACTTCAGCCAGTACGGCGGCGTCGCGCGCGTCAGCTACGAAGTGAACCCTGCGGTCAAGCCGTTCGTGGAAATCCAGGGCGACAGCCGCGTCCATGATCTGCGGCTCGACCGCTCGGGCTTCGCGCGGGATTCCGTGGGCGGCTATGCGAAGGCCGGCTCGTCCTTCGAGTTCTCGCGGCTGTTGTTCGGCGAAGTCTCGATCGGCTACGCCGCCCGCAACTATCAGGATCCGCGGCTGAACCGGCTGGATGGCCTGCTCACCACGGCATCGCTGACCTGGACCGCGACGCCGCTGACGACGGCCAAATTCTATTCCGACACCCAGCTCGCCGAGACCACGCTGCCCGGCACATCAGGCGTGCTGGCGCGCACCTACACCGTCGAGGTCGATCACGACTTCCGCCGCTGGCTGACCGCGATCGGCAGGTTCACCTACGGCACGCTCGACTACCAGGGCGACAACCGCGTGGACAAGATCTACTCGCTGTCGGGCGACCTCATCTACAAGATGACCCGCAGCCTCTGGATTAAGGGCACCGTCCGCCACGACATATTGGACTCGAGCTCGCCGGGATCGAGCTCGCAGTCGACGGTCATGCTGCTCGGGGTCAGGGTGCAGAACTAGCCTACCGCGGTAGATCCGTCTTGCCCATCAAGAACGTGTCGATCGCGCGGGCGCAGAGGCGGCCTTCGCGGATGGCCCAGACCACCAGCGACTGGCCGCGGCGCATGTCGCCGGCGGAGAAGACGTTGGGCAATGAGGTCTGGTAGTCGCTCGTGTTGGCGCGGACGTTGCCGCGCTGGTCGAGGTCGACCGCGAGCTGCTTGAGCAGGCCGTCGTGCACGGGATGCACGAAGCCCATCGCCAGCAGCACGAGCTCGGCGTCGAGTACGAACTCGGTGCCGGGCAGAGGCTTGAACTTGTCGTCGACCTTGATGCAGTGCAGCTTCTTCACCTTGCCGCCAGTGCCCTCGAACTTCTGGGTCAGCACGGCGTATTCCCGGATCGCGCCTTCGGCCTGACTCGACGAGATCCGCATCTTCAACGGCCAGTTCGGCCAGGTCACGCCCTTGTTCTCGCGCTCCGGCGGCGCCGCCATGATCTCGAGCTGGGTCACGGACTTGGCGCCCTGGCGCAGCGAGGTGCCGATGCAGTCGGAGCCGGTGTCGCCGCCGCCGATCACCACCACATGCTTGTCCTTGGCCAGGATGTCGGTCACGCCGTTGAGCGGCTCGCCGGAGACGCGGCGGTTCTGCTGCGGCAGGAAGTCCATCGCGAAATGGATGCCGTCGAGATCGCGGCCGGGGATGGGGAGGTCGCGCGGGGCTTCCGCGCCGCCGGTCAGCGCGATCGCGTCGTACTGGCTCTGCAGATCGCTCGGATCGATCGCGCCGGGTGCATCGCCGCCGACTTGGGCGCCGTAATGGAAGGTGACGCCTTCGGCCTCCATTTGCGTGACGCGGCGATCGATGATGCCCTTCTCCATCTTGAAGTCGGGAATGCCGTAACGCAGCAGTCCGCCCGCCTTGGCATACTTCTCATAGACATGCACGTCGTGCCCGGCGCGCGCGAGCTGCTGCGCGCAGGCCATGCCCGCCGGCCCCGCCCCGATCACCGCGACCTTCTTGCCCGTCTTCTCGGCCGGGACTTCCGGCTTCAGCCAGCCATTGTCCCAGGCGCGGTCGACGATCGCGCATTCGATGGTCTTGATGGTGACGGGGTTGTCGTCGATGTTGAGCGTGCAGGACGCCTCGCACGGCGCCGGACAGATGCGGCCGGTGAATTCGGGGAAGTTGTTGGTCGAATGCAGGTTGCGCGAGGCTTCTTCCCAATTGCCCTGATAGACGAGGTCGTTCCAGTCGGGGATCTGGTTGTTGACCGGGCAGCCGGGCGTGCCCGGCGCGACCGAGCCGGTGCCGTGGCAGTAGGGAATGCCGCAGTTCATGCAGCGCGCGGCCTGATCGCGGAGGTCCTTCTCGCTGAGCGGAATGACGAACTCGTGGAAATGTTTCAGCCGCTCGGTGACCGGCGTGTACTTGCGGTCGTGCCGCTCGATCTCGAGGAAACCTGTGATCTTTCCCATTAAGCCTGAGGCCCCTGCACCTGGTTCGTCTTGTTTCGTCATCCGGGCTCGCGTCACACGCCCCGTTAGACCCTCATCCTGAGGACCGGCGCTCGCGCCGCGTCTCGAAGGATGAAGGCCGGTATCCTGGCCTCATGGTTCGAGACGGCGCTTCGCGCCTCCTCACACCATGAGGGTCTTGTGACTACGCTCCGATCGCGATTTTCGGCTCCGCGTCGGCGTTCGCCTTCATTTCCTTCAGTGCGCGACGGTACTCGACCGGCATCACCTTGCGGAATTTCGGCAGCCACGCCTTCCAGTCCGCCAGGATCTCGGCGGCTTTCTTCGAGCCGGTCAGCTTGGCGTGCCGCGTGACCAGCACATGGAGCCGTTCGACATCGGAATCAAGCAGGTTCTGGAACACGTCGACCCGGCCATGCGCCTCGAGATCGCCGGCATGGTGATAGGTGGCGGCGTTGATCATCTCTTCCGACAGCACCGGTTCCAGCTCGACCATCGAGAGGTTGCACAGTTTCGGGAAGTCGCCGGCTTCGTCCAGGACATAGGCGATACCGCCGGACATGCCGGCTGCGAAGTTCCGGCCGGTCTTGCCGAGCACGACGACGATGCCGCCGGTCATGTATTCGCAGCAATGATCGCCGGCGCCCTCGACGACCGCGACCGCGCCGGAATTGCGCACGGCGAAGCGTTCGCCGGCGATGCCACGGAAGTAGCATTCGCCCTCGATCGCGCCGTACATCACGGTGTTGCCGACGATGATCGACTCCTCCGGCACGATGCCGGAATTCTTCGGCGGCTTGACGATGAGGCGTCCACCAGAAAGGCCCTTGCCGACATAGTCGTTGCCTTCACCTTCGAGCTCGAAGGTGACGCCCTTGGCAAGCCACGCGCCGAATGCCTGGCCCGCGGTACCCTTGAGGCTGACATGGATGGTATCGAGCGGCAGGCCTTCATGGCCGTAGATCTTCGCCACCTGGCCCGACAGCATCGCGCCGGCAGAGCGGTCGGTGTTGTTGATCTCCTCCTCGATCCTGACCGGCGCGCCACGGTCGAGCGCGGCGCGGGCCTTCTCGATCAGGCGACGGTCGAGCACGGCTTCCAGATGATGGTTCTGGGCCTCCGAACGGTAGATCTTCTGGCCCTTCTCCTCCTTCTGCCGCACGAACAGCCGCGAGAAATCGAGGCCCTTGGCTTTCCAATGCGCGACCAGCGAGGTCTGGTCGAGCATCTGGGTCTGGCCGACCATCTCGTCGAACGTCCGGTAGCCGAGCGTCGCCATGATCTCGCGCACTTCCTCGGCGACGAAGAAGAAGTAGTTGATCACGTGCTCGGGCTGGCCGGTGAAGCGCTTGCGCAGCACCGGGTCCTGGGTCGCGACGCCGACCGGGCAGGTGTTGAGATGGCACTTGCGCATCATGATGCAGCCGGCCGCGATCAAGGGCGCCGTGGCGAAGCCGAACTCGTCGGCCCCGAGCAGCGCGCCGATCACGACATCACGCCCGGTGCGGAAGCCGCCGTCGACCTGCACCGAGATGCGGCTGCGCAGCCGCTCGCGCACCAGCGTCTGGTGAGTTTCGGCGAGCCCGATCTCCCACGGGCTGCCGGCATGCTTGATCGAGGTGAGGGGCGAGGCACCGGTGCCGCCCTCGAAGCCCGCGATCGTCACATGGTCGGCACGCGCCTTCGCGACACCGGCGGCAACCGTGCCGACGCCGATCTCGGAGACGAGCTTGACCGACACGTCGCCGTCCGGATTGACGTTCTTCAAATCGTAGATGAGCTGCGCCAGATCCTCGATCGAATAGATGTCGTGGTGCGGCGGCGGCGAGATCAGGCCGACGCCGGGCGTCGAATGGCGGACGCGGGCGATCGTCGCGTCGACCTTGTGGCCGGGCAACTGGCCGCCTTCGCCGGGCTTGGCGCCCTGCGCCATCTTGATCTGCATCATGTCGGAGTTGACGAGATATTCCGTCGTCACGCCGAAGCGGCCCGAGGCGACCTGCTTGATCGCCGAGCGCATGGAATCGCCGTTCGGCAGCGGCTTGAAGCGATCGGATTCCTCGCCGCCTTCGCCGGTGTTGGACTTGCCGCCGATCCGGTTCATCGCGATGGCGAGCGTGGTGTGCGCCTCGCGCGAGATCGAGCCGAACGACATTGCGCCCGTGGAGAAGCGCTTGACGATCTCCTTGGCCGGCTCGACCTCCTCGAGCTTCACCGGCTTGCGCTTTTCTTCCGCCGCGGTCTTGATCCGGAACAGGCCGCGCAGCGTGAGCAGCCGCTCCTGCTGCTCGTTCAGGATCTTGGCGAACGCGCGATAGCGCTCGAGCGAGTTGCCGCGCACGGCGTGCTGCAGCGCGGAGACCGACTCGGCGGTCCAGGCGTGATCCTCGCCGCGGGTGCGGTAAGCGTACTCGCCGCCGACATCGAGCGCGGTCTTGTAGACCTGGGCGTCGCCGAACGCATCGGCATGCCGACGCGCGGTTTCCTCGGCGATCTCGCCCAGCCCCACGCCTTCGATGCGGGTGTGGGTGCCGGCAAAATACTTGCCGACGAAATCGGCCTTCAGCCCGACGGCGTCGAAGATCTGCGCGCCGCAATAGGACTGGTAGGTCGAGATGCCCATCTTGGACATCACCTTGAGCAGGCCCTTGCCGATCGACTTGATGTAGCGCTTGACGATCTCCTTGTCGTCGAGCCCGCCCGGCAGGCGGTCCTTCATCGCGATGATGGTCTCGAATGCGAGATAGGGATTGATCGCCTCCGCGCCGTAGCCGGCGAGACAGGCGAAATGGTGCACTTCGCGCGGCTCGCCGGATTCGACCACGAGGCCGACCGACGTACGCAAGCCGGTGCGGATCAAATGATGATGCACGGCGGCGCAGGCGAGCAGCGCGGGGATCGGGATCCGGTCGGTGCCCGTCATGCGGTCGGACAGGATGATGATGTTGATGCCCTCGCGCACCGCGCCTTCGGCGCGCGCGCAGAGCTCGTCCAGCACCTGCTCCATGCCGGCGGCGCCGAAGCCGGCATGGAAGGTGGTGTCCAGCGTGCGCGACTTGAAATGCGTCTCGGCGACATCGGAGATCGAGCGGATCTTCTCCAGATCCGCGTCGGTCAGGATCGGCTGGCGCACTTCGAGGCGCTTGGTGGAGGCGAGCCCCTGCAGGTCGAACAGGTTCGGCCGCGGCCCGATGATCGAGACGAGGCTCATCACGAGCTCCTCGCGGATCGGGTCGATTGGCGGGTTCGTCACCTGCGCGAAGTTCTGCTTGAAATAGGTGAACAGCGGCTTCGGCTTGTCGGACAGCGCCGAGATCGGCGTGTCGTTGCCCATCGAACCCGCGGCTTCTTCGCCGGTTGCCGCCATCGGCGTCATCAGGATGTTGATGTCTTCCTGCGAATAGCCGAATGCCTGCTGGCGGTCGAGCAGCGGCAGGTTCGAACGCACGCTCTTGGTCGGCGCGTCAGGCAGTTCTTCGAGCTGCATCTGGGTGCGGGCCAGCCAGTCGCGATAGGGATGGCTCTTGGCCAGATCGGCCTTGATCTCGTCGTCGGGAATGAGCCGGCCCTGCTCGAGATCGACGAGCAGCATCTTGCCCGGCTGCAGCCGCCACTTGGTGACGATCTGGTCCTCCGGGATCTTCAGCACGCCCATCTCGGACGCCATCACGATGCGGTCGTCTTTTGTCACCATATAGCGCGCCGGCCGCAGGCCGTTGCGATCGAGCGTGGCGCCGATCTTGCGACCGTCGGTGAACGCGATCGCGGCGGGGCCGTCCCACGGCTCCATCATCGCGGCGTGATATTCGTAGAAGGCGCGGCGCTCTTCATCCATCAAGGGATTGCCGGCCCACGCTTCCGGAATCATCATCATCACCGCGTGCGGCAGCGAGTACCCGCCCTGCACCAGGAATTCGAGCGCGTTGTCGAAGCAGGCGGTGTCGCTCTGGCCTTCATAGGAAATCGGCCAGAGCCGGCTGATGTCCTTGCCGTAGAGCTCCGAATGCACGGAAGCTTGCCGCGCCGCCATCCAGTTGACGTTGCCGCGCAGCGTGTTGATCTCGCCGTTATGGGCGATCATGCGATAGGGATGCGCCAGCGACCAGGCCGGGAAGGTGTTAGTCGAGAAGCGCTGGTGCACCAGCGCCAGCGCGCTCGCGAAATCGTCCTCGTGCAGGTCCGGATAATACTTGCCGAGCTGATCGGCCAGGAACATGCCCTTGTAGATTACCGTGCGGCACGAGAACGAGACCGGGTAGTAGCCGGCCATGCCGCGATCGCGGCGCTGATAGATCGCCTGCGAGATCGACTTGCGCAGGATGTAGAGCCGGCGCTCGAACTCGTCCTCGGTCTTGCCGACGCCGTTGCGGCCGATGAATACCTGCAGGTGATAGGGCTCGGTCGGCTTCACGGTGACGCCGAGGGAGGAGTTGTCGGTCGGCACGTCGCGCCAGCCGAGCAGCTTGAAGCCCTCGTTCTTGATCTCGTCGGCGATGATGCTCTTGATGACGTTGCGCCAGGCAGCGTCGCGCGGCAGGAACAGCGCACCGATTGCATAGTCGCCCGGCTGCGGCAGCTTGAAGCCAAGCTCGGCCGCCTTGCGCGCGAAGAAAGCGTGCGGGATCTGCACCAGGATGCCGGCGCCGTCACCGGCGCGCGGATCGGCGCCGACCGCGCCGCGGTGCTCGAGGTTGCAAAGAATGTTCAGCGCGTCGGAGACGATCTGGTGCGAGGGCTTGCCCTTGATGTTGGCGATGAAGCCGACGCCGCAGGCATCCTTCTCCAGGCTCGGGTCGTACATGCCTTCGGCTTTGGGACGCCAATCGTGTTCGCGCGCCGGTTCGTCCGCTTTCGAGGCTGCGGCCGCCGACAACGTCTCTGTCACGATGGTTTCGCGCTCGAATTCCGACCCGCTCATGTTTCCTCTCAAATAAGGCTAAAGGGCCTCACGGTCGTTGGCGCACCTTGGGCGTTGCGGCACCCACTGGGGCCACCGCTCGTCCTCCGCGAGCCGCAATGTCTTAAATCAGGCGAGGAGCGTTCAACGTCCCTGAGGAACGGCCTTGCCCGCAGCATTCTCGGAGCCCGAAGGGCCGAGTTTCCGTTGCAATCCCTATGCCGGGAATTGCTCCGCGATTAAGACAGCTATACTGTCCTAACTCCGACCTTGCCAAATTTTTTTCTATCACACAAGCGCATGAGAGTCCTCGTCCGCATGTAGTTTTGCGCGGTGCGCGACGGGAGGGCCGCCCCCGATTTGAAGCAAACGCGCCGTGATCCGGCCCAAGGACCGCCGGAATTGCCGCTGAAGTTTCCCGCGGGCGCCAGAGGGCAAAAATGCTCCACGCCCAGCGTCTTACAGGAGCTACCGGTGATGAAGCTGTTTACGGGATGGGTCTTGTCTGCGGGCCTCGTTCTTGCGGCCCCGACCGCCAATGCGCAGTTGCTGGCGCCCAATCACGTCGAAAATCCGCTGGTCGTGACCGTGTCCGACTTCGACGGCCCCTATGCGGCGATGCCGCCGGAAGTGCCGGCGCCGCGCTATGGGCCAGCCTACGAACCGGGGCTGCTGCCGCCGATCGAAGTCTACGCCGTGCTGCGCGAAAACGGGTTCCTGCCGCTCGGCATCCCGCGGCAGCACGGGCTGGTCTACACGATCGCGGTCATCGAGCCCGGCGGCAGCGACGGCAGGCTGATCATCGATGCGCGCAGCGGGCGCATCATCCGATTCATTCCGGCCGACGGGATGGATGACGATTATCGAGGCGATCTGAGCGGCGCCTATGGCGCTGCCGGGCCGTTGCCGCCGGCAACCCCTGTTCGCAGCAGCGTGCCGCGGCCGCCGGCCCCCATTCCGCATGTGGCGAGCCGGACTGTGCCGAAGCCCAGGCCGAACCCGCTGACCGCGAAGCGCGCGCCGGAACCGGCCCAGCAATCAGCCGCCGTGCAGCAGAAGCCCGCGGAGACCCAGCAGGCCATTCCACCGGCTGCCGCCCCGACCGTCGGCCAGGTCAAGCCGGCTGCTCCCGCCGCGCCGACCATTCTGCCGACCCAGGAAATGCCGCAGGTGCAGGGCTTGGAGTAGCAAACGTTCCTGTCATTCCGGGGCGATGCATGAGCATCGAACCCGGAATCCATTTCGCCGCCGACACCCGTGGCCAAATGGATTCCGGGCCTGCGCCTGACGGCGCATCCCGGAATGACCGAGAAAAACAAAAACGCCCCGGTTTCCCGGGGCGTTTTGCGTTCAACCAATATCTGCCGAAGCTGCTGCCGCGATTAGGCGGCGGCCTTGGAGCCGTCGGCGACCTGCGGCGCGGCGGAGCCGGTCGTGATCGGAATGCTGCGCGGTTTCTTGGCCTCGGGAATCTCGCGAATGAGGTCGACGTGGAGCAGGCCGTTCTCAAGCGAAGCGCTCTTCACCTGTACGAAGTCGGCGAGCTGGAACGCGCGCTCAAAGGCCCGAGAGGCGATGCCGCGATAGAGAACGTTGGTATTGTCCTTGCCATTCTCGTTGGCGGTCTTCTCGCCCTTGATCGTCAGCGTGTTTTCCTTCGCGACGATGGAAAGCTCAGCCTCGGAGAAGCCGGAAACCGCAACGCTGATGCGGTAGGCGTTCTCGCCGGTGCGCTCGATGTTGTAGGGGGGATAGCCGGGACTGCCGTCCGAAGTCGCCTGATCGAGCAGGTTGAAAAAGCGGTCGAAGCCGACGGTGGAACGATAGAACGGGGTCAGATCGTAGGTACGCATGATAGTCCTCCAATGAGCGACTGATTCGATTACCCGCCCGCCATCGGGCCGGGCTTTAGTCTGTGTGCAGCCTGATGTTCCGGTTCCGAAACACTGGTAGCGGCCTGCACGAAGGTGATATGGGTGGGGCCATCAGGCGTTCAAGAGGCGGAAATATCGTCGCTTTTTGGCGCTCACGCCCTTGATTCCCGCCGTCTCTCACCTAGCGGTTCCCCTTCATGACGCTCGTCTCCATTCCAGCCAATCCGGTTCCGGAAGACGTCGTCAGCGGCACCATCAAGACGCCTGATGGCGCTGAATTGCGCTTTGCGCGATGGGCGCCGCCGCCGGGCCGCAAGGGGACAGTCTGCGTGTTCACCGGCCGCAGCGAGATGATCGAGAAATATTTCGAGACCGTGCGCGATCTGCGCGACCGCGGCTTTGCGGTGGCGATGATCGATTGGCGCGGGCAGGGCCATTCCTCGCGGCAGTTGCGCGATCCACGCAAAGGCTATGTGCGCAGCTTTGCCGATTACGAGATCGACGTCGAAACCTTCGTGCAGCAGGTGGTGCTGCCGGATTGTCCGCCGCCCTATTTTGCGCTGGCGCATTCGATGGGCGGGGCCGTGATGTTGCGCATCGCGCATGCGGGAAAACGCTGGTTCGATCGCATGGTGCTGTCGGCACCGATGATCGACCTGCCGGGACGCCGCACCTCATTTGTACCATCCGCGCTGTTGCGGATCATGCGGCTTGCCGGCCAGGGCGGACGCTACGTTCCGGGCGGCAGCGACGATCTGGTCGGGCTTTCGCCCTTCATCAACAATCCCCTCACCAGCGATCCCGTCCGCTTTGCGCGCAACGCGGCGATCCTGGAAGAAGACGCAACGCTCGGCCTCGGTGCGCCAACGGTCGCCTGGGCCGACACCGCCTTCAAGGCGATGCGTACGTTCCGCGAATATTACTATCCCTCGCAGATCCGCCAGCCGATCCTGATGCTGGCGGCGAGCAACGACACCGTGGTGTCGACGCCTGCCATCGAGGAGTTCGCCTATCACTTGCGCGCCGGCTCGCATCTCGTGATCGCCGGCTCCAAGCACGAGATCCTGCAAGAGCAGGACCGCTACCGCGCGCAGTTCTGGGCGGCGTTCGACGCCTTCGTGCCGGGCACGCCGCTGTTCGGGTAGAATATTTCCTCGATCGGCTACAAGGTCTTCAGATATTCGATCAGGGCTTCGCGCTCATTCTTGTCGAGCGCGCGGCCGACGATGCCCTTCGGATACGGTGCGGCTCCCTCGAACGAGCGGCCGCTCACGCTGTTGCCGTGGATCTCTTTTCCGTCGCGATCGGTCGCCGAGAACAGCGTCTGGCCATTCCTGCACGACGTCTCGTCGCTCTTCACGTCCAAGCCGGCATGCTCCGGGTCGAAATCACGCGCGCCCATGCAGAACTTTTTTGGACGCTCGGCGGCGGGTCGGAGCAGCCATTCGAGCGAGGCGACGGAGCCGTTGTGCAGATAGGGTGCCGTGGCGCGGTCAAACCACCGAAGCGCGGTGGCGGGGTGTTACACGACTACAGCGTGTGGCGAGGTTTGCCTGAATCCCTCAAAGTGGGTGAATGACCGGAGGGCGCTGCGCTCGGCTGCGCGCTCGTTCACGACTCGGCGGCAAGCCTTCGGGTTTCGACAAGGGTCAGGCGGGCGAGCGGTACGCCGGCTTTCAGGAGCCCCTCACGATAGTGTTGGATATCGGCCGGCTGCTTCCAATGGAAGTTCTTCAAATGTCGATCGACGGTGAAAGTCGGATAGTTGGACATCAGAACGCCGGTCGCGTCCGCCGCCTCCTTGGTCCGCCCCAGCTGAGCCAGCGCGGCGGCACGGATCGCCAGTGCCGGCATATGGTTCGGATTGATGTAGAGCTGCTCGCGCGCCCAGGACAGGGTCGCGTCGTATTGTCCCAGGAGGTAGTGGCTGAACGCGTTCAAGGCTGCCCATTGGTAACGTGGGTCGCTGTTGCCGCGCTGCGCCCCCATCGAAAACAGTTCGATGGCCTGGCGATGCTCGCCGCTCACGAGGTGAACATATCCAAGCACGCCGCGCGCGCCCATGTCGTATGGGTTGAGCGCCACGGCGCGGTTCGCCGCATCCAGGGCCGCCTCGTAGTGTCCCTCCACCGAACGCACATAGGACAGGATCTGAAAGGCGAAGGACGAGCGCGGGTCGAGCCGAACGCTGGCCTCCGCAAGGCTCACGATCGAGGTCCACAATTCGCGCGTGCGCTTGATCCAGCCAAACTGAATGCTCTGCACCTGGATGGTGGCGAGATAGGCGTGCGCGATCGAAAGCGTCGGGTCGAGCGCGATCGCTTCCTTGAATAGCGCAATGGAAGCCTCGTAATCTTCCTTGGTGTGCCGGTAATAGTGGGAAAGGCCCTTCAGGAAGCGATCCCACGCCGTGACATCGCTGGAAACGCGGGCAGGTGCGGAAGCCTCCGCGCGGAATATCTCCGTTGCGATCGCCGCGGAGAGACTGGTCGTGATCTCGTCCTGCATCGCGAACAGATCGCCCATGTCGCGGTCATAGCGGCCGGTCCACAGTTGCTCGCCGTTCTCGGGCGCGATCAGCTCGGCGGTCACGCGGATCTTGCTGCCGGCACGCCGCACCGAGCCCTGGATCAGGTAGGTCGCGTCGATCTCGCGGGCGATCAGGCGGGTGCTCACATTCTTGCCCTTGAAGGAGAATGTCGAGTTGCGGCTCAGCACCCGATAGAAGGACTGCAGCGAAAGCGCGTGGATCAGGTCTTCGGTCAATCCGTCGGAAAAATACTCGTCGCTGGAGTCGCTCAAATTGGCGAAGGGAAGCACGCCGACGATCGCGGTCCGCGACTGCCCTGGCAGGCCCGACGAATCCCGCACCTGGCGCCCAGGCGCCTCCGGGCCGCCCGGCTCCCAGGTGAAGACCTCCACGGGGTCCGCGATATTCTTGAAACGATGGCTGCCGGTGTTGACCAAGGTGGCTTTGAGGTGCCTGCCGGCTTCGTGATAGGCCTTGGCCGAGGCGGCCAAGCCGCCCGGCGGGGAAACCGTCTCGAGCCGGACGGCGATGTTGACGTCATCGCCGAACAATTCGTCCTCGTCGGCCATCACATCGCCCATGTGAATGCCCATCCGGAACTGCATGACACGGTCGGCGGGAAGCTGGTTATTGCGCTCCGCCATCAGCATCTGCATCTCGATGGCGGCCTCCAGCGCTCCGACGATGCTCGGAAATTCGAGCAGGAAGCCGTCGCCGGTGTTCTTCAGAATACGGCCGCCATGATTGAGGATGATCGGATGGATCGCGGTCCGATGGGCTTTGAAGGCGGCATGCGTGCCCGCCTCGTCGGCGCCCATCATCCGCGAGTAGCCGGCGACATCGGCGCAGACTATGGCAGCTAGCCGTCTCTCCATAACCGTATCTATGCTCCGGAATCGGCCAGTGACCGCCGCGTGCGCGGCCGACCGTTCCAACCCTTATAAAACAAGATGTACCTGGCGGAAGCCCGATCCTGAGATCATAGTAATGCAAACGTTCCGGAATTGGCAGCGGACGGCGCCGGAAATGTTAGCTGCATGATTTTTATGTCGTGGAATAATGTGGAGCTGCTGTCCTTGTTCGTTGGCCAACGTCCGCGTGAGAGATGATGACGATGCTCGGAATTCACGAACTATGGCTTTTCATCTTGTCGGGGCTGCTGCTTAACGTGACGCCGGGGCCAGACACCGCCTATATCATCGGCAGGAGCATGCAACTCGGATGGCGTGGCGGAGCGGCGGCCGCGCTCGGCATAAGCTGTGGCTGCCTTTTTCATGTCTTCGGCGCGGCGATTGGGCTTTCGGCGCTGCTGATGACGTCCTCGCTGGCCTTTACCGCCCTCAAATGGGTCGGCGCAGCCTATCTCCTGTTCACGGGCGTCCAGATGCTGTTGTCACGCCAGCGCGTGATCGCGGATGTCACCCTTCAGGGTGAGGCGCCGACGCTGCGACGGGTGTTCTGGCAGGGCGCGCTCACCAATGCGCTCAATCCGAAGGTGGCGCTGTTCTTCCTCGCCTTCCTGCCGCAGTTCGTGGCGGCTGATTCGCCACACAAGACCGCGGCCTTCCTGCTGCTCGGCGCGATCTTCGTCTTCAACGGCACGCTGTGGTGTTTCGGCGTGGCGGCCTTTGCGGCGCGGGCGGCGATGCGGATCCGCCGCTCCAGCGGCGTGATCGCCTGGATCAACCGCACGCTCGGCGGGCTGTTCGTCTATCTCGGCTTCCGGGTGGCGATGCTGGAGGCGCGCTAGAGAAATCCTCGAGGCTTAGCCGTGGATCTTCACGAGCGCGCTGGCTGCGAGGTAGAACCCGAGCAGGATCATCGCGATCAGGAACCAGCGGCGGAACGCCTCCGGCTGCAGCCGTGACCGCACCGCCTGCCCGACGAACATGCCAACGAAGGACGCCACCATCGCCACCGCCCCGGGCAGCGCGGTCGCGGCGGTCAATACACCGGCGGCGGTGAGATTGAAGGCGAGGGCGACGGTTGCGGTGGTGAAGAACAGGCCGAGCGCCTGCACTAGCTCGTCCTTCTCCATGCCGATCGCCTGCATGAATGGCATCGACGGAATCACCTGCACGCCTGTCGCCGCCGAGATCACCCCGGTCACGACGCCGACGATGCCGCCGATCCATTTCTCGTCGCGGCGGGCGACCTTGAAGCTGAAGCGGCTAAGGCCCACGACCGCATAGATGATGAGCAGGAGACCAAGAACGACGGTGCCATAGGGCGCATAAGGCCCGGTCAGCAGCCCGCTATTCAGCCAGATGCCGACCACGGTGCCGAGCATCAGCGGCCATAGCCGCTTGAGGATGTCGCGCAGATAAGAGCCGACGAAGGTCTGCCAGATGTTGGTGACGATCGCCGGCACGATCACGATCGAGATCGCCTGCGCGGGCGGCATCGTCACGGCCAGCAGTCCCATGGAAACCGTAGGCAGGCCAAGCCCCAGCGTTCCTTTGACGAAACCGGCAAGCAGGAAGGCGAAGGCGATCAGAATCAGCATCGAGTCGAACATGGGGCCACATTGACCGATCGCCGCAAGCGGCACAATCTGGAGATTACGGAGAATGCCTTCGGCTTTGCCGAAGATAGACGGAGCCCGGTATGCGTTTCGACCTGGTTGATCTGCAGCTCTTCATTGCGGTGGCGGAGACGCGCAGCATCACCAATGGCGCTTCCCGCGTTCATCTGGCACTTGCGTCCGCGAGCGAACGGATCAAGGGGCTCGAGGCTGCGCTTGGCGTCTCGCTGCTCAAGCGCGGCCGCCGCGGTGTCGAGTTGACCGCCGCCGGCGAAAGCCTGCTCGATCATGCGCGGATCGTGATCCACAATGTCGAAGCGCTGCGCGGCGACCTTGCCGCCTATGCCAGCGGCGTTAGGGCGAGCGTGCTGCTGCTCGCCAACACGTCGGGCCTGTCGGAACATCTGCCGCGGGCGCTCGCGGCCTTCCTGCGCGAGCATCCCGACATCAATATCGACGTCGAGGAGCGCGAGAGCGCCGACATCGCGGCTGCGATCGCGACCGGTGCTGCGGATCTCGGCTTCGCCGCCGAGCATGCGTTGCCCGAAAGCGTCGAGCGCTTCCTGTTCAGCGAGGATCGCCTGACGCTGGTGGCCTCGCGCCGCAGCGATCTCGCAGGCCGCCGCCAGATCGATTTCCAGGACGTGACCGGCTATGACTTCGTCGGGCTGACCGCCTCGACCGCGCTGCAGGCCCACATCGCCAAGCATGCGGCCCGGTTAGGGGCCCGTCTGCGGTTCCGGGCGCGCCTGCGCGATTTCGACGCGATCTGCCAGATGGTCGCGGCCGATGTCGGCATCGCCGTGATCCCGGAGACGGCCGCCCGGCGCTGCGCCCGGTCGATGCCGATCACGTCCATCCGGCTGCGCGACTCCTGGGCCGACCGCAAACTCACGATCTGCGCGCGCAGCTTCAAGGCATTGCCGCGCCCGGCGAAGCTGCTCGTCGACTATCTGCGCAAGGCCGCATCGTGACGGGGGGCTTGCTCAACCGTTGAGCAGCTTCATCGCCGCCTCGTGCACCCGCGGGTCGCCCGCGGCGATGATGCGGCCGCCGCTTTGCGCTGGCTTGCCTTCCCAGGTGGTGACGATGCCGCCGGCGCCGGTGACGATCGGAATCAGGCCTGCGATGTCATACGGCTTGAGCTCGGTCTCGACCACGAGATCGAGATGGCCGGCAGCCAGCATGCAGTAGGAGTAGCAGTCTCCGCCATAGCGCGTGAGCCTGGCGGCGCTCTCGATCCGTCCAAAGCATGCCCGGTCGGTGGCGTTCATCAACAGCGGACTCGTGGTGTAGGCCGTCGCCTCCTTCAGCGATGCGCAGCGCCTGACCGAAAGCCGCCGTTCGCCGGACGGGCCGGAGTAATGAGCTGAACCATTGTCGCCGGAGAACCGCTCGCCGATGTAGGGCTGATGCATCATCCCGAACACCGGCGTGCACTTGTGCAGCAGCGCGATCAGCGTGCCCCAGATCGGGAAGCCGCCGATGAACGACTTGGTGCCGTCGATCGGATCGAGCACCCAGACATATTCGGCGTCCTCGCGCTCATTGCCGAATTCCTCGCCAACGATGCCGTGCTGGGGGAAATTGGCCTTGATCAACCGCCGCATCACCGCTTCTGCTGCGCGGTCGGCTTCGGTCACCGGATCGAATTCGCTAGCGCTCTTATTGTCGACTGAGAGCGAGGTGCGGAAGAACGGCAGGATGGTTTCGCCGGCGGCGGTCGCGAGGCGGCCGATGAAGGCAGTGAAATCGATGACCGGCACGGCTGTTCCTTAAAGCGAGAAGCGAACTGGCAACTCAGTGCTACTGCCTAGCTCAATCCGGGATAATCCGCACCGACATTGAGGAGGTTTGTCGCCAGCATTTTTGAACGCGAGAGGGGCGCCGCATCCCGCTATGAGTTTTGGTACTAGGTGCAGTCACGAAATCGGGAGGCTGCGATTGAAGAACAGCATTAGCCGTTCATTTCTTGACGAAGATATTGAAAGAAAACGACAAAAATCGACTTTAGCCCTGTGTTGCGGGTCTGCAAGCCCTGCGGATAATGCATGGGAAATGAATCTAAAACCGCTTGCGTTTTGTGCGGCGCGGCCGCATATTGTTGCGGTGCGGTAGCGCCTCGCGCTATCGCTGCCCTCCTTGGGCGTTTCCTCCCTAGACTTGGGCCGCTTGTTCATTCAAGCGGCCCTTTTTTCTTTTGGGGTTCTTGCTGTCATTCCGGGGCGTCCGAAGGACGAACCTGGAATCCATCGGGCCGCAGGTATGGTAGTGAGATGGATTCCGGGTTCGCGCTCGCGCGCCCCGGAATGACGATGGATCCTACTCCGCTGCCGCCTGGAACGCACCGAGGTCGCCGAGCGGGACTTCCGCCAGCGCCTCCGCCAAGGTTGCGAAATCGGCGGCCAACTGCGCAAAGCGCGGCCCGCGCTCGCGCCGGCGTTCATCCATGTAGACCGCGCGGTTGAGCTCGAGCTGAACGGTATGCAGCCCGGTCGCCGGGTTGCCGTAGTGCTCGGTGATGAAGCCGCCGGCATAGGGCTTGTTGCGGCCGATCGAATAGCCGAGCCCGCTCATGACGTCTTCGACCACGTCGGGGAGCAGCGGCGCGCAGCTTGTGCCGTAGCGGTCGCCGATGACGATGTCGGGCCGCCGCGGCTCGTCCCGCGACACCCCGATCGACGGCATCGAGTGGCAGTCGACCACAACAACGGTTCCGAACGCCTGGTGCGCCTTGTTGATCAGCCGGCGCAGCGCCCGGTGATAGGGCTTGTAGAGCGCCTCGATCCGCGACAGCGCCTCATCGACATTGAGCCGCTCGCGATAAATCTCCTGGCCGTCGCCGACGACGCGCGGGATCGTGCCAAGCCCGCCAGCGACCCGCATCGAGCGCGTATTGGCAAAGCTCGGAAGCCGGCCCGTGAACATGCGCGGATCGAGCTCATAGGGCTCGCGGTTCACGTCGACATAGGAGCGCGGGAAATGCACCCGCACGACGGGAAAGCCACGCGCGCTCAAGCCTTCGATCAACTCGTCCATGAAGGAGTCTTCCGAGCGCCTGAGCGACGTCAGATCGATCCTGGAGGCGTTGAGGAATTCGGCCGGATAGACCGAGCCCGAATGCGGCGAGTTGAAGATGATCGGCGCCCGCCAATTGACGGGTTCGACGATCTCGAACGGAGGCGGCAATTCACCGTCAGGCCTGCTCATCGTCCGGCGCCGTCCCTTCAATTCCGCTGGGGCTTCCAGCACGATTTTGCCGGAAAAACGGAGGATTTATGTGGGGGCATTGTCGGTAATCACGACCCTTCTGCCAAGCGAAAAAAATCGTGAGCCGGGCTGGAATGTCTCTTAAGAGCGGGTAACGCCCGACGCGATTGATTCGCGCGGCGTTCCGGTCCACAACTAAGTTAAGCATCCGGTCGGCCGCGCCGGCTCATCTTTCACTCGAAATTTACCGCCTATCGGGCTTAGTGTGCGGACCGATCCTCCCAAGCCGGGATTCGACGAAATCAACGCCATGCCCAAGATCCTCCTCGCCGAAGACGACAACGATATGCGCCGCTTCCTGGTCAAGGCGCTCGAAAACGCCGGATTCCAGGTTTCCCCGCACGATAACGGTATGTCGGCCTATCAGAGGCTGCGCGAGGAGCCGTTCGAGATGCTGCTGACCGACATCGTGATGCCGGAGATGGATGGCATCGAGCTCGCCCGCCGCGCCTCGGAACTCGACCCCGACATCAAGATCATGTTCATCACCGGATTCGCCGCCGTCGCCCTGAACTCCGATTCGGAGGCGCCCAAGAACGCCAAGGTGCTGGCCAAGCCCGTGCACCTGCGCGAATTGGTCAGCGAAGTGAACAAGATGCTGGCGGCCTGATCGGCAGCCAAGATTCGCCTTCAAGCGTCCTTGCCTGCCCGCTTGGGGTCCGTTATAGGGACCCGACCCAGCCGATTTTTCGGGCGCGTAGCTCAGCGGGAGAGCACTACCTTGACATGGTAGGGGTCACAGGTTCGATCCCTGTCGCGCCCACCAGCCTTCGCTCGCGAAGCGAGAGAAGGCTGCCGCCCGAAGCCCCACGGGCGCAGGCGGGTTTGCGTCCGCGAGCTACGGCTCGGCAAGCCACTTCTTCCTTCCTTGAGGGCTACGCGTGGCGCAGCCATGCGGAGCAGGCCAGCGCGTCTTCCTGGGATAAGCCGTCGTCACACCTGCGCTGACAAGATCTCGAGCTCGCTGTGGAGATACCCTGAAGGAAACACGACGCCGCATTCGTAGCCGCGTCTCCACACGACGTGGCAGTGCGTGCTCGACTTGAAGCCGTCAAACGACATGAGGAAGTCGTTGGCAAAGAAGTGAAATGAATTCGAGTACAAACCAGCACCGCGCATGTGGAGATTCCTCACCAGGCAGGGATGAACTCCCGAAATCCCGCTAAACGAAAGCAATGCGAACTGGTTCAACTGAACACGTTCTAGGGCACGACGTTCAATCATGACCGGACGCTCCAATTGATAAAATATCCGCAATTGAAATCTGGGAACGCTGCAACTTTCCATCAGTGCGGCTGTCCTAACGCATGCGCTCGTGTTCCTATGGTTAACGGTCGACGCGAAGAAAGCGCGAGCGAGATGGCACAAACCGCACGTCCGCACGTCGCCTGACACTTTCTGCCTTCGCTCTGGCACAAAGTGCACTGACGAGCGCGCTAAGGTTGTGCTTGTTTGCGCTGCGACTCTCGCCGATTCACGGCGGGCCTCGGGAATATCGGTTTCAGGGCGCGGAACCGCGCCATGCGGGCGGTCGGAAGCCTGTTTCGGTTTCTGGCGCCAGTCCGTTTTAGCGGCATGTCACAAATCCTATATAGGGAGATGGCCATCATGCTTGGCTGAGGGGCTTGGCGCGCCTCAGGTGACCGGACTGGCCTTTTCCAGAGATGTTCGTACCGCAGTTCGATAGGTGGTCTGTCCGTGGCGTTCCGATCGCCGGCGTTCGCGGCATCGCGAAGCTCACGCCTATCCTGGCGAAAGCGCCCGCCATATGAAGATGGACGGTTCAGATGATCCGTTGCCTCCAAGGGAGACGGACCGGATAAAGGCCGCGCTCACTGCGGGAGATCCGACGGCCTGGTCCAACGCAGAAGTGGCGCGTCTCGTCATCATCCCGGCTCTGGCGGTGCTGTTGTTTGCCGGCGGCGTCTATTGGATCAAGGTACAGCACCCAGCCGCATCGTCGGTCGATCAAGGACAGACATCTACAATACAGGTGCGCCTGGTTCCTCAACGCGAGGAGACACCGATTCCAGTCGATTCGACGTCGCAGGCGACGACGGCGAATGTCGCCCATTCGAATCCTGAAGCCGATCAGCCGGATGATCAGGCGAAGGATGAGGTTGTGATCAAGTCGCCCGACCGCGCGTCCCTGCCTGTTGAAGCCAGTCCCAGCATCCCCAGCATCTCACGTCGTTCGACCGTGGCGAATGTGGTGCCGAATAATGCCCTGCTGAAGTTTCAACAAAGCCTGCTCAAGCACATCGCAAGATTTCAGCGCTATCCCGCGGCCGCCCACAATACGCTTCAAGGCACGGTCGAAACGTTCTTCTCGATCGACCGGAGAGGACGCCTCCTGGGTGTTTGGGTGAAAACAAGCTCCGGCCAGACCCTGCTCGATACCGAGGCGATCGAGACCATCAAGAGGGCGCAGCCTCTTCCATCCATCCCAGCCGAACTTCCGGATCGCCTCAACGTCCAGATTCAACTGGCCTTCGATCCATCCTGAGAACGATTGCCGTAGTCACCGGCGGTCTACGGCTGATTGCCCGGCTCGAAAGTGCAGTCGGCGCCGCCGCCGGCCTTTTGCTTGATCACCTTGGGATCGATCGTGCAGGTCAGCTTCGACAGGCCCGCGATGTTCGATCCGGCGGCGCCTTCGGCGGGGATGCCCGCCATCAGCATGGTTGCAAACAATTCGTTGGCGTCGCGGCCTTTCAGAGCGCGCTTGGCGATCTTGAAGGTGATCTCGCAGGAGCGCGACGTGATGTCGACATTGCTGGTGCGGCAGACGATGCTATCGGCGGTGACGGAGATCTTTCCGCCATAGGGAAAATTGGTGTCGCCCTTGAAGAAGGAAGCGACGGTGCGCTTGGGCGCGGCGGCGATCGGCGAGTATTGGGCGACCACGGCGGCGAGCGCCAGTGCCGCCGATCCTGAAGCGGAGGTAGCTGGAGCCGCGCTCGCGCCGCTGATCGAAAGAAAGAGAGTGAGAGCCGCCAATGGTCCAACGCGCATCGTTCCCTGCCTCCTCCGCGTGTCGTCCCCGCGAAGGCGGGGCCATGCCGCGTGATGTCTCGATAGGATTCGGTCATAGTCATCTTCGCAAAACTACTTCCTGTGGTTATGGGCCCCAGGTCAAGCCCGGGACGACGTGGAGAGAGCGGGCCCGGAGTTGTGGGGCTGGCAAAGCGAAGCGTGCCACCATTGCGAGCGGAGTCCTTGATGATGGGCACGTCGCAGGCGCGCCTTTGCCCACCCTGCACATGCTGCGTATTCCAATCTTTCTCCTCACCCTGAGGAGGTCACGTAGCGACCGTCTCGAAGGGCGAGGCCACCGGCGGGGCCTCATGGTTCGAGACGCGCTGCGCGCTCCTCACCATGAGGGGCGAGAGGGTGGGCACGTCGCTGCGCCTTTGCTCACCCTACAAATTCGCTGCCTTCAATCCCTCGACCATCGCGCGGACGATGGTGGCGACTTCGCTGCGCAAGGCTTCGATGGGCACTGCGATCAGCTTGTGCTCCAGCCCCAGCGCGACCATGCCGTGGACGGCGGAGAACAGGCTGCGGGCCGTGACGCTCAGCTCTCGCGGTGAGCGCGCGGGAAAGAGCGCGGCGAGCGGGCGGTAGATGTGGCCGAACAGGTCCATCTGCTCGGAGATCGCCCAGTCCGGGACCGGCTTGCCCGGCGCCATCCGGTGCTCGAACAACGCGCGCCATAGCTCGAGATTGTCGGCGGCGAAATCGCAATAGCCGACCGCGATGCGGACCAACGTGTCGGTGGGATCCGCCGGACCGTCCCGCTCCGCCGCGGTGAGGGCCGCGTCGAGCCGCGCCAGTGTGCGCGATCCTATCCGCAGGATCAGCTCGTCGACGTCCTCGACCAGATTGTAGACCGCGCCATTGGCGATGCCGAGTTCGCTGGCGAGATCGCGCGTCTTTAGGCCGGCCAATCCGCTGGCGGCGATCGACCGTTCTGCCGCCTCGATCAGCCGTTCGCGGTTTTTGGCTCGTCGTTCCAGGGCCTTGGACATTTGTCAATCACATTGTGAGCGCTGCTCAATAAATTATTGAACCACGCTCAAGTTCGAGCTACAAAGATGATGTGAGCAATGCTCATAACAGGGAGCTGGCAAATGTTCAAAACCGTTTTCACGCTTTTCCGCGGCACCGTGGCCGCGGCGGAGGAGGAGCTGCAGGATCGCTCGGCCCTCCTCATCCTCGACCAGCAGATGCGCGACGCGGCCTCTGCCATCGATCGCTCCAAGCGAACGCTGGCGCTGGCGATTGCCGGAGACCAGCAGGAGGGCCGTCGGCTCGAGGCGACCAATGCGCGGATCGGCGATCTCGAGCTGCGCGCCACGGCCGCGCTGGAAGGCGGCCGTGAGGATCTGGCGCGGGAGGCCGCGCAGGCGATTGCCAATCTCGAAGCCGACCGCGACGCCGCGATGACCGCGCGCACGCTGTTCGGTCAGGAGATCGCGCGGTTGAAGCGCCATGTCGCCAATGCCGAGGTGCGGCTCACCGAACTCGACCGCGGCCGCCGCATCGCTCGCGCTTCCGACGCGGTGCGCTCGCTGCGCCGGAGCGGCATCGAGGCCGCGCGCCCTTACGAATCCACGCTGCCGGAAGCGGAGAACACGCTGCGCAGGTTGCGCGAACGGCAGATGGAAGCCCAGGCCGCCGACGAGGCGCTGATCGAACTCGACGCCGCCAGCGGACCGCTCGCCACCGCTGAGAAGCTCGCCGAGCTGGGCTTTGGTCCCCGCATGAAATCGACTGCCGACGACGTGCTCGCACGGCTCAAAGCCGGGCGCGCAGCTACTGCCTGAACCTTCAAGTCCTCAACATTGTTCATTTAAGAGAGATTGTCATGAATCAGAACGTCCAGCCCCACAGCAATGCGTGGGTCACCTTCACCTATGCCTCCTTCCTCGGCTCCGCCTTCCTGGTCGGCGTCGGCATATTCTTCCTGCCTGTCGATCTCTGGATGAAGGGCTATCTCACCATGGGCATCGTGATGCTGGTACAGACCTGCGTCACCCTGACCAAGACGGTCCGCGACGTCCATGAAGGCGGCAAGCTGGTGAACCGCATCGAGGACGCCAAGGCCGAACGGATCCTGATGGAAGTGTCCAAGGCGGCCTGACCAGGCAGCCGGAGATGGAACGAACTTCGCGAGGCGGCGGATGTCTGGCATCCGCCGCTTTTCGCCGCGAGGATGCAGCGATGACGGCGCGCAAGGGAGCATTTACCTTCTCACCATGAGCGCCGCCTGGCGCTTACAGCGCCTTAATGGGCGAAGGGCAGTAATCTGGCCCGACAACGGGCAGCGGCATGGCGTCTTGGAGTAGAATCTCGGTCTCGCGCTTGCGCGAAAGATTTGGCAAAGCCGGCGTGGCACTGGCGCGCCTGCCCGGCCACGCCACCTTCTGGCTCAAGGCGTTGTCGCAGCCAAACATCGATCTCACCTTGCGCACGCATGCGGGCCTTCGCACGCGCATCGTCGAGCGTCCGGGCGTCTCGCTGCCGCAGGAGGAATTGGCGGCACTGGTCTCGCAGCTACGCGTCGTGGCCGCCAAGACGCTGCCGCAGGAGAGCCTGACTTACGGCATCTTCTCCGGCGAGCCCGAGCGTCTCGCGCGCGCCATCATCACGCTGATCTCGGAAGAGGAAACCGGGCGGCCGATCGCCTTCAATGCGCTGTCGGTGATGGAGGTCGAGCTCGACGGCGCGCCGATCGACGTCACCCATCTCGGCCTCGTGATGATCGACCCTGACGTGCGCGGGCAGGGACTGTCCTGGGTGCTCTATGGCATGACCGCACTGGTGCTGTTTGCGCGCGACGGGCTGCGTCCGAAATGGATTTCCAATGTCACGCAGGTGCCGGCGGTGGTCGGCATGGTCTGTGAGACATTTTCCGATGTGTACCCGTCGCCGCTATCAGGCGCGCGGCGCAGTTTTGCGCACCTGCAGCTCGCGCGCGGGATCATGGCGCGTCATCGCGCGGTGTTTGGTGTCGGTTCCGAGGCCGGCTTTGACGAAGAACGCTTCGTCATCACCAATGCCTACACCGGCGGCTCGGATGCGCTGAAGAAGAGCTTCGAGATCGCGCCAAAGCACCGCAATGCGATCTATGGCGAGTTCTGCGCTCGCGAGCTCGACTATGCGCGCGGCGATGACGTGCTGCAGCTCGGCCGCATCGATCTGGCCGGCGCGCGGCGCTATCTCACGAGCGAGGTGCCGGCGGGCTCGCTGCCGGCGCTGATTGCCGCCTCCGCCGTGCTGGCGTTGCAGCGGCTGGTGTTGCCGTTCTTCCACTGGTTGGATGACACGCGCACGTTCGGCTCGCTGCGGCCGCGTTCTCGCGACAAGGATGGGCGCCGATGAATCCCGGGATCGTGGCCGATTCCATCGTCAATCTCTGCGGTGCGATCGGGCTCTGCGTCGCGATGATGACGTTCTACTGGCGCGACCCGAACAGCCCGCTGACGCGGCGCCTCTTGTTCGGACTCGGCGTGATCGCGCTCCTGTTCCTGGTGCGCGGCGTGGCGTGGTGGAGCGGCAGCGATGTGCTGGATCGCCTGAGCGTCATTCCGGCGGCGCTGATCCCGCTTGGCGCGCTTGTCGTGACCGAAGGCATGCTGCGGCGGCATGCGCCGCGCGTGGTGAAGATGCTGGCGGTGTTCGGTGGCATCTTGCTCGGCCTTGGCGGCGCGCTCGGGCTTGCCCGGTTCACGACGGCTTATGCTGTTTCGTTGTCGCTGTTCCAGCTTGCGGGCTTTCTCGTCTGTGCCTTGTTGCTCGCGCGCCGCGATCGCGCTTCGCTGATGGCGTCGGAAAACCGCAGCATCGGACGCCTCGCAGCCGGCGCGCTGATCGTGATTCCGTTCGTGATCACCGATTTCCGCACGCTGTTTCCGGACATCCCGGTCCGGCTCGGTGCGATCGGCGCGCTCTTGACCGTGACCGTGATCCTGATCGCAGGGGGCGGTGCCGAGACGCGGCGTCACGGGCTTGCGCTGATGACCTTGCGGCTTGGCAGCTCGGCGCTGCTCGGCATCGCCGCCGCCTTCATCGCCGGCGATGTCGATGCCGCGCAGATCGAGCGCTTCTGCGCGGTCGCGGTCGCCGGCGTGCTCACGATCGCCCTGATGACGGATGCGCTGCGCGCGGTGTTCGAGGCGCAGGAGCCGGGGGTCTTGAATGCGGCAGCGCTGTCGACGGCCAGGACGCGTGACGAATTGATCGCCGAACTGGCGCGGCATCCGATCTTCGAGCACGCGCGGCGCTACCGCGAGGCCGAGCTCGCCAGTTACGATCCGCCGCGCTTGCGGGAATTGTTCGCCACGCAGCGGGTGCTGCGCCGGTCGGGTGCGCCCTGGGGATATCCACCTGACGACCCCGCGGTCGAGCGCGTGCTCTCGCTGATTGCGGCCAACAGCGCCACGCATGTGATCGTGCTCTCGCATGATCCGGTCGACCTGATCGTGCTCGCCGTGCCCGTCACATCAGCCGATCCCGCCACCGAAACCGCGCTCGCACTGGTGCGGCGGTTGCTGGCGCTGACGCCGGAGACGGTGTGAGGTCGGCGGAAATCCGCCGGCCTCTTTGGCTCTCCGCTCGCCTATCAGCCGCAGACCTGCGTCGGCTGTGTACGCCAGCCGTGCGTGGTGTGGACGCGGCGATTCACGACATAGCAATTGCCGTTGTCGTAATAGGTGTCGCTGAAGCCGTAATACGGGTAGCCATAGCCGTACGGATAGTCGTAGGCATAGTCATCGTAATAATAGGGATCGTACAAGCCGAGGCCGAAGCCCGTGCCGAAGGCGAAGCGCCGTCCATGGAAGCCGCGGCCGTGGAAGCCGCCACCACGGAATCCGCCGAAGCCCTGATGAATACCGCCGAAGGCGTTGTGGAATCCGCCGCCGGCAAAGCCGCCGCGGAAACCACCGCCGCCGAAGCCGCCACGGAATCCGCCACCGCCAAATCCGCCGCCATGAAAGCCGCCGCCACCAAAACCGCCGCCGTGGAAGCCGCCGCCACCGCCAAAGCCGCCACCATGGCCGCCGCCGCCTCCGCCACCACGTGCCAACGCCACCGTCGGCGCCGCCGCAAGACCAACCGATGCAGCCGCCAACAATGCGATAACCATCTTGCGTAACATTACACCACTCCGTCAGTATCGCACCCAGCCCGCGATCATGATGAGGTGGCGATCATTTGCGAGATCGCGATGCGCACACCGCTCAACTCCGTGCGAGCGTCTTTAAATTCCAGTTTAGAGAGAATTGAACGGCGCAGTCGGAGCAGCGCTGCGGTATTACATTGGCAATGAAGAACGCCGGCTTTGTTGCGGGGGAAAAAGCGACCGCGGCGCGAAAGCTGCGGTCGCGGTCCCGGAATTCGCATGGAGGAGCGCTGCAGCGCTGCTCGATATCCATGAGGCGGCGACTATTTTCCCTTCACGAACGCCGCGAAAGCATCCGCATAATCCGGATGCCAGCGCGACAGTGCGGGACGGTTCTCGACGATGTCGCCGACGGCCCACAGGATGCGCCGCTCGTCGAGCTGCCGCGGCACGTCATTGTCGGGGCAGAGGATATAGAAATCGCCGGCGTCGAGCCGCTCGATCATGAAGTCGATCGTCTGCTCCGCCGTCCAGGCGCTGGCTGGCTTCTCGGCGCGTCCGCGCGCGGTCAGGCCGGTGAAGACGAAGCCGGGGATCAGCAGATGCGCTGACAGCCGGCAGCCCGGCGTGTTGCGCAATTCGTGCTGCAGCGCCTCGGTGAAAGCCTTCACGCCGGCCTTGGATACGTTGTAGGCGGGATCGCCCGGAGGCGTCGTGATGCCCTGTTTAGAACCGGTGTTGATGACGAGGCCGTCGCGCCCGCGCTCGATCATGCGCGGCACGAAGGCATGCGTGCCGTTGATGATGCCCCACAGATTGACGCCGAGAATCCGCTGCCAGTTCTCGCGCGGACCGAACATCTGGCTGCCCGGCTGGACGCCTGCATTGTTCATCAGGATGTCGGTGCCGCCGAACCGTTGTCGCACCGCGCTTTCCAGTTTCACGAGGTCCTCGAACCGGCTGACGTCGACGGTTTCGGTCATGATGCTGTCGGCGCCGCCGGGCGCGATCATTGACAGTTTTGTGGCGGCTTCCTTGAGAGCGTTGGCACTGACGTCGGCGACGCAGACCTTCATGCCCGAAGCGGCGAAGCGCATGGCGGCGGCGAGCCCGATGCCGGACGCGCCTCCGGTGATCACGGCGACATGATTTGGCGACATGGCGGGGTGGGGCATGGTCTGTCTCCGACAAAATACGTGGCAGCGATCTCTAGGCTAACATGGCGGTCGTGCCATGCACGATGGTGCATGGGAGGTCTTCATTGCCGCGCTGCCCGCGATCAGGCCGGCTGCTTTACGGATTTGGGTCGCCGTTGTAGAGTTCCGCATATAACGGGTCTGAAACCTGCAAGGCCCGTCATATAAATCTCGTTCCATATCAAGGGAGTGCAAACATGGCTGTCACACAGGCAATTCCGATCACGCGTCACCCCTACGCGGACGGTTCCTACAAGAAGATGCTGATCGACGGCCAATGGGTCGATGCGGCCTCCGGTAAAAAGTTCGAGACCCACAATCCCGCGACCGGCGAATTGCTCGCAACGGTAGCCGAAGGCGACGCGGAAGACATCAACCGTGCGGTGGCGGCGGCGCGTCGTGCCTTCGAGGGCCCGTGGAGCAAGGTCAAGCCGTTCGAGCGGCAGAGCATGCTCTTGAAGCTCGCCGACCTGGTGGAGAAGAACTTCGAGGAACTGTCGCAGCTCGATACGCTCGACATGGGCGCGCCGATCAGCCGCACCCGCGGCAACCGCCTGCGCGTGCTCGGCATGCTTCGTTATTATGCCGGGCAGGCGACCGCGCTGCATGGCGAGACCATCGAGAACTCGCTGCCGGGCGAGATATTCTCCTACACCTTGAAGGAGCCGGTCGGCGTGGTCGGCGCGATCATTCCATGGAACGGGCCCTTGGCGGCGACGGTCTGGAAGATCGGCCCGGCGATCGCGACCGGCTGCACGGTGGTGCTGAAGCCGGCGGAAGAAGCCCCGCTGACATCGCTTCGGCTCGCGGAGCTCTGCATGGAAGCCGGCATTCCGCCTGGTGTCGTCAATGTGGTGCCGGGATACGGCGAGACCGCAGGCGCGGCGCTCTCCTCACATCCGGGCGTCGACAAGGTCGCCTTCACGGGTTCGCACGTCACGGGCCAAGCGATCGTGCGGGCGTCGGCCGGCAACCTCAAGCGCGTCTCGCTCGAGCTCGGCGGCAAGTCGCCGGACATCGTGTTCGCCGATGCCGATCTCGACCAGGCGGTGCCGGGCGCGGCAATGGCGGTGTTCGCCAATTCCGGGCAGATCTGCAGCGCGGGTACGCGGCTGTTCGTCGAGCAGAAGGTCTATGACGAGTTCGTCGGCCGCGTCGCCGAATTCGGCAAGAAGCTGCAGGTCGGCAACGGCATCGATCCGAACACGCAGATCGGCCCCCTGGTGTCGCAGCAGCAGATGGATCGTGTCAGTGACTATCTCGATATCGGCCAGAAGGAAGGCGCGAGGGCTGTTGCCGGCGGCGCGCGGCTGACCGAAGGGCCATTGGCAAAAGGCTATTTCGTGCAGCCGACGGTGTTCGCCAATGTGCAGGACAATATGCGCATCGCGCAGGAGGAGATCTTTGGGCCGGTCATCTCCGCGATCGCCTTCAAGGACACGGACGAACTGATTCAGCGCGCCAATGCGACGATGTTCGGCCTCGGCAGCGGCGTGTGGACCACCAATGTCAGCAAGGCGCACCAGGTTGCGCGCGCGCTGCGCGCCGGCTCGGTCTGGGTCAACTGCTACCAGGCGATGGACCCGGCGGTGCCGTTCGGCGGCTACAAGATGAGCGGCTACGGCCGTGAATCCGGCAAGCAGCATTTGGAGGAATATCTCAACGTCAAGGCGGTCTGGATCAAGACGGCCTGACACTCCCTCGTCATTCCGGGATGCGCCAAAGGCGCAGGCCCGGAATCCATCGGGCCGCAGATTGCGTGGATAAATGGATTCCGGGCTCGATGCTCCGCATCGCCCCGGAATGACGAGCTTGGCGGCCCTCGTGGCCGCCACTTGCTTTTCAGCGGCGCGCGCCTCCCCTATAGTGCCGGCAACGACAACACAAAATCCGGGGCAGGCATGAAATTCCCGTCGCTTTTCTCTCCTCTCAAGATCGGACCGTACCAGCTCCAGCACCGCGTGGTGATGGCGCCCTTGACGCGGATGCGCGCGGAAAAACCGTCGCTCGCGCCGCGGCCGCTGAACGTGGAATATTATGCCCAGCGCGCCACGCCGGGTGGGCTGATCATCGCGGAAGCCTCGCCTGTGGTGAATACCGGGTTCGGCAGTCCGGGCATTCCCGGCATCTACAGCGAGCAGCAAATTGCCGGCTGGCGGAAAGTGGTCGACGCCGTGCACGCCAAGGGCGGCATCATCTTCCTGCAGCTCTGGCATGTCGGCCGCGTCTCGCATTCCTCGTTCCAGCCCGGCGGCGCGCTGCCGGTCGCACCATCAGCGGTGGCGATCTCCTCCGAGTTCAAGGCGATGACGGCGGACGGCAAGGTTGTCGATTACGAGACGCCGCGCGCACTCGAGACAAGCGAGATTCCCGGCGTGATCGAGGCCTACCGCGAGGGCGCGAAGAACGCGCTGGAGGCTGGCTTTGACGGCGTCGAGATCCATGGCGCCAATGGCTATTTGATCGAGCAGTTCCTGCAGTCGCGCAGCAATCTGCGCACCGATCAATATGGCGGGTCGATCGAGAACCGCGTGCGCTTCCTGATGGAGGTGACGAAGGCCGTTATCGAGGTCTGGGGCGCGAACCGCGTCGGCGTGCGGCTGTCGCCTTACGGTATCGCCAATGGCAGCGGCGAGGCCGACCCGATGCCGCTCTACAGCCACGCCATCAAGCAGCTCGATCCGCTCGGGCTCGCCTATCTGCACTTCATCGAGCCGCGTTCCTCCGGCGCCGGCCGCGCCGAGGTCAATCACCAGAACGTGCCCTCGGCGATGGTGCTGTATCGCCCGATGTGGAGCGGCGTCCTGATCACCGCCGGCGGCTTCACCGGCGAGACCGCGGATGCCGCAATCGCGGCGGGACACGCGGATGCGATCGCCTTCGGCCGCATCTTCATCTCCAATCCGGACCTGCCGCGCCGCCTGCAGCGCAGCTATCCGATCACACCGTATAATCGCGCGACGTTCTACGGCGGCGAGGAGAAGGGATATACGGATTATCCCGTGCACGACGAGATGGCGCAGGCGTAAACACCGCCGTCATTGCGAGCGTAGCGAAGCAATCCATGGTTCCGCGCGTGGAGAGATGGATTGCTTCGTCGCTTCCGCTCCTCGCAATGACGAGGAAAACGAGGAGCGACAATGGCCAAAGCAGCCGCTGCAGGAGGGATCGCGTCGGGCCAATGCCTGTGCGGCGCAGTTCGGCTTGAGATCGACGTGCCGGCGCGCTGGGCCTGGCATGATCATTCCGCGCCGAGCCGCCGCGCGCATGGGGCGGCCTATGCGACCTATGTCGGGAGCTGGCGCAAGCGGTTCCGCATCGTCGCGGGGAAGGATGCGATCACGCGCTACGAGGATGACGCGACGAAGACCGTGCGCAGCTTCTGCGCGACCTGCGGGACGCCTCTATTTTACGAGCGCGCTCGCTCGCCGCACATGGTGAACATTCCGCGCGCGCTGTTCCTGGGCCGTACCGGGCGGCAGCCGCTCTATCACGTCGCGATCGAAGAGCTGCAGGAGTGGGCCTATACCGGCGAACCGCTGGTGCCATTGAAGGGTTATCCCGGCGTGGTCTGGCATCGCTCGAAAAAGAAGAAGCGCCCCGATCGCGAGGGGATGTTTTGAATTTTCGTAGCCCGGGTGGAGCGTAGCGCACCGGGTTCGCCCGTGGCTCCCCGGATTACACTGCGCTCCATCCGGGCTACGGTCCTACGGCGCTACATCGCAAGGCAGCCATGAGCGCAGGCGCGATTGCTCGGGGCGTGCAAGTTTGGTCATGATGCCTCATCCCGCGCGCCAATGAGCCCGAGGGTAGGAGGAGACATGAAGAATCGCATTACCGGGCGTTCGGCGTTCCTGGCGCTGTTGAAGGACGAGGGCATCACGCATCTGTTCGGCAATCCCGGTACCACCGAATTGCCGATCATGCATGCGCTGAAAGACCATCCCGACCTCACCTATGTGATGGCGATGCAGGAGAGCCTGGTGGTGGCGATGGCCGACGGATTCAGCCGCGCCTCCGGCAAGCTCGTCGCCTGCAACGTCCATGTCGCGCCCGGTCTCGGCAACGCGATGGGCTCGCTGTTCAACGCCAAATTCACCGGCACGCCGTTGATCCTCACTGCCGGCCAGCAGGAGCAGGGCCACGGCTTGACGGAGCCGGTGCTTTATGGGCCGCTGGTGCAGATGGCGGAGCCGCTGGTGAAATGGGCGGTCGAGGTGACGCGACTGGAGGATCTGCCGCGCATCGTGCGCCGCGCCGCCAAAGTCGCGACCACGCCGCCGACCGGACCGGTGTTCATCTCGCTGCCCGGCGATATCCTCAATTCCGAAGCCGGCATCGAGCTCGGCCGGGCGACCCGCGTCGACACGCGGGTGAAGCCGTCAGATGAATCGCTGCAGGCGCTGGTCGCGCGCATCCTCAAAGCCGAGCGGCCGGCGATCGTCACCGGCGATGAGATCGTCAAGAGCGATGCGCTGCAGGAAGCCGCCGAACTCGCGGAAACGCTCGGCGCGCCGGCCTATCAATCTTCGACGCCCTATGGCGCGCACTTCCTCTCCGAAAGCCCGTGCTTCATGGGCGCGATCGCTCGGGTTCAGAAACTTGCGCGCGAGACCCTCGCGCCCTACGACCTCATCATCGCACTCGGCGGCGATCCCTTGCGGATGTCGGTCTATAGCGAGATCGATCCGCTGCCGGATGGGCTCGGGATCGTGCAGGTCGGCCTGGTCGACTGGGACCTCGCCAAGAACTACGGCGCGGAGATTGCGCTGAAGGCTGACGTGAAGGAAACCCTGCGCGCGTTGATCCCGGCGCTGAAAGCAGCCGGCGGCGGCGCGCTGGAGGCGCGGGCAAAGCAGGGCGTTGCGGCGCTGGCGTCAAAAAACTGGGCCGCGAAGCGCAAGGCGCTGGTCGACCAGATCTCGAAAGCCGAGGGCACCTCGCCGATCGATCCGGACTGGCTGGCGCTGCAGGTTGTCGAGGCAATGCCTGATAATGCGATCCTGGTCGATGAAGGCCTGACCTCGTCGCGCCAGATGATCGCGCTGCGCCCGCACCGCGACCGCTATGGCTATCACGCGCTCGCCTCCGGCGGCATCGGCTGGGGATTGCCGGCATCGGTCGGCGTCAGCCTCGCCAATCCGCAGCGACCGGTGGTGTGCTTCTCCGGCGACGGCAGCGCGATGTATTCGATCCAGTCGCTGTGGACCGCGGCCAACCACAAGCTGCCGCTGACGTTCGTCATCGTCAACAATGGCGGCTACCGCATCATCAAGCAGCGCCTCCTCGCCTTTCACGGCGACGATCATTATGTCGGCATGGATTTCGTCGACCCGCCGGTTGATTTTACTGGCGTTGCGAAGTCGCTTGGATTGGAAGCGATACGGATCACCGATCCCCGCGAACTCAAGGGCGCGATGCGGTCCACATTCGGCCGGCCCGGCACGAAGCTGATCGAGGTGGTGGTCAGTAATTCGGTGAATTGAGCCACGGATTGTAGGGTGGGCAAAGCGAAGCGTGCCCACCATTACGAGTGGAGTGCTTGACGGTGGGCACGCTCTGCTTTGCCCACCCTACGATTCTTCGTCGTCATTGCGAGCGAAGCGAAGCAATCCATTGCGCCGCTTGCGGAAGCGTGGATTGCTTCGTCGCTTCGCTCCTCGCAATGACGGTGTGAGGGGCTGTCAATCCTACTCCGCTGCCGTCGCGTGCGGCTTGATGCGGTAGCGACTCGCGGGGTGCTCGTCCGTCAGCCGCGCGCGGCCCGTGCCGAACAATTTCTCCCGCAGCGTGCCTTGTGCATAGTCCTGCTTGTATCGGCCGCGGCGGGTCAATTCCGGCACCAGCATGTCGGCGATGTCCTCGAAATCGTCGGGCGAGATCGCAAACGCGACGTTTAGGCCATCGACGTCGGTCTGCTCGAACCAGCGCTCGATGTCATCGGCGACCTTTTCCGGTGTGCCGACCACGACCGGGCCGATGCCGCCGATGCCGACATGCTCGGCGACCTCGCGCACGGTCCAGATGCGATCGGGATCGGCGCGGGTGATGTTGTCCATCGCGGTGCGGCCGGCGTCGTTATGGACATGGCGCACCTCCTGGTCGAGGTCGTAGGTCGAGAAATCGACGCCGGTCCAGCCGGACATCAGTGTCAGTGCGCCCTCATGGCTGATGTGGCTGCGATAGTCGGCATATTTCGCGTTTGCTTCGGCCTCGGTGCGGCCGAGGATGACGGTCATCATGCTGAACATCAGGATCTCGGCCGGATTCCGGCCCTTCTGGGCGGCAAGCTCACGGATGGCGGAGACTCGCGGCGCGATCACCTTGGCCGACGGTCCCGACATGAATACGCATTCGGCGTGCTCGGCGGCGAACTGCCGGCCGCGTGGCGACGTGCCGGCCTGATAAAGCACCGGCGTGCGCTGCGGCGACGGCTCGCTCAAATGCAGCGCGTTGAGGCGATAATTCTTCCCCTCGTGCTTGACGGGATGCACCTTGGCGGGATCGGTGAAGATGCTGCGCGCGCGATCGCGGATCGCAGCGTCGTCTTCCCAACATCCTTCCCAGAGCTTGTAGACCACCTCCATATATTCGTCGGCGATCTCGTAGCGGTCGTCATGCGCCGTCTGCTTGTCCTTGCCGGCGCCGCGCGCGGCCGAGTCGAGATAGCCGGTCACCACGTTCCAGCCGACGCGGCCTTCGGTCAGGTGGTCAAGCGTCGACATCCGCCGCGCGAATGTGTAGGGCGGCTCGAAGGAGAGATTGCTGGTGACGCCGAAGCCGAGATGCTTCGTCACCGCGGCCATCGCCGGAACCAGCAGCAGGGGATCGTTCACTGGCGTCTGCGCGGCATTGCGCAGCGCAGCGTCCGGGCCGCCGCCGAACACGTCATAGACGCCGAGCACGTCGGCGAGGAACAGACCATCGAACCGGCCGCGCTCCAGCGTTTTGGCGAGATCGAGCCAGTAGGGCAGCCGGTTATACTCCGCGGTGCGGTCGCGCGGATGGGTCCACAATCCCGGCGACTGATGCGCCACGCAGTTCATGGCAAAGGCGTTGAGCCGGATTTGTTTTGTCATCGTGGGCAACCCGAGAAGCGCGGCATCGCTGCCGCGCCAAAGCGTGGAAGAAATTTATCGTCCGGCCTGCCCGAACGGCAGTTCCTCACCGGCCGGCGGCATGACATGCGCGACGTTGAGCGTCATCGACACCACATCGTAATAGCCGTTCACCGCGACCAAATCCATCACGCCCTGTTCGCCGAATTTTGCAACCGCTTTCTGGTAGATGGCATCGTCGACGCCATGGTCACGGCGGAGCTGGGTAGTGAACTCCCAGACGATCGCTTCATCCTCCTTCATGTTTTCGGGCTTGCGGCCGGCACCGAGCGCCGCGACGATCTTCGGATCGAGCCCCGCCTTCAGCGCGAGCGGCGCGTGCGCATACCACTCATATTGCGAGCCCCAATATTGCGCGGTCATGATGATCGCCATCTCGTTGACGCGCTTGTCGAGCGAGGTGTTGAAACGGAGATATTCGCCGACCTTCTGCAAGCGGTCCGCGAGTTCCGGGCTGCGTAACCAGGCATTGAACGGTCCGCTCATGCCTTTGCGCGGGCCGGACATGATGGCATCCGCGACCGTGCGCTGGGCAGGGGTCATCTTCTCCAGCGGGATCTCCGGAAAGCGCTCGCCGGTCGCGGCCGGTGCGACGCCGGTGAACAGGATGCAAAGTGCCGAGACGCGCAGGATCGTTTTCATGGATGACCTCCCTATTTGATGTCCGGACGGACGCCGGACTGCGCGGAAATTGTTGCAGCTTGGCGAGCGTTGGCAAGCTTTATTCGGGCGTCTTCCAGCCGCCGCGATATCCCTATAAGAGGTGGGCAGGTTGGTTGCGGGAAAGGCAGATCATGGCTGACAGGGCTGACGCGATCGCGCGGGTGCGCGCGCAATTTCACTCTGGCGAGTTCCTGCGCGAGCTCGACAAGCGGGTCGGCTATCGCACGGAAAGCCAAAATCCTGGCAGCGGTGACGCGCTGCGCGCCTATCTCACGGAGAATCTGCAGCCTGCGCTGGCCGAACTCGACTTCAAGACTCGCCTGATCGAATCGCCGACAGGGAAGGGGCCATATCTGCTCGCCGAATATATAGAGGACGCCTCGCGCCCGACCGTGCTCACCTACGGCCATGGCGATGTCGTCGACGGCATGATCGGCGAATGGCGCGACAATCTCGATCCCTGGAAGACCACCATCAAGGGCGACCGCGTCTATGGCCGCGGCACCGCAGACAACAAGGGCCAGCACAGCATCAATATCGCGGCGCTGCGTGCGGTGCGGGAGACCCGCGGCGGCAGGCTCGGCTTCAACGTAAAGTTCATCATCGAGACCGGGGAGGAGATCGGCTCGCCCGACCTGCGAACGATCTGCGAAGCCTATCGTGAGGAACTCAAGGCCGACCTGTTCCTGGCATCCGACGGGCCGCGGCTTTCGGCCGAACGGCCCACGATCTTCCTCGGCTGCCGCGGCGGCAACCGCATCCATCTCGATGTCAACCTGCGCGAGGGCGGGCATCATTCCGGCAATTGGGGCGGTGTGCTCGCCAATCCCGCCACCATCCTGGCGAACGCGATTGCGAGCCTGGTCGACGCCAAGGGCCGGATGAAACTGGAAGCCTTGAAGCCGCCGCCGATCTCGAACCGGGTCCGCGCGGCGCTGGCGGATGTGAAGGTCGAGCCGGGCGCGGACGAGCCGGCGCTGTCGCCGGACTGGGGCGAGGAAGGGCTGTCGCCCGCCGAGCGGCTCTACGCCTGGAACACGCTGGAAGTGCTGGCGCAGTCAGCAGGCAATATCGCAAGCCCGGCGAATGCGATCCCGGGGAAGGCGAATGCCGTGCTGCAGCTTCGCTTCGTTGTCGGCACGAAGATCGACAAGGTCGTCGATGCCGTGCGCGCGCATCTCCATGCCAATGGTTTCCCGATGGTCGAGGTCAGCGGCGCGCAACGATTTGCGGCGTCGCGGACCGACATGGACAGTCCCTGGATCGACTGGACCGCGACATCGATCCGCAACACCACCGGCAAGGCGCCGGCGGTGCTGCCGAATTTCGGCGGCTCGCTGCCGAACGACGTATTTTCGGAAGGTCTCGGCTTGCCCACGATCTGGGTGCCGCATTCCTATCCCGGCTGCTCGCAGCACGCACCCGACGAGCACATTCTGCTGCCGGTGACGGAAGAAGCGCTCACGATCATGGCCGGCCTGTTCTGGGATCTCGGTGAGATGGCGCGGGCGCTGTGATCGCAGCCGACGCACCAAGCGAGTCCGCATAGGGCGGTCTATATAAAGGGTGCCGAGCCCGTCGATGCGCCGACGCCGCCATCGATCGCCAAGTTTACGCCATTGACAAAGCTCGCATCCTCGCTGGCAAGAAACGCGATGACACCGGCAACCTCTTCCGGCTGGGCTGCCCGTCCCAGGGGAATGCGTTCTTCTAGCCGCTGAAGCACGTCAGGGAAGTGTTCGAAGACGCGCCTCGTCAGGTCGGTGAATATGGTGCCTGGACAGACCGCGTTGATGCGCACGCCTTTTGGGGCAAATTCGAGGGCCAGGCTCCGCGTGAGATTGCTGACCGCGCCTTTTGTGGCGTTGTAAAAGTTGAGCCCGCGATCGCCGCCAAGCCCCGAAATGGATGACACGTTGATGATCGAGCCCTTGCTCTCGATAAGATGAGCAAGCGTCGCCCGCGTTACGTTGAAGACCCCATCGACGTTGACCGCGAAGACCTCGCGCCAATTCTGAGTGGGCAGATCGAGGAAAGCCCCGGCAGTTCCCGTTCCCGCGTTGTTGACGACAATGTCGATCCTGCCGAGCCTGCGGACGACATCGGTGACGAGGTCTTCAACCGCATTCGCGTTGGAGACATCAGCCGGCCGGATCATGCAGCGGTCGGCTGTCAAGGTTGCGGCGACGTCCTGCAATTTGGACGCCCGGCGTCCGTTCAGGACGACGATCGCTCCTTCCTCATGAAATCGGCGTGCGGTCGCAGCGCCGATACCACTGCCGGCGCCGGTGACGATGACTACCTTGCCGTCGAACCTTCGGGACATAGCTCGTGAACTCCACCTGATGCGATCGATGCGTCGGCGGATGCTGGGGAGCTTCGATTGCAGTTGTATTTCAGCGGAGACATTCTTGGCTACATTTGAAGGCGGTCACGGCGACGAGACTACGAATCGGCTGCGCGGAGGCGGAGCGCTCTCGACGAGGCTCTAGCGGGTGCGACTAAAGTGCACCGCCGCGGGTACCTTGCGACTGTCCGCACTTCAGGCCATCATGGCGGCAGCCATCGCCGGGCACGTTGGGGACACCTGCTTGAGCCATATGACGTCATCTCGGATGCGAGCCATGCCGCCGTCGCGGCGTTGCCGCGCCGTCCGACCAAATGCGGCTGACGGACATTCTGACACAATCGAACCTATCCAAACGAGGAGAACTACGCATGAAACGCCTTCTTTCGATCGGCTTCGCGCTCGCCGCCGCGCTCGGCGCGGCTGAGGCCGGCGCCCAGGAGCTGACGGGGACGTTGAAGAACATCAAGGAGACCGGCACGATCACGCTCGGCCACCGCGACTCCTCAATCCCCTTCTCCTATCTCGACGACAACCAGAAGCCGATCGGCTATGCGATGGACATCTGCCACAAGATCGTCGACGCGGTGAAAAAGGAACTGAAGCTCGACAAGCTCGAGGTGAAGCTCAATCCGGTGACGTCATCGACCCGCATTCCGCTGCTCGCCAACGGCACCATCGATCTCGAATGCGGCTCTACCACTAACAACGCCGAGCGGCAGAAGCAGATTTCCTTCACCAACACCCATTTCCTCACCGCGAGCCGCTACGTCTCGAAAAAGTCGAGCAAGCTCAATTCGATCGACGATCTCAAGGGCAAGGCCGTGGTGTCGACCGCGGGCACCACCAACATCAAGCAGCTCACCGAGGCCAACGCCGCGCGCGGGCTCAACGTCAACATCATCCCGGCCAAGGACCACGCGGAAGCGTTCCTGATGGTCGAAACCGACCGCGCGGTCGCCTTCGTGATGGACGATATCCTGCTCGCAAGTCTGGTTGCGGGGTCGAAAACGCCCGACGATTACGTGATCTCGAAGGACGCATTCTCGAAGCCGGAGCCTTACGGCATCATGCTGCGCAAGGACGACCCGGCCTTCAAGAAGGTGGTCGATGCGGCGACTGCCGCGCTCTACACCGGCGGCGAGGGACAGAAGATCTACGACAAATGGTTCACGCAGAAGATCCCGCCGAAAGGGCTGAACCTGAATACGCCGATCGCTGCGGAGCTGAAGAACGAGTTCGCCAAGCCCTCGGACTCGCCGGACCCGGATTCGTATAAGTAAACGCAGCTTTAGACCTCATGGTGAGGAGCGCGTAGCGCGTCTCGGGACGATGCTTCGCATCGCCGGGAGAACCATGAGGCCCGACCGTGGCCTCATCCTTCGAGACGCTTGCTGCGCAAGCTCCTCAGGATGAGGGGAAACAGCGGCTGGCCGGCCATCCTTGGCCCGGCCATTGCATGGGCGGGCCGGGCGTATCGCGGAACGGGGGAGCTTTGAACTATCACTGGAACTGGCAGATTTTCTTCGAGCCGAACCCGACCGGCAGTGGCACCTATCTCGACATGCTGCTGTCGGGGCTGGCTCTGACGATCAAGACCGCGCTCACGGCCTGGATCATCGCGCTGGTGTTCGGCTCGGTGGTTGGCGTGCTGCGCACGCTGCCGTCGAAGGTCGCAGGCTGGATCGGCTTCTGTTATGTCGAATTCTTCCGCAACATGCCGCTGCTGGTGCAGCTCTTCCTGTGGTTCTTCGTGCTGCCGGAACTGTTGCCGCGCGCGGCGGGACTGTGGCTGAAGCAAATGCCGAACGCGCCGTTCTGGACGGCTTCGATCGGCGTCGGGCTGTTCATGTCGGCGCGCGTTGCCGTGCAGCTTGCCGCCGGTATCGCCTCGCTGCCGCGGGGCCAGAAGCAGGCGGCGACCGCGCTCGGGCTGACGACGGCACAGACCTATCGCTACGTGCTGCTGCCGATGGCCTATCGCATCATCCTGCCGCCGCTGACCTCCGAATTCCTCAACACCGTGAAGAACACGGCGGTGGCGATCACCATCGGGCTGATCGAATTGACCGGGCAGGCGCGCGCGATGCAGGAATTCTCGTTCCAGGTGTTCGAAGCCTTCACGGCCGCGACCATCATGTATCTGCTGGTCAATATCGTCGTCGTCACCGGCATGCGCTTCCTGGAGCGCAAGGTCGCGATTCCCGGCTACATCGCGGGGAAATAGCATGCTCGGCAGCTTCGATTTCGACGTCATCCGCCGCTCGCTGCCCTACCTCTTCGTCGACGGCATGACGTTCACGCTGACGCTGACCGCGCTGTCGGCGCTGGGCGGGTTGGTGTTTGGAACGCTGATCGCGCTGATGCGCTTGTCCGGCTTCAAGCTGCTCGGCCGCATCGCCGGGCTCTATGTCGATTTCATGCGCTCGCTGCCGCTGGTGCTGGTGATCTTCTGGTTCTATTTCCTGGTACCCTATATCGGGCAGTGGCTGACCGGCGCGTCGCGCCCGATCAGCGTCGGCGCGTTCGCCTCCTCGCTGATCACCTTCATCATGTTCGAGGCGGCGTATTTCTCCGAGATCATGCGCGCCGGCATCCAGTCGATTTCGCGCGGCCAGCCGGCGGCGGCAAGCGCGCTCGGCCTGACCTACGCGCAGAGCATGCGCTACGTCGTGCTGCCGCAGGCGTTCCGCAACATGCTGCCGGTGCTGCTCACCCAGACCATCGTGCTGTTCCAGGACACCTCGCTAGTCTACGTCCTGTCGATCCCGGATTTCCTCGGCGCCGCCAGCAAGGTGGCGCAGCGCGACGGGCGGCTGGTCGAGATGTACCTGTTCGCGGCAGTGGTCTATTTCACCATCTCCTGCCTTGCCTCCTTCGGCGTCCGCCGCCTCCAGGCGCGCATCGCCATAGTTCGGTAGATAGTCATGCAGTTGAAATTTCGAGGCACGCACCTCTTCACCTCTCCCATAGGGAAAGGTCGGATCGCACAAGCGATCCGGGTGAGGGGCCCTGCTCTATCGAGGGACCTTAACCCCTCACCCGGCGCTGCGCGCCGACGTCTCCCTTCGGGAGAGGTGATCTCGCGGCAACAGTTGAGCCAGGCATGATCGAACTTCGCCACGTCAACAAATGGTACGGGCCGACCTTCCAGGTGCTGAAGGACTGCACCACCAGCGTCGCCAAGGGCGAGGTCGTGGTGGTCTGTGGCCCTTCGGGATCGGGCAAGTCGACGCTGATCAAATGCGTCAATGCGCTGGAGCCGATCCAGGGCGGCGAGATCGTCCTGGACGGCATCAAGGTCAATGATCCCAAGACCGACCTGCCGAAGCTGCGCGCGCGGGTCGGCATGGTGTTCCAGCACTTCGAGCTGTTTCCCCATTTGCGGATTATCGACAATCTCTGCCTGGCGCAGGAGAAAGTGCTCGGCCGCAAGCACGATGAAGCGGTGGCAAAGGGGATGAAGCTGCTCGAGCGCGTCGGGCTGAAGGAGCACGCAAAGAAATATCCGGCGGAGCTTTCCGGCGGGCAGCAGCAGCGCGTCGCGATTGCGCGGGCGCTGGCGATGGACCCCGTCGCGATGCTGTTCGACGAGCCGACCTCGGCGCTCGATCCGGAAATGATCAGCGAGGTGCTCGACGTGATGGTCGACCTCGCGCGCGAGGGCATGACCATGATGGTCGTCACTCATGAAATGGGCTTTGCCAGCAAGGTCGCCCATCGCGTGATCTTCATGGATCAGGGCGAGATCGTCGAGGATGCGCTGAAGGCGGATTTCTTCGGCAAGCCGCGCAGCGACCGCGCGCAGAAGTTCCTGTCGAAGATCTTGCAGCATTAATACCGCCGTCATTCCGGGGCACGCGAAGCGTGAGCCCGGACTCCATTCAGCCGCTTGCGCTGGCGGGGAAATGGATTCCGGGCTCGATGCTGCGCATCGCCCCGGAATGACGCCGAGGGTTTGATGGCCTGGAGGCCTATCGGCATTAACGAATTGCGTATAGAAACCCCATCGCATCACTACGTCCGGGAGACTTCGCTTGGAAAAGATCGCTTACGTCAACGGCTCCTATGTACCCCTTTCGGAGGCCAAAGTGTCGGTCCTCGACCGCGGCTTCCTGTTCGCCGATGGGATCTACGAGGTGGCCGCCGTGCTCGACGGCAGGCTGGTCGATAACGCCTCGCATCTGGCGCGACTGGAGCGCTCGGTCGGCGAGATCAGGCTGGAACTGCCGGAAACAATCGCGCGGATCCAGGACATCCAGAAGGAGCTGGTGGCGCGCAACAAGCTCGTCAACGGCATGGTCTATCTGGAGGTGACCCGCGGCGCCGATACCGGACGCGATTTTGCCTTTCCCAAAGGGGTGAGGCCGACGCTGGTGATGTTCACCTCTGAGAAGGACATCGTCGGGGCGCCCTCGGCCAAGACCGGCATCAACGTGATCACGGTGCCCGACATCCGCTGGGAGCGGCGCGACATCAAGAGCGTGGCGCTGCTGGCGCAGGTGCTGGCCAAGCAGGCGGCCGCCGAAGCTGGCGCCGGCGAGGCCTGGATGATCCAGGACGGCAAGGTCACCGAGGGCGGCTCGTCCTCTGCCTTCATCCTGACCCAGGACGACGTCATCGTGACCCGACAGAACGGCAGCGAAATTCTGCCCGGCTGCACCCGTAAGGCCGTGGTGGCGCTCGCCGAGGAACGCCAGCTCCGCGTCGAGGAGCGCGCCTTCTCGATCGAGGAGGCGCTGGCCGCCAAGGAAGCCTTCATCACCAGCGCCAGCCTGTTCGTGCAGGCGGTGGTCGCCATCGACGGCAAGAAGGTCGGCAATGGCAAGCCCGGCCCGATGACGGAGCGGCTGCGCGAGATCTATGTGGAGTTCGCCAAGGCGACTGCGGTGTAGCATGTCACCCTCATCATTGCCGGGCTTGACCCGGCAATCCATCTCGCTTCGGAAGAGTCTTTTTTGATGGATGCGCGGGTCAAGCCCGCGCATGACGAGGGGGTGCGCGCGGCAATCCTAATGCGCGCCGCCGCCGGCCAGCGCATTCGGCTTCTTCAGGAGCGCCGCGGCGAACAGCGCGACGATCAGCGCGACGCCCATCACGTAAAAGGTGTCGCTGAAGGCCAGGATATAAGCCTGCTTCTGCACGATCCTGCCGACTGCGACGATAGCGCGGTGCGTGGCATCGGCATGGTCGGCGACGCCATGGCTCATGAAATATTGCGTGAGCTGCTCGATCCGCGTGCGGGTCGCCTGCTCCAACAGCGAGACCGACTGCATCAGCACGTTGGAATGATACTGCTCACGTTTGGTCAGCAGCGTCTGCAACAGCGCGATGCCGACGGCGCCGCCGAGATTGCGCATCATATTGAAAAGCCCGGACGCCGAGCCGGCATTCTCGGCCTCGATCCCTGCAGTCGCGACCGCCGATAGCGGCGCCATCACCAGCGCCTGGCCGATGGCGCGCACGATGTTCGGCCAGAACAACTGGTCGGTGGCGTAGTCATTGGTCATATAGATGTTCATGAAATTGGAGGCGGCGAACAGCGTGAAGCCGACGCCGATGATGATGCGCGGGTCGAAGCGCTGCATCAGGCGTGGCACCAGCGGGATCAGCACGAGCTGCGGCAGCCCGGTCCATGCCAGCACCATGCCGATCTGCTCGGCATTGTAGCCCTGAATCCGTGACAGATATTGCGGCAGGATGAACACCGAGCCGTACAGCGCGGTGCCGAGCAGGAAATTGGCCAGCATGCCGAAGCCGAAATTGCGGCGGAGCAGCAGGCGCAGGTTGAGCAGCGGCTTGTTCGCGGTGAGCTCGATCACGATGAACGCCACTAGCGCCACCGCCGCGATGACGGAGAGGCGGACGATGAAGGGCGAGCCGAACCAGTCGTCCTTGTTGCCCTCTTCCAGCACCGTCTGCAGTGCGGACAGGCCGATCGCCATGGTGATGATGCCGGGCCAGTCGCCCTCGCGCAGAAGCGAGAGCTTCATTGGTTTTACTTCCAGCGAGAAATAGAGCATGCCGACCATGATCGCGCCGGGCACCAGGTTGACATAGAAGATGTACTGCCAGCCCCAGTTCTCGGTGAGATAGCCGCCGATGGTCGGGCCGATCGCCGGCGCGAACGTCGCCGACAATGCGAATATGGCGAGCCCGATTGGCTGCTTCGCCTTAGGTAGCAGCGTGATGATCAGTGTGAACGCCAATGGGATCAGCACGCCGCCGGTGAAACCCTGCACGGCGCGCAGCGCGATCATCTGCGGCAGGTCGTGCGCGAGCGCGCAGGCCGCGGAAAAGACAAGGAACAGAACAGCATTGGTCAGGAGATAGCGCCGGACCGAGAACACCTGCGCGAGCCAGCCGCTCAGGGGGATCACCACGATCTCGGCGACCAGATAGGAGGTCGAAATCCAGCCGCCGTCATCGATGCCGGCGCCGATCGCGCCCTGGATGTCCGCCAGCGAGGCGTTGACGATCTGGATGTTGAGCACCGCCATGAAGGCGCCGAGATTGGCGCCGACCACCGCGATCCAGATTTTTGCGGGGATAGCCGGTGCGGCGGCGGGTTTTGGGCTGAGGTCCGCGGAGGACGCGGCGTTGAGCGTGGGCTGTAGCGTGGTCATTAGTCTCGTCCGCTAGCGCGTGATGAAGCCGAATTGCTTCCGCGATCGATGCTGCACTCCTCTCCCGCAAGCGCGAGAGGAGAACTCGCCGCTAGCCTCCGTCCGGCCGCGCGGCGCTGGCGGCAAGTCGGCTCTTGGCTTCGCGCTCGGCCAGCACGGTGGCCTTGGTGTCGACGGTCGGCACTGCGGACATGCCCGGGCGCAACAGGCCCTTCAGCCTGATATCATCGAGTACGATCTTGACCGGCACGCGCTGCACGATCTTGGTGAAATTGCCGGTGGCGTTGTCCGGCGGCAGCAGCGCGAATTCGAGTCCGCTCGCGGGCGACAGACTGTCGACATGGCCGCGCAGCTTGGTGCCGCGGAAACTGTCGATCTCGACTTCGACCGGCTGGCCGTTGCGCACATTCGTGAGCTGGGTCTCCTTGAAGTTGGCGACGACGTAGACGGCATCGAGCGGCACCACCGCCATCAACTGCGTGCCGGCCTGAACATATTGTCCGACCCTGAGCGAGCGTGCGCCGACGGTGCCGTCGACTGGCGCGGTGATCCGCGTATAGCTGAGGTTCAGCGATGCCTGCCGCTCCACCGCGCGGGCGCGATCGAGCTGCGCGACCGCCTTGGCACGTTCGGTGGTGAGCACATCGACCTTGCGCTGGGCGGCGAGCAGGCCGGACTTGGAGTGCTGCAATTGCGCGTTGTTGGCACGGAGGGCGGCGTCGGTCTGCTGCGCGCGCTGCACCGTGCCGGAGCCGGTCTTCATCAGCCCCTCGTAGCGAGCCTGCTCCTCCTGGGCGAATTTGAGATTGGCTTCGGCGGCCGCGACGTCGGCCGTTTCCTGTTCGATGATGGGCTGCTGCTGGGCAAGCTGGGCATCGAGGTTGCGCACCGCAGCCTCGGAGGCGTCGACGTCGGCATGGGCCTGGGCCAGTGCGGCCCGGAAATCGCGGTCGTCGATTTCGGCCAGCAACTGCCCGGCCTTGACCGGCTGGTTATCGCTGACCAGCACCTGTGCGATATAGCCGGAGACCTTCGGCGAGACGATCGTGGAATCGGCCTTCACATATGCGTCATCGGTCGATTCGAGGTAGCGGCCGGTGGTGAGATAGTCGTAGCCGAAATCGGCAATGCCGACGACGCCGAGCACGGCGACCAGCGCCAATGCCGCCCGCCTGATCACCAGCCGCGACGGGCGCAGGCTTATTTTCTCTGTTGTATCAGTGACATAGGATGTCGTCGACATGGCTACCCCGAATACGTTTAGGCGCGCCTCCCGGGCGGGAGGGCGCCAAATCCGCGACATACATGCGATGTCTCCAGCGCTGTGATAATCCCGCCAAAACTGGAAGGATTATCCAGTGAGAGCAAATAATCGGGAACTCGCGCATGGACCGGTTGACCAGCCTGACGGCCTTTGTCCGGGTGGTGGATAGCGGCGGCTTTTCGGCCGCCGGCCGCCGCCTCAACATGTCCACGACCATGGTCAGCAACCATGTCCAGGCGCTGGAGGACCGCCTCGGCGTCCGCCTGCTCAACCGGACCACGCGCAAGGTGAGTCTCACCGAGGTCGGGCGCACCTATTACGACCGCTGCGTGCAGATCCTCGCCGACATCGAGCAGGCCGACGACATCGCCGGCGCGCTGCATTCGACGCCGCGCGGCACGCTACGCGTCTATACCCATGCCCACACCGTGCCGTATGTCGCGCCCGTCGTCGCCGAGTTCCTCAAGACCTATCCGGAGGTCAGGGTCGATCTCTCGATGGGCGAGCGCACGGTCGACATGATCGACGAGGGCTTTGACGTGGCCGTGCGCATGATCCGGCCGCCGGATTCAAGCCTGATCGTGCGCAGTCTCGCCACCTGGCGCCACGTGCTGTGCTGCTCCCACGACTACATCGAACGGCACGGCGCGGTGCATGAGCTTGCCGAGCTCAGCGAGCGCGATTGCGTGCGGCACGTAAACTATCCGTACCAGGACGAGTGGCGGTTCATCGACCGCACAGGCGCGCCGGCATCAGTGAAGGTATCCGGCCGCTTCACCACGAACAGCGGCGAGGCGCTGCGCATGGCGGCGCTGCAGGGGGCCGGCATCTGCCTCGCAGCGGGCTTCCTGGTTCACGGCGATCTCGAAGCGGGACGGCTGGTCCGCCTGCTGCCGGAATACCGGCCCGTCGAGCTTTCGTTGAACGCAGTCTATCCACATCGCCATCATCTATCGGCGAAGGTGCGGACCTTCATCGACATGCTGGTAAACCACAGCGCCGAGCAGCAGAAGCTGATCGACCCCTATTCGTAGTATTGGGAAGCGTAGGGTGGGCAAAGCGCAGCGTGCCCACCATTCACGGGTGGTGGTGGATGGACGGTGGGCACGCTGCGCTTTGCCCACCCTACAATTCGTCGGCCTTTTCCTATTCGCCCGCCGATAAATCATCGCTTGTAACGAGGTGATGGCGCGGCGAAGCGTAATCCAATAGATTGCATGAGAATAGGGCAGGAGGGAGCGGCATGTTTGCGCTGAAGCGGGTGTCATTGTGCCGAACCATGACGCCGCTTGCCGTGATGCTCGCCTGCTTGCTCGCGCCGTTGCCGGCCGCGGCGTTCGGGCCGCCACCGAATGCGCCGCTGTCGATGGAAAAGCTCTCGCGTCTCGATGACTTCCTCACCGAGCAAAGCGCGACCGGAAAGATTCCCGGCGCGGCGCTGCTGATCCAGCGGCATGGCAAGCCGATCTATTTCAAATGCTTCGGCAAGCGCGACGTCGAAGCGAACATCGATATGACTGCGGATACGATCTTTCCACTGCATTCGGTGACGAAGACGGTCACCAGCGTGGCGGCGATGATCCTGATCGACCGCGGCAAGATCGCGCTCGACGATCCCGTCAGCAAATACATCCCTTCCTTTGCCAACATGAAGGTCGGCGTCGAGCGCAAGGACGAGTCGGGTCGCCCGGTGCTCGATCTGGTGCCGCTGATCCGTCCGGTCACGATCGAGGATCTGTTGCTGCACACGTCGGGCATCACCTACGGCTTCTATGGCGCGGGGCTGGTGAAGGCGGCCTATGACGGCATCTATCTCGGCGACTTCGACAATGCCGAATTCGCGGAGCGGATCGCGAAGCTGCCGCTTGCCGAGCAGCCGCGCACATTATGGGACTACGGCCATTCGATCGATGTACTCGGCCGCGTCATCGAGGTCGCATCGGGACAATCGCTCTATGAGTTCGAGAAGACGGCGCTGTTCGAGCCGCTCGGCATGACCACGACCAAATATTTCCTGACCGACCCGGCGGAGCGCGCCCGCTATGCGCGGCGGCTGCGCAGTGACGAGCGCATCGAGCGCAATCCGCTCGACGTGACGCGCTGGGAGTCCGGTGGCGGCGGCCTGGTATCGACGGTTGCCGACATGGCGCGTTACGGCCAGATGCTGCTCAATGGCGGCACGCTGAATGGCAAGACCATTCTCGGCCCGAAAACTTTCAAGGCGATGATGACTGACCATATCGGGCCGGGATCGGGCGTCGCCCGCAACTATTTCTACTATCCGGGCGACGGCTTCGGCTTCGGCTACGGGTTCGGGATCCGCACCGATGCCGGCAATGCCGTGCCGCCTCCGCCGGGCTCGCCCGGCGAGATCAAGTGGGACGGCGCTTCGGGGGCGTATATCGTCGTCGACCCGTTGCAGGACATGTTCTTCGTGCTGCTCTTGAACGCGCCCTCCGGGCGGTGGCACGTTGAGGTCAATGTCAAGAAGATCGTTTACGACGCATTCGAAAAGTGATCGAACAGAAATCTGATCCGGAACAGCCCGATGCTGCGCAAGACCGATGGAACCGATCAATGCGCAATTGCGACGTCTCGCATCGTTGCGCTCGACCGCGCGCGCACCTTCATCATCCTGTTGGTGCTGATCCATCATTCGGTGGTGAACTACACTCATTTCGGCAGCGGCGACAAAGCGCGCTGGCTCGGCTTCGACCTTGTCGTGTTGTTCAACGACAGCTTCTTCATGGCCTGCATGTTCATGATCTCGGGCCTGTTCGTGCACGACAGCCTGACGCGCCGGGGCGGAGCGAATTTCATCGCGGCCCGCGCCTGGCGCCTCGGCGTTCCCTATCTGGTGTCGATCTTCGTGCTGATGCCGGTGGCCTACTATCCGACCTTCCTGCGCTATCATCTGCCTGGCACGACCGATTTCAACTTCTTCCATTTCTGGTGGCACACGCTCACCATCGGGCCATGGCCGTCGGGACCGGCCTGGTTCCTGTGGGTGCTGCTCGCGCTCAATATTCTGACCGTCATCGTGTGGTCGGTCGGGCCGCGGCTGCTCAAGGGCTTGGGCCAGGTGATCTTCTTGACGCGCAACCTGCCGATGACGGCGTTCGCGGCATTCCTGGTGGTCTCGCTTGTTTCCTACGTGCCGATGCGCCTCATCTTTGGTGATGCGAGTTGGCTCGAGCCGGGCGGTTATCCGCTGCCGATCCAGACCAGCCGCATCTTGCTTTATGCCGCCTATTTCTTCACCGGCGTCGGCATCGGCGTGGTCAGCCTGCGCACGGGCATTTTCGCGGAGAACGGCGAAATGGCAAATCGCTGGTTGCTGTGGCTTGGCTACGCGCTCGCGTTCTACGGCGCGATCCTGCTCCTGGTCTACGCTCACCACAACTGGATCGATTTCAACAATCCGCCGACGTGGTGGGAAGTGGCTTACGCGTTTGCCTTCGCGCTGTTCAGCGCGGCGATGGCGTTCGCGCTGCCGGCAACCTTCCTGCGTTTCGCGAGGGCCAAACTGCCCCTGTTAGATGCCATGCAGCCTTCGGCCTATGGCATCTATCTCCTGCACTACATCTTCATCATCTACCTGCAGTACCTGGTCTACGACCGTGCCTGGCCAGCCGGCCTGAAGGCAGCCATCGTGTTCACCGGCACACTTGCGGCGAGCTGGGCGCTAACAGTGGCGCTGCGCAGGATTCCGCTCGTTGCGCGGATGATCTAGTCTCGTAACCCGGGTGGAGCGGAACCCGGGACACCTGCAGCAGCGTTTACGAGTTCCCCGGGTTACGCTGACGCTCCGCCCGGGCTACGAGGCTGTTTTCTAGAGGTTGTTTTCCCAAGCCCTGAGATGAAGCCCACTCGCGCAACGCAGCAATGCCGAAATGTGCTTGGTTCAGCAACGATCCACTGATTAGAGCGTTTCCAGTCACGAGCCGGTGCAAGATCGCCGGCGAGCCTGGAGATAGAGTCCCGCGATGTGGATCTTGTTGCTACTGCCGTTCGTCGGCCTGTTGTGGGTGCCATTTTATAATTTCCTGGAACCGTCGCTGTTCGGCTTCCCCTTCTTCTATTGGTATCAACTCGCCTGGGTGCCGATCACTTCATTCTTGATCTGGCTGGTCTATCGCAGCCGCAAGCCTGACGAAGCCTGAAGGAAGGTGCACGTCATGGCTGATCAGATCGAATGGATTCCGCTTTCCGTCTTTGTTTTCTTCTTTGCGCTCGTCACCGTCATGGGCTTCATGGCGGCGCGCTGGAAATCCGGCGCCGTCAGCGAGCATCTCGATGAATGGGGCCTGGGTGGCCGCCAATTTGGCACCTGGGTCACCTGGTTCCTCGTCGGCGGCGACTTCTACACCGCCTACACCATCATCGCCGTGCCCGCGCTGGTCTATGCGGTCGGCGCTTACGGCTTCTTTGCGCTGCCTTACACCATCATCGTCTATCCCTTCGTGTTCGCGGTGATGCCTCTACTCTGGAAAGTGGCGCATTCGAAAGGCTACGTCACCGCTGCTGACGTCGTGCACGGCACCCATGACTCGCGGGCGCTCGAATTCGTGGTCGCGCTCACCGGCATCGTCGCGACGATGCCCTATATCGCGCTGCAATTGATCGGTATGGGCGTCGTGATCAAGGCGATGGGGCTGAGCGGCGAACTGCCGCTCGTCGCGGCCTTCGTCATCCTTGCGCTCTATACCTATAGTTCCGGCCTGCGCGCGCCGGCGCTGATCGCCTTCGTCAAGGACATCATGATCTATATCGTTGTGCTGGTGGCGGTCGTGGTGGTGCCGGCGAAGCTCGGCGGTTATGGCGCAGTGTTCGCTGCCGCCAACGATGCCTTCACGGCGAAGGGCGGCGACACCGGCCTGATCCTGAAACCGTCGCAGATGCTGGCCTTTGCGACGCTCGCGCTCGGCTCGGCGCTTGCGGCCTTCATGTATCCGCACACGCTGACCGGCGTCTTTGCTTCCAAATCTGCCGACACGATCCGCAAGAATGCGATCCTGCTGCCGGCCTATACGCTGCTGCTCGGCTTGATCGCGCTGCTCGGCTACATGGCCCATGCCGCGCACATTCAGGTGTCCTCGCCGAACGACGTCGTGCCGATGCTGTTCAAGGCGCTGTTCCCACCCTGGTTTGCGGGCTTCGCCTTCTCGGCGATCGCGATCGGCGCGCTGGTGCCGGCGGCGGTGATGAGCATCGGCGCCGCCAACCTGTTCACGCGCAATATCTGGAAGTCCTACGTCAATCCAGATATCACCCATGCCGGCGAGGCGTCGGTGGCGAAGATCGCTTCGCTGGTGGTGAAGGTCGGCGCATTGGCCTTCATCCTGTTCCTGCCGACGCAATATGCGCTCGACCTGCAACTGCTCGGCGGCCTCTGGATCATGCAGATCCTGCCGGCGCTGGTGTTCAGCCTGTTTACGCGCTGGTTCCGTGCCGAGGGGTTGCTGCTCGGCTGGGCGGCCGGCATCGGCTGGGGATCATGGACGGCGTGGAGCAATGGGTTGAAGCCGCTGGCGACGATCAATTTTGGCGGCGACAGCTACACCTTCTATGTCGGGCTCGGCGCGCTGATTCTCAACATCGCCGTTGCGGCGATCGCCACCGTGATCGTGAGCTGGCTGTCACGGCCGGCTCAACGCGGCGCCCCGGCGCGATCCTGACGCAGCTTCGTTCGGCGCAGCTTGTGCGAGCTGCGCCGACAGGCCCGCGACCTCCGCCTTCACCTTGGCGATCGCCGCGTCCTTCACCGGGCCGTAGCCGCGGATGTCCATCGGCGCTCGGGCAATCGCGAGGATGTCAGGCATGCGCCGGGCATCGAGCCGGCCGAGCAGGGCATCGATCTGTCCCTCATACCAGGCGATAAGGTCGCGCTCCGCGCGGCGCTCGGCGGTGTAGCCGAAGACGTCGAACGGTGTGCCGCGCAGCGTCTTCAGGCGCGCAAGAATCTTCAGCGGCGTCCTGATCCATGGGCCGAAGCTGCGTTTGCGCGGCCGACCGCGCGCGTCCTCCTTCGCCGGCAGGAACGGCGGCGCCAGATGATATCTCACCGAGAAATCGCCATCGAACTGCTGGCGCAGCTCGTCGAGGAAGCCGGTCTCCATGTGAAGCCGCGCCACCTCATATTCGTCCTTGTACGCCATCAGCTTGAACAGAGCGCGCGCGACCGCGTCCGTCAGCGCCTCCGTTCCGAGCGAAGCCTCGGCATCCTGCACCCGCTTCACTGTTTTCCGATATCGCGCAGCATAGGCTACGTCCTGGTAGGCCGTCAGAAAATCGGCGCGGCGCGCGATCACCTGATCGAGCGTTTCCGCTTCGATCGTTCTCGCTCTATCCGCGTCGGGCAGAAAGTCCGGATCGACGCTGGCGATGCGTCCCCAGGCAAAGGCCTGCTTGTTGCGCTCGATGGCGACGCCGTTGAGCTCGATCGCACGGAGCAGCGCGTTCAACGAGACCGGGACGAGGCCCTGCTGCCAGGCGAAGCCAAGCATGATGATGTTGGCAAAGACGGTGTCGCCGAGCAGCCGCTCGGCCAGCGCATTGGCGTCGATCGTGCTGAGATGACCGCTGCCGATCACTTTCTCGATGGCGCGCAGGCGGGTTGATGCGGCAAGGTCCGCATCTCGGAAGCGCACGACGTCGCCGGTCGGCATCTCCGCACTGTTGAGCGCGGCGCGCATGCCATTCCGATAGGTGCCTGATGCCTTGGCGGAGGAGCTGACGACGACATCGCAGCCGATCAGCGCGTCGGCCGCGCCCTGGTCGATGCGGACCTGGTGCAGTTCGTCCGGCTGGGCGGCAATACGGATATAGCTCAAAACCGGTCCGAACTTTTGCGCAAAGCCGGTGAAATCGAGCACCGAGACGCCGCGGCGCTCCAGATGCGCGGCCATGCTGATCAGCGCGCCGACCGTGATGACGCCGGTGCCGCCGACGCCAGTCACCAGGAGATCATAGGGACGGTCGATCGGCGCAAGCACCGGCAGCGGCAGCATGGCCGCGCGCGCCTGCGGATCGATGCTGCTTGCCGGCTTCGCGCGGCGCCTGGCGCCCTCGATAGTGACAAAGCTCGGGCAGAAGCCGTTGAGGCAGGAGAAGTCCTTGTTGCAGGTCGAGAGATTGATGCGGCGCTTGCGGCCGAACGGCGTCTCCTTCGGCTCGACGCTGAGGCAGTTCGATTCCACCGAACAGTCGCCGCAGCCTTCGCAGACCAGGTCGTTGATATAGGCAAAGCGCGGCGGCTCTTCGATCTGGCCGCGCTTGCGGCGGCGGCGTTTTTCGGTGGCGCAGGTCTGCTGGTAGATCAGCACGGAGACGCCGGGAATGTCGCGCAGCTCGCGCTGCACGCCATCCATCTCCTCGCGCGGATGGATGGTGACGCCGATGGGGAAGTCGGCGGGCGCGAACCGCGAGGGCTCGTCCGAGACCAGTGCGATCCGCGCCACGCCTTCGGCGCGGACGCTGTGTGCGATAGCATGCACGCTCACAGGCCCGTCGACCGGTTGGCCGCCGGTCATGGCCACGGCGTCGTTGAACAGGATCTTGTAGGTGATGTTGGCGCCGGCTGCGATGGCCTGGCGGATCGCCATCGATCCGGAGTGATAATAGGTGCCTTCGCCGAGATTCTGGAAGATGTGCTTGTGGTTAGTGAACCGCGACGATGCCGCCCAGTTGACGCCTTCGCCGCCCATCTGGATCAAGGACGAGGTCTCGCGGTCCATCCAGCTCGCCATGAAATGACAGCCGATGCCGGCGAGCGCCTTCGATCCCTCCGGCACTTTGGTCGAGGTGTTGTGCGGGCAGCCGGAGCAGAAATACGGTGTGCGGGTCGCGCCCGCGATCGTGATCACGCGCTGTGCGTCAGGGGTGAGTGCGGCGGCGCGCTTCGCAAGATCGAGGCCGGGGAAGATCGGGTCGAGGCGCCGCGCCAGCACCTCGGCGAGCGCGCGCGGCGACAATTCGCCGATCCATGAGATCAGCCGTGCGCCGGTCTCGTCATGCTTGCCGACCATCCGCTCCGGCTTCGAGCCCGGATAGTCGTAGAAATATTCCTTGAACTGGCTCTCGATGATGCCGCGCTTTTCCTCCACCACCAGGATCTCGCGCTTGCCCTTCACGAACTCCATCGCGTCGTGCAGCGCGAGCGGCCAGACCATGCCGACCTTATAGATGTCGATGCCAAGGCGGCGGCAGGCAGCCTCATCGAGGCCAATCAGCCGCAGCGCTTCCATCAGGTCCAGATGCGCCTTGCCGGTCGTGACGATGCCATAGGTCGCGTGCGGGATGTCGTAGATGTGGCGGTCGATCGGGTTGGCTTTTGCAAAGGCGTAGACCGCGTGCTTCTTCGCTTCCAATCGCTCCTCGATCTGCGGTCCGGGAAGATCGGGCCAGCGATAGTGCAAGCCGCCGGGCGGCGGCGTGAAATCGGGGACGTGAAAAACGCGTGGCGGGCGCAGCGCGACGGAGGCGCCGGATTCGACGATCTCCGAGATCGCCTTGAAGCCGACCCACATGCCGGAGAAGCGGCTGAGCGCGTAGCCGTATTCGCCGAATTCGAGATATTCGGCGACGCTGGCCGGATGCAGCGTCGGCATGAACCAGCTCATGAAGGCGACGTCGGACTGGTGCGGCATCGAGGAGGAAACGCAGCCATGATCGTCGCCCGCGACAACAAGCACGCCGCCATGCGGTGACGAGCCATAGGCGTTGCCATGCTTGAGCGCATCGCCGGAACGGTCGACGCCAGGGCCCTTGCCATACCAGAGGCCGAACACGCCCTGCACGGTGCGATCGGGTTGGGTCTCGACTTGCTGCGAGCCGAGCACTGCGGTTGCCGCGAGGTCCTCGTTGACCGCGGGCAGGAATTCGATGCGCTCCGCCTTGAGGCGATTGGCGATGCGCCAGAGTTCGAGATCGACGCCGCCGAGGGGCGAGCCACGATAGCCGGAGATGAAGCCGGCGGTGTTCAGCCCCGCCGCGCGATCGCGTCTGGCCCGGTCGAGCACGATACGGACGATGGCCTGCGTGCCCGTGAGGAAGACGCGGCCGTCATCGCGTTCATAGCGGTCGGAAAGCTGGTAGGTGTCGAGGGAGGGAATGGCATCCATGGCCGGCCTCGGATCGGATTCGAGTCGGCTGACGGTAATCCCGTCCGTTCGGCAAGTGTTACCAATTCATCCCCGCGATACGCCGTCAATCGGTAGGCTTTTGTAAGAAGTCATGGTTCTTGGTAGAATCTACCAAACGGAGATGCCCTCATGGCCGAAGAGCAGGACGAACGCATCCTCACTGAACTGCAGAAGAACGGACGCGCGACCAACCAGGAACTTGCCGAGGCGGTCGGCATGTCGACCTCAGCCTGCTGGCGGCGCGTGCGCGGGCTGGAGGAATCCGGGGTGATATCGGGCTATTCGGCGCTGGTGGAACGTGAGCGTGCCGGCTTTGCAACGTCGGCGATCCTTCATGTTTCGCTGGAGCGGCATGATGCGAAATTCGTCGACGAGTTCGTGGCGCGGGTGAAACGGCGCAGCGAAGTCCTGGAATGTTTCGCGACCACGGGAGACGCCGACTATCACCTGCGCGTCGTGGTGCGCGACATGCACGCTTATAATCAGTTCCTGGACGAATTCATGTTCCGCGTGCCCGGCATCCGCTACGTCCGCACCAACATGATCCTGAAGGAGATCAAGACCGGCGTCGCCCTGCCGTTCGATACCAGGCGGCCGCGGAAGGATTGAGACGTAGGGTGGGCAAAGCGAAGCGTGCCCACCTTCGAGCACTCCGCTCGTGATGGTGGGCACGCTTCGCTTTGCCCACCCTACAAACCTTATCGCTACTCCCTCACGAACCGGTTACGCAGGGTGCCGATGCCGGTGATGTCGATCTCGACGACGTCACCCGCTTTCAGGTCCGGCGAGGCGCCGTCGGTGCCCATCCAGATCACGTCGCCGGGCCAAAGCGTGAAATACTTCGTCAGTTCGACGATGAAGGGGACGATGCCGAAAATCATATCGTTGGTGCGAAAGCGGTTGGTCTCCTTGCCGTTGACCCGCACCACCGTCTCCATCTTGTCGAGATCGACATCGGTCTCGATCCATGGACCCATCGGCTTGAAGGTATCGGCGTTCTTGGAGCGCCAGAGGCCGCGGTCGGCCTTCTGCCAACTGCGCTCGCTGACGTCATTGCCGATGGTGTAGCCGAACACGCAGGACATCGCGTTCGCCGCATCGAGGTGTTTTGCCTTCTTGCCGATGACGACCACGAGCTCACCTTCGTAGTGAATCTTTTCCGTTGCGGTCGCCGGGATCACCACGTCCTCATCGTGGGCGATCAGGGCGTTCTGGGCGCGGTAGCCGATTTCGGGCCGGTCGGGCACGGCGGGGATTTCGCCGCGCTTATCGGCGGCCTCCTTCAGGTGCTTCAGATAATTGAGCCCGACGCAATAGAAGGTGCGCGGGACCAGCGGCAGCTCGATCTTTACGTCTCGGAGCGCATGCGTCTCCGCGGTACGCCGCCATTCGCCGAAGGGATCGCCGTCCACTGAGACGACCTTTTCACCCTCGACGAGACCCCAGGAGGTCTTCTCTTGGGCGGTGAATTTAAGCCAGCGCATCGATCTGCTCTCTCATTCCGCCGCAACCTGCGGCGAGATTTTCCAGGCTCCGGCCGCGGGACGGGGCAGGCCGAGATTCTCGCGCAGCGTCTTGCCGGTATAGTCACGGTGGAATAGCCCGCGGCGTTGCAATTCCGGCACGACGTGGCGAACGAAATCAGCGTAGGAACCGGGCACATAGCTCGCCGCAATGACAAATCCATCGCAGCCGCGCCCGACGAACATCTCCTCCAGCCGATCGGCGATGTCCTTCGGGCCGCCGACGATCGCATCCTTCACCAGGCCGCGGCCGGAGAAGGTGATGAAGTCGCGCGTGGTTGGATTGGTCTTGCCGGAGGTTTTCAGCACGCCGTCGCGGATGCCGAGCATGCCCTGCATGCCCTGCAGTTCCTCCGTCGTCAGCGGCTCGTCGATGCCCTTGGCGCCGAAGTCGAAGTTCAGTCCCTCGGCGAGCAGGGACAGCGCGTCGATCTCCAGCGGCAGCTTCTGGATCAGCGCCATTCGGTCTTCCGCCTCGGCCTTGGTCGCGCCGCACACCGGCGTGATCAGATTGCAGAGGAACATCTGGTCGGGATCGCGACCGGCCTTTGCCGCCTCATTGCGGATCGCCTCATAGCCTTGCCTTGCGCTGGCAAGATTGCGCGCGGCGGTGAAGATCACCTCGCCCCATCGCCCGGCAAAACGCTGGCCGCGGCCGGAAGCGCCGGCCTGGATAATGACGGGATGACCCTGCGGCGAACGCGGCACAGTGAAGGGTCCGCGCGACTTGAAGAACTTTCCGTCGTGATCGAGCCGCTTCACCTTGGTCGGATCGGCGAAACGGCCGCTCTTCTTGTCGACGATGAGTGCGCCGTCCTCCCAGGAATCCCAATGGCCGAGCACGACCTCCATGAATTCGTCGGCGCGGTCGTAGCGCAAATCGTGTTCGAGATGGTGCTCGCGGCCCATGTTGAGGGCTTCGCCGTCATTGACCGAAGTCACCACATTCCAGCCGGCACGGCCGCCGGTCATGAGGTCGAGGGTGGCGAAGCGGCGCGCGACGTCGAACGGCTCGTAGTAAGTGGTCGAACAGGTCGAGGCGAGGCCGAGCTTCTCGGTGACCATGCCCATCGTGGTCAGCACGATGACCGGGTCCATCTTCACGCAACGGATGCCGTATTCGACGGTGTGGGCGTGATCGTTGCCATAGCGGTCCGGCATCGCCAGGCGGTCGTCGAAGAACGCCATGTGGAATTTGCCAGCCTCGAGGATCCGCGCGATCTCCTGGTAGTAATCCGCCGACATCGAATCGTCGCGCGATTGCGGATGGCGCCAGGAGCCCGGCAGATTGGTGCAGTTCTGCGCCTGCAGGAAACCGACCAGTGCCATTTGCCGTGTCATGCCGCTGTCCCCCCTCACGCCAGATCGAGTTGTTTTGTCAGCCCGTACTCGCCGGCGAGCGCGCGCAGCTTGTCCCAGGTCGCTTCCTCGATCTCGATGCCGTTCTTCCGCCGCTCCTGTTCGCGCAGAAATTCGACCTCGCCGGGATAGAACACGCCCGGACTTCCGTCCGAGGGCGGCGTCGATTTCAGGTAGCGGGCGAACTCGGCCACCTCGCGCTTGAAATCCTGCAACGGACGGAAGGCGGCGACATTGAACACCGCCATGAAGCATCCGTCATTGTGGCGTCCGGTCGGCTCGACGCCGAATCCAAGCCCGGTGAGCAGGCCGCACAGGACTTCCACCATGGCCGCCAAGCCAGAGCCCTTATAGCCCTCGCTGCCACCAAGCGGCAGCAGCGCGCCGCCCTTGCGATAGTCCGTCGGGTCGGTGGTGTGGCGGCCTTCGGCGTCGATGATCCATCCGGTCGGAATCCGCTCGCCGCGTGCGACCGCGAGCTGGATCTTGCCCGCGGCGACCGCCGAGGTTGCCATGTCCAGATAGAACGGCGCCTCGAGCTCGGACGGCACCGCGATCGAGATCGGGTTGGTGCCGAGCCGCGCCTCGCGGCCGCCGAATGGCGCGACGTGTTTTGGCGAGCGGCCGGAATCGGCGGTGGCGATGCCGATCATGCCTTCGCGCATCGCCATCATGGGATAGTGCGCAAGCCGCCCGACATGGCTCTGTCGGAACACAGTGCAGGCGGCGACATTGGCGGTCTTCGCCTTGGCAATCGTCAATTCCATCGCCTTGGCATTGACGTGGAAGCCGAAGCCCCAATGGCCGTCGATCACGGTCGTGGTCGGCGATTCCTGGACGATGGTCCATTTCGCGCCGGGCACGATATGGCCGGCCTTGATGCGGTCGATATAGGTCGGGACCGCGATGATCCCGTGCGAGTCATGTCCGGCGAGATTGGCGTTGACGCAGCCGATCGCGACCGCCTGGGCTTCCTCCTCCAAGGCGCCGGCGCCGAGCAGCAGCGCCGCACCGATGCGGGTGAGACGATCGGCGTGGACGATCGGCATGGGGTTTCCTCGTATCGACGCCCGCGTCACGCGGCGGATCTTGCCTGTTTGTGGTTCGAGAATGGTCTCAAAGCCGTGGCCGGCGAGCAAGGCCAGAATGTCCGGTCCGCCATGACGCCGGCGCGGCTTTTCAGGGCGGCGGGTCTCATGGCAGGGAACCAGTGCCTCGCAGGCATTGCACCGCACTCGCGGGCGGAGGAAATCGTCAACAAACCGGCAATTTTGCGGGGGTTCTATCCGACTTTGTTCGTCACACATTTACTTTGACTCGCAACTTATAGCTGTTCCTAACGTCCACTTAGGTCTCTGCTCCGCATAAAATCCCGCGGGGCCGGCCGAGACCGGCCGCAGGGAGTTGATCGCTTGGAGCAGACCATCAGGGGTACCTTCGCGGCGTTGAACGCCAGCAACGAAGCGATCCTGTACGCCAAATCGCCGGAGGAGCTGTACGCCAAGGTCTGCGAGGCCGCGTTTTCAAGCGGTGACTTCCTGGCGACGGCGATCTTCCTGCTGGATGCCGAGACCAGCCTGCTGCGCTTTGCGGTCGGGTTCGGCGACGATGTCGTGCGGCTGCGCGGCATCAACATCTCGATCATTGCGAATACGCCTGAGGGCGAGGGGGTGTGCGGACAGGCGTTTCGGGACCAGCAGGCCTGCGTCAGCAATGACTATCTGAATGACCCGCGCTCGCTCGCCTGGCGTGCGGGCGCTCGCGATAGCGAGGTCACCGCGGCGGCGGCAATGCCGTTGATCTGCAATGGCCGCAGCGTCGGCGTTTTCCTCGTCACCCGGCGCGAGGTCGGCTCGCTCGACAACGAGCTCGTGTCGCTGCTGGCGCGCATGGCTGCGAATGTTTCGTTTGCGCTGGATAATTTCGAACATGAGCGCATGCGCAAGAGCAGCGAGCGGGCGATGCGCCGCCTGAACCAGATGTTCGGCGCCATCAGCGCGACCAACGAAGCGATCCTTCGCGCCAAGACCGAGCACGACCTCTATCAGCGTGTCTGCGACGCCGCCGTTCATAGCGGGAAATCGGTCGCCGCCGTGGTCCTGCTCGCCGAGCCTGACAACCATTGGCTCGAGCCGGTCGCTGGCACCGGCGACGCGATCGACCTGATCACGCAAACGCGCTTCTCGATCGATCCGGACAATATCTACGGCAAGGGCGTCTGCGGGCAGGCGTTCCGGACGCAGCGGCCGTGCATCAACAACGATATCCCGAAATCGGACGGTCCGTGGCGACAGGTGGGACACGAGGCTGGCGTCATGGCCTGCATCGCGGTCCCCGTGACCAAGTTCGGCAAGAGCATCGGCGTCTTGTTGTTCTTCGTCGGCAGGTCGTTGGCGACGGACGAAGAGATCATCGCCCTGATGGCGCGGATCGCCGAGAACGTATCGGTGGCGCTCGAAAATTTCGAACGCGCCAACGAAAAGGCCAGGGCCGACCGGCAGAAGGACCGGTTGTCGCGAATGTTCGCGGCGTTGAGCGCGACCAACGAAGCGATCATGCGGGCGAAGTCACGGGAGGAGATGTTCAAGCTGGTGTGCCAGGCGGCCGGCAAGGGCGCCAGGTTCAACTCGACCAGCATCTTCCTGGTCGCGCCCGGCAGCGACTATCTCGAGATGGCGGCGACCGCAGGACCGACGTCCGAGAACGCCCGCAATCTCAAGGTATCGATCGACGAGGCCGTTCCGGAGGGACGCGGGCTTTGCGGGACGGCATTCCGTTCCAGGAGGGCCAGCATCAACAACAACTTCCTGAAGGACATTGCGGACAGTGCGTTCCGGGACATCATCGAACGCGAGGGGGCGCGATCGGGCGCGGCGTTCCCGTTGTTCGTCGACGGTGAGCCGGTCGGCGTGATGCTCTTCATCGCGTCCGAGCACGACACCTTTACCGCCGAGTTCGCCGAACTGCTGCAGCGGCTGGCCGACAACGTGTCGTTCGCGCTCGGCAGCTTTGAGCGCGCGGACGAGAAGGCGAGGACCGAGGAGCAGAAGGAGCGGCTGACGCGGATGTTCGGGGCGCTCAGCGCCACCAATGAAGCGATCATGCGGGCGAAGTCGCGGACCGAGCTGTTCCACTTGGTCTGCGAGGCCGCCGTCGTCGGCGGCAATTTCACCTCCACCGCGATCGCGCTGGAGCGGCCAGGCGACGATTACCTGGAAAACGTCGCTTCGGCCGGTCCGGACGGCGAGCGCGCGTTCAACGTGCGCCTGTCCATCAATGCATCGCATCCGGAAGGGCGGAGCCTCACCGGCATCGCATTCCGCACCCGGAAACCCTGCATCAGCAACGACTATCTCGGCGACTTCGGCGATTCGAGCCCATTCTATCAGGTCCTGCGCGACGCTGGCACCCGCTCTGGCGCCGCATTTCCGTTATTGAAGAACGGCAAGCCGATCGGCGCCATCATCTTCCTCTCCTGCGAGATCGGCGCCTTCAGCCCCGAGTTGATCGGGCTGTTGCGACGTCTCGCCGAAAACGTCTCGTTCGCGCTGGAAAATTTCGACCGCGCCGACGAGAAGGCAAGGGCCGACGAGCGGATCGAATATCTCGCCTCGCATGACGGCCTGACGCGCTTGCCCAACCGGGAAACCTTCAACGAATTGCTTCGTCACGCGATCGAGGTGGCCGGCCGCCACCAGCGTCAGTTCGCGCTGCTGTTCATCGATCTCGACCGTTTCAAGGTCATCAACGATTCGCTTGGCCACGACGCCGGCGACCTGCTGCTCGTCAAGATCGCCGACCGGTTGCGCGGGACCTTGCGTTCGAGCGACGTCATCGCCCGGCTCGGCGGCGATGAATTCGTCGTCATCCTGGAAGAGACCGACCGTGCCGACGTCGAAACGATCGCCGAGAGCCTGTTGTCGGCGCTCAGCCAGCCGCTGCAACTGAGCGGCCACGAATGCCAGACCACGGCCTCGATCGGCGTTGCGATGTATCCTGCTGATGGCTTAGATGCCAAGACGCTGACCAAGAACGCCGACATGGCGATGTATCTCGCCAAGGAGGACGGCAAGAACGGCTTCCGCTTCTACTCCAGGGAAATCAAGGCGCAGTCGATTGAGCGGCTGACGCTCGAGAATGCCCTGCGCCGCGCGCTGGAGCGCGATCAGTTCTCGCTCTTCTACCAGCCGAAGATCGACATCGCGAGCGGCCAGATCACTGGCGTCGAAGCGCTCTTGCGCTGGACCCATCCCGATCTCGGGCAGGTCGCGCCGGCCCAGTTCATTCCGCTCGCGGAGGAGATCGGGCTGATCGTGCCGATCGGGCGCTGGGTGCTGAAGGAGGCCTGCGCGCAGAACATGGCCTGGCAGCGCCGCGGCTTGCGGCCGGTGACGATGGCGGTCAACCTCTCGCCGCGGCAGTTCGGCGACGAGAATCTCCTGCACGACATCGATGGCGCGCTGCTTTCAAGCGGCATGTCGCCGGCGTTGCTGCAGCTCGAGGTCACCGAAAGCATGGTGATGCGCAACGTGCACCGGGCGATCCGGGTGCTGGATGCGATCCAGAGCCGCGGCATTCGCCTCGCGATCGACGATTTCGGCACCGGCTATTCGTCGATGTCGCTGATGAAGCAGTTTCCGATCGACACCATCAAGATCGACCGCTCCTTCGTGCGCGACCTCGCCCGCGACAGCGAGGACCAGGCGATCGCGCAGGCCATCATCAGCATGGGCAAGGCGCTCGGCATGACCGTGATCGCCGAGGGCGTGGAGACGGCCGAGCAGGAGCGCTTCCTGCGCGACCATGGCTGCGACGAGATGCAGGGCTTTCGGCTCAGCAAGCCGCTGCCGCCGCGCGAGCTCGCCGAGTTGTTGCGCTCGGCGCCGGCGCTTATCTCTCCGCCACTGCAGCCGGAGGAAGATGCCGCGGACGATCAGGCAGCGTCGGATTTAGGGCGGGAACGCGCTGTCATCTGACGGCTGCACATGCAGCTCGCGTACATCCGAATCGGTCGACTTCACCTTGCGCGAGAAATCATAAGGCCACGGCAGATAAGTCTGGCCGGCGAGCGATTTGAGCAGGATGGCGGCGCCTGCTGCATAAGTCGCGCCCTTGGCAAGGCGCAATCGGACACTCCAGTCGGTCGGCAATTCGACCACGGATTCGCGCAGTTCGAATGCCGGGCCCCACCACCACGCCGGCGCCGGCGGCCGTTCACTTTCCGGAATGGCGCGCCAGCGTCCGTATTCGTCGACGATGCGCTCGAATTGCAGTTTCGCGGCTGGATGCATCGGGGGCTCTCTCTGTTCTGCCCCCGATGATATCCGCCTCCGCGACCGGCGCAAAGGCGCTGTCGCCGTCTATTGCCGGCCGTGTTGCCAGTGCGTGGTCACCTCGGTGCCCGTCTTGTTCAGATGCACGTGCTGGTCGACATGGTCGACCCAGGACAGCGGAATGAAATGATGGTGCTGTCCGTCGGGCGAGCTTTGCTTGGTCAACTTGATCTTGTCGGTTCCTTCGAGATGATCGACCTTTCCGACCGTCTTCCGGTCCGACGAGATGACGTCCATATGTTCCTTGATCTCTGCGGCCATTGCCATGTTTTATCTCCTTCACGTTTGCGGAGATGAACGTTTGGTGATCGCAAAGGTTGCCCACCCTACGAAATCACTTCTCCTCCGCCGCGGTCGCCGTCGCCGGTCCTTCGCCCATGATCAGGAGCACGGCGTCCTCGTCCTTGGCGCCATCCCAATGCACCTGCTTGCCGTAATGGGTGACGAAACTGCCGGCGGGCATCGCCACGGTGCCCTTGTCCGGATCGAACTTCGGTCCCGATCCAACCCACCAGGTGCCTTGCAGCACGACGATATAGCGGTCGTTCGGATGAAAATGCGGATGGCTGAAATGGTTGCCTTTGGTCCACTTGGTATAGACCACGTAGAAGCCGGGCTTTGCGGGATCACCAACCACCACGGCATTCTGCGCGCCGCGCGCATCCACCGGTCCCCAGGGGATCTGGTCAGGCAACTTATAGACGACGGCGGCGGGATTGAGCTCGGCGGCGGAGCCGATGCTCAGCGTGGCGGCAAGGGCGAGCGGGATCGCAAGGTAACGCCAGGTGCTGACGATCATGACTTCCTCCCGTTTTCGGATGGACGCTTAGGCCTGTCTATTGGGCTCGTCCATCTCCGTTGTCCTCGATGCTAGTCGGGGGCGCTCGCAAAGGACAAGACGCACGCATGCATGCGTGATCGGCGGATGCGCGGCTTGCCGCACAACGCAACTGCAGCATCGAAATCGATTTGCGCTCGCACGCCGCCGTGATTAGTTTGCCCGCACAAATCAAAACAACATCGGGAGGATGCTTTTCATGAAACATGCGTGGACGCTTGCGGCCTGTCTTCTGATCGGCACCGCTCTGTCCTTCAATCTCGCTGCCGCCGAGGGAGACGGCTGGATCACGTTGGTCGACGGCACCAAAAAGGGCGATTGGGACGAGGTGGGCAAGGCGAACTGGACGTTGAAAGACGGCGCGCTGGTCGCCGACAAGCTCGACGGCAAGGATCTGTCCTATCTCGTCAGCAAGACTCCCTACAAGGATTTCCAGATCAGAGCGGAGTTCTGGACCGACGAGGATGCCAACAGCGGCATCTTCATCCGCTGCGACACCAACAAGACCATTGATTCCAAGGTCTGCTACGAGGTCAATATCTTCGACAAGCGGCCCGATCCGACCTACGGCACCGGCGCGATCGTCGATGTCGGCAAGGTCAACCCGATGCCCAAGGCGGCGGGCAAGTGGAATACCTTTGAGATCACGGCGCAGGGCCCGCATCTCGTGGTCGTGCTCAACGGCGAGAAGACCGTCGACGCGCAGGACAGCAAGCACGCGAGCGGTCCGATCGCGCTCCAATATGGCTCGGGCGTGGTCAAGTTCCGGAAAGTGCAGATCAAGCCGTTGTGACGGTTCTCCCTCCCCTGCAAGGGGAGGGCAGGGTGGGGGTGAACCACGAACCCAGGTGCTCGGTGGAGAGAGATGCTCCCCACCCGGTTTGCGCGTCCGCGAAAACCGACCTCCCCTTTTCAAGGGGAGGTGAAGAAGCGGCGCTCACGCATATTGCTTGTCTTGCTGACGGCTCTCCACCACGGGATTGAGCTCGTTCAGGATGACACCGACCAGCTTGCGCTCCGCTCCACCCAGCGCGCTGAGGATGTCTTCCATGCAGTCGTTGATATCGAGATGGACCGGCAGCACCGCGAGGAGGCCATCGGCGAGCTCGAGGAGTTTGCGATCCGCCGCGCTCCACGGCATCGCCGGCCCGTCGAGAATGATGAGATCGTAACCGCCAACGGATCGCGCCTGCGTGACCGACTTGCGGATGGCTTCCGCGGCCCTGGCGTCGTCGCCCTCGATAACGGGCAGGATGGAAATTCCGTTCGCCGTGTTGATGGCACGCGTTGCCTTGCTGCCGATGCTGAGCCAGCCGAGGCGGCCGGCCTCGCGCTTGCCGAGCCTGGTAACCTTGCCCGACAATTCGCGTTTCCGATGATCGGCATCAATCATCAGCACCTTGGCGCCGTCGCGCGCGGCCGAGAGCGCGACGTTCAGCGCCACCACGCTGCGGTCGACGGATGGTCCCGCGCCGATCACCGCCATGACCGGCACGCCGCTCGCGGATGCGCGCTTCTTGAGGGTCGCGGACATGTCGCGGATGGCGCCGAGGAAGGTCATCAGCGGAAAACCCGCGCGCAATGTCGGCCAGCCCAGCCGTGTGACGTCGGCGATCTGGCCGCCGGTGAGGATGCCACCCAGCGTGCGCATCACGTCGGATTCCTGCAGCCGGGCGATCACCGGCTTCTCGATGACGCTGACCGCCGCCTGCGGCGCCGGCTTGCTGAGGACCGGCTGTTTCGCGGGCGCCGCCGTCGCCTGTTTCTCGGGCGAGGTCGACTTGCTCGGCCGCAGCGGGTCGGCGCCGGGCGCAAGCTGGTCGACCGCGATGATCCAGGCAGCGGCCGCGAGCCCGCCGAGCACGAAGCCGATCATGGCAAGCAGGCTCATAGCCGGTGGAAAGGTGCGCCGCTGCGGCACTGTGGCTTCGCCGATGACACGTGCGCTCGAGGTATTCAGGCTTTCCTGTTCCTCCGTCTCGCGCGAACGCTTGAGGAAGGACTGGTAGACGTCGCGACTCGCCTCGACGTCGCGCTCGAGCTCGCGTAGGCGCACCGAGGCCTGGCTCATCTGCACGCTCTGGCGCTTCTGCGCGTCGAGCGCCTTGTTCAGCGATGCCTCATAGTCGCGAGCGCGTGTCAAATCGTTCTTCGCGGCCTGCGCGAAGCGGTCGATCTCTTCCCTGATGGTACGGCGGAGATCCTCGACCTGCTGCTCGACCTGCCGGAGCGCCGGATGCCGCGGGCCGAGTTCGCTCTGCAGCTCGGCCTGCCGCTTCTTGGCATCGGCATATTGCGCGCGCAGGTTCGCGATGGTCGGCGATTGCAGCGCCTCGGGGATCGCGCCGGGGTCGCTCGCATTGCGCCGGCTGGCCTCGATTTGGTCGTATTTCGCCTGCGCATCGAGCGACAGCGCCCGCGCGGCGGCGAGCCGCTGGTTGCTGGCGGAAAGCTGCTGGTCGGCGATCAGCGTGTCCTGGGTGCCGACGAAATTGTTCTGCGCCTTGTAGACCGCAAGCACGTTCTCGGCGTTGCGCAGCCGTTCCTGCAGTTCCTTCAGCCGCCCCGAGAGATCTCTGGTGGCGCGCCGGGCGGCGGCGGCCTGCGATTGCTTGGATTCGGCGAGATAGGCCGTAGAAAGCGCGTTGGCGAGCATCGCCGCCTTGACCGGCTCATAGGACCAGACGTCGATGTCGACGACGAAGGTGCGGTCGGTCTTGCGCACATTGATATGACGACTGAGGGCGTCCAGCGCGCTCATCGTCGCCTGGTGCTGCTGTTCCACCGTCGGACGCTGCTCGATCCCGACCAGGCCGAGCAGCGCGCCGAGGAGGCTCTTGCCGTCGCCGCCGCCGCCGAATTCCGGGTCCTTGTCGAGATTGGTGTTCCTGATGACCTGCAACAGCACGCTGTTGGAGGTGATCACCCGCGCCTCGCTGTCGACCACCATTGCGAGACCCGAAACGTCCTGCGCGCGCGGTGTCAGCTCTCGCTCGACGAGCTGCAATTCGCGCGGGTCGACATAGAGCTGCGCGGTCGCGGTGTACTTCGGAGTGAGGCTCTTGCCGATCCCAACCGCGATGCAGGCGCAGAGCAACGCGGCAGCCGCGATCGCGGCTTTGCGCCGCCATAGCAGCATGACCAGGTCGATCACGTCGAAGCCCTGGCTTCGGCGTGGCTCGCCGGCATCCCGGCTTTTGGCCTGGCTGTTTATCGGCTGGTCGTAATCAAGCATCGACCCCAGCTTCCATTCCAAACGCCGCACGCATCGGCTGAGGGGTTACTCTTCGGGCTGCGCGATGCGCGAGAGCGGACCGCGCGGCAACAACGCAGCAGGAAAAATTAACCATAGTCTTTGAGAGACTATTCACTGAAAAGGCAAACAAAGCGTTTAAGCGCTCGCGCATCGGAACGCCTCTGCCATGGTGAGCGCCGGAATATTCCGCTTCGCCGCCGTTTCCAGCGCGTGATTCAGCAGTTCCGGCGAGCAGCCGTACAGGCTGGGCCGCGTGGCAACGTCGTGACTGTAGAAAATTAACCAACCGTTATGGATTTGCGCCTCGTCGAAGGCGCGCTCGATTGCATCGCGATCCATCCGGCGATCGATCAGCGGCATCGCGCGCAGGAACTGCAGGTCGACATTGCCGAAGTTCACGCCCTCCACGATCGAGCGGCAGGTCGCAAATCTGGACTTGAGCAGATATTTGTGCGCGAACGAGCCATAGCCGAATGGATAGGCAAAGGTTTCGATCTGCATCGACGGATCGAGCAAGTCGAAGTAGCGGCGGTTGCAGGCGATGTCGCAGGCAAGCGAGGTCTCATCGAGATCGCAGGCGCGCCGGTGCGAGAAGGTGTGGCAGCCGATCTCGTGACCGCGGCGATGCAGCGACAGCACGTCATCATCATCGCCGGAGCTCCAGTCCGCCGTATCGACGCCGACCAGGCCGCCCGACACATAGAAGGTGCCGCGGGCGCCATGTGTCTCGAGCAAGTCGGCGCCTGATGTCACCGCGCTCTTCGGCAGGTCGTCGAAGGTGAAGCTGACTATCGGCGTGGCGTTGCGCAGCCGAACCCGATCGACCGGCAGATGCATCGCCAGCCGGTGGCTGACCTTCACGACCGCTTCGGACCACAACCCGCGCATTCTCTCACAGTTTCCGCAGGATCACGTGGTAGTCGCCGTGCCGCACGTCGGTCCTGCCGGGGAGAAAGAAGTTCATCGCTTTCGCGGCGGCATCGACCAGCGCGGCGAGCAGGGGCTTGCGCAGGCGCATCTCCGGATAGCGCGGGCTCTCATAGACCTTGCGGTAGATCACTTGCAGGCCATGTGCCCTGGCGAAGGCTTCGAGCTTGCCCAGCGTGACCAGCGGATGGAAATGGGTCGGGAACGGCGCCTCGCCCGGCAGGCCGGCCTTCTTGTCGCCGCGGACATAGCGATAGAACCAGACGTGAAACCAATGCGGCGAATACTTTGTCACCATGCCCGATAGCGATTTCGGATTGGGGGCGCCGATCAGGATCAAGCCGTTCGGCTTGATCGCCTCGCAGAAACCGCTGAGCGCGGCCTCGACATCGGGCACGTGCTCGATGACGTTGTAGCAGACGATGAAATCGAAGCTTTTCGGCGCGAAACGATAGGTCTGGATGTCGCCCAGGATCGTCGCCTGTGCGTACTGGTTGTTCTTGACCTGATCTTCGTCGATGTCGACGACGGTAATATGGCTGCGGCGCAACACCTTGAGCGGCAGGAAGCTGGTCGAGCCGCCGCCGGCCTCGTAGATCGCGAGCGGGCCCGCCGGCAGCGCCGCCTCCAGGATGCTGTGCACGGTGAGGAGACTCTGCCGCGCTTCGCCCGGCGGCAGGTCGAGCAGCGACTGTGGATGCGCGGCCGGCCCAGCCGCGTCGACCACGGGGAGCGTTGCATGAATGCGATCAAAGGTAAGGGTATCGGTCATTGCCTCTTATCCAATGTTGCTGTTTGCGAATTTTGCTCTGAATGCCATGAGGCCATGCTTCAGTCGGCCGCGAATGCGTGCGATGTCGAACAGCCAGGCCAGGACGGCGTAGGTGAGGATGCCAACCACCGCCAGCACGATGCAGGCGGCGAGATCCGGAATGCGCAGGATGCGATCGAGCGCCGCGACCGTCAGCGCCATCGCGAGCGCGGCGATCAGGACCAGCGCCAGCCGGCCGAGCGGCAGCGGAACGCGGAAGGCATAGCGGGTAAGCACCAGCGCACAGGCAAAGCCGATGATGTCGGCGCCGAGCCGCGCCCAGGCCGCGCCGACAGTGCCGTAGTGGCTGACCAAAAGATAGGACAGGATCACATTGGCCGCGATCAGCGAGGCGGTGTTGACGAGATAGAAGCCGTTGCGGCCCGACAGCAGGAAGCTCGCATGCAGATATTGCTGCGTCAGGACCTGGAACACCACGGCGACCGCAATCACCGGCATGATCTCGGCCGCAACCTCGCGAAAATCGGCGCCGAGGATGACGTTGGCGACATGCCCGGAGATCACGGCAAAGCCGAGCGAAGCCGGCAGCGTGATGGACAACAGCAACTCGAGACATTCGGCGAGATGCGAGCGCACCGCGCCGTCACCCTGCTTGGCGTGGATCTGGACGGCGAGCGGAAAAAACGCTGCCGCCATGCTCATCGCCGGCATCATCAGCGTCTGGCGGACCAGGTCGAGCGAGGCGACATAGCGGCCGGCATCGGCCGCACCGACCAGGTTGGCGATCATGAAACGGTCGGTGACGCTGGCGATCGCAAGCAGGGTCAGCGAGAGCGTCAGCGGCAGGCCGGTCCTGGCCACGGCCACGAGCGAGGTGCGATCGAAGCTGATATGCGTGCCGCGCCAGGCGGTGCGCGACTGCACGAGCACGGCGAGCAGATAAGCGAGGGCAGAAGAGAGCAACAGCCAGAAGCCGTTCGGGCTGACCAGCGCGACGACAATGCCGAGTGCGAGCACGGACACAGCGCGCATCAGCGTCGCCTTCATCACCGAAAGCGCCATCAGCCGCGCGCGAACCAGGTCCTGCGTCAGCTCGAACAGGCCGATCGCGACCGAGAGCACAACTGTAGCGAACGCCGCAGTGCCGTCGAGGCCCGCGAGCCGGGCGAGCACATAGGCGATCGGCGCCGTCAGGCAGCAGATCATATAGCCTGACAGCACAAGGCCGCGGACGTCGGTGCCGTCGTTGCGGGCGTGCTCGCTCAGGATCAGATTTCGGAACCAGCCGACCAGGAACACGCTGATCACGGAGGCGAAGCCGATGCCGAGCAGATAGACGCCGTAATCATGCGGCGAGAACAGCCGCGTGAAAACGAACACGCTGAGCAGCCCCAGCAGCGCCGAGAGGATGTTGGCGGTCAGGTTGATGCTGGCTTGACCGATCAGCATAGCGCCGCAAACTCCGTGCGGTCGCCGCTGCTGGTGAGCGAGAGGATCTCGTTGCTGTCGGCGATCGAGGCGCGGATGGTCTCGACCGGCGTTCCGGAGAAGGATGCGATCGAGAACGCGACGTCGTCCTTGCTGGCGCGGCGCAAGAGATCCTGCAGCTCGCCTTTGTTGAGCCGCGGATCGTCCCAATAGCTGACGCAGGGCGTGCTCGGGACCGCGGTATGCCGCAGCGAGGCCGCGGCATCGTTCTGTACGAAATAGCCGTACAGCATGTATTCGGAGAACTCGCGGGTCTTGCACAGCGCCTCGATCCAGTCGAGACCGGTGACGGCCTCGATGCGCTCGGCCAGCGCTCGGGTGGTCTGCTTGTCCCAGAAGATGATGTGCCCGATGAAATCGTCGGCCGGGAACGGCGGCGTCGGCAGCCCCAGCAGTTCATGGCTGGTCACAAGCCAGCGCGAATGCCGCGGCTGGTCTGCGGTCACCATATCAGACATGGTCAGCATCGGGATCGCGTTCGGATATTCGAACCGCGTCAGGTCGAAGTCGCGGAAGAACACAATGTCGGAATCCAGGATGCAAAAGCGCTGGTGAGGCAGTGCAATGGTGGCGGCGATCTTCAGGATCTGCTGCACATGCCAGCCGTTCACCGGCTTGGCCCGCAGCGACCACCAGAACTGGCGGCGGCGGCGCTGGATCATGCGCGGCAGCGGCCGCAGCCAGTCGGGCAGGAAGGCCGAGGCCGGGATGATGACGCGATGCTCGCTGGCGAGCGGCGCGAACAGCGGCAGGTCGCAATCGGGAACCAGGAGATAATGCTTGGAGAACGAGGTGACATGCCGGTCCACGCTCTCGCAAAGCAAGGTACAGATTTCCAGGTCGCGCCCGTAAGTCGGGGTTAACAACGCAACTGGGTCCATCTCGTAGATCTCTCTGGCGATCACGTTCACGGTTGTCGCTTTCCAAGCCGCGGTTCTTCTCGGTGAGCCTTTCAGCAAGATCGATGCCGAATCGGCGCATCGGCCGCGGCCGGGATCGCCGTTGGTTAATTTTGTTTGCGTTGATGATCGCCGCGCCGTTAAGGCGCGAAGTAACCATAAGAAGCCGTGCTCCGTGTGCGTCGGCGCGGCTTGCCCGTATATTGCAGAGCGTGACCCGCGAATCGCCGATGCCGTTCGGAGCGGGTATGCGTGCATGTGGGACTACGGGATTTCTGCGCGGGGTCGCCGCGGGTGATGCGAAGACTGTGCCATCAGTTCGTTTCGGCACAGCCGTTCCGTCGGCGGTGTCCGCTTTTGAAACGGTGGGCAAGAGGTTGACGCCATTGCTTCGCAAGCTCGCGAGGACAGCACATGGCTGGAATTGAACGATTGAGCCGGCGGCGGTTCGTCGGCGGGATGCTGACGGCCTCGATCGGCGCAGTTCTCGGCGGCGTCGCCACCGCGCGCGACGCAGCCGGCGCAACCTCCCGCCTCGGCGCCGATCCTGCGCGGTTTGCCGGCGCCTTCGTGAACTGGGAGGCTGATGGCCGTGAGCATGCGTTGCAGGCCTGGGAGAAATGGCTGAAGCAGAAACCGTCATCTGTGCTGGGTATGGATTTCTACGGCCAATCGACCTGGGAAGATTTTCGCAAAGTGGATTGGGTGCCGGGCATCTGGAGACGGCTTAATCCGAAACGGAACGTGGTCTGGTCGATGCCGCTGACGATCACGGGAACGCCGCTGGTCGATGTCGCGGACGGCCTGCACGACTCCGAGTTCGAGGCGGCGGCACGCGCGATCTCCGATGCGCAGCCACGCGCGATCATCCGGCTCGGCTGGGAGATGAACCTTTCGCAGATGGGCTGGTTCGCCAAGGGCCAGGAAGCCGATTATATCAGGGCGTTCCGGCGCGTTGCGGAGATCTTCCGCCGCGCGTCCAGCGAGTTCAAGTTTGATTGGTGTCCCGGCTGGGGCGCGCAGGAGATGCCGGCCGACCTGGCCTATCCCGGCGACGACGTCGTCGACTATATCGGGCTCGACGTCTACGACTTCAAATCGGAAGGCTCGGTGGAGGAGCGCTGGCAGACGCTTTACCTCAAGGCGCCGTTCGGTCTCGAATGGCATCGCGATTTCGCCGCGCGCCACGGCAAGCGCATCAGCTTTCCGGAGTGGGGCGTCGGCCATGCCGGCGACAATCCTTACTTCATCCAGAAAATGCACGACTGGTTCGTCGAGAACCGCGACAGCATCGCCTATGCGGCCTACTTCAACGTCGATGGCCTATGGCCGACACAGATCGACACCGGCCGCTTCCCGGAGTCGGAAAAGCTGTTCCGAAAGCTGTTCGGAGGTAGGTGACCTCGTAGCCCGGGTGGAGCGCAGCGCAACCCGGGATATCTCCAGCAACGTTTACCGGCGGTCCCGGGTTACGCTGCGCTTCACTCTGGCTACGGCATTGTTCGGGCGGTAGCAGCTCTGTAGCCCCGGGTTACGCTGCCGCTTCACCCGGGGTGCGATTGCTGTTGACTTCGTTCGCCTGGGCCTTTGTTCCGGTCAACAGGGTCAGGCCCATCTTGAGCTTGTCCTGCAGCGTGCGCTGGGCAAGGCAGGTGAAGAGGCAGAGCTTGTCGCAGGCCACGGTTTCCTTGCGGCGCATGCGCGCTTCCTCGCTGTACCAGATCTCGCGCGCGGTCTGCGTGCGGACGTTGCCGATCGGCTTGAAGAACCAGCAGACCTCGAGGCGGCCGTCGGAGCGGATGAAATAGTTACGCATGCCGACCCTGCAGGGCATGACCTCGGGCGGCGCCTTCTCGCGGCGGAAATGACTGGGCCAGGCGTTCAGCACCGCCTCGCCGTTGAGGATCGGCGCGCCCTGGCGCTTCAGCCGCAGCAGCTCGTCGCGGACGGCGATCAGATCGTCCATCTCCCGTTCGCCGATCCACAACTCGTCCTCGACCTCCTGCGTGCCCATCTCGACCGGCTGGAAGCTCAGCGCTGTGGCGCCGATCTGCTGGATCCAGTCGACCATCTGCGGGAGCTGGCGGAAGTTCAGCCGGTGCACGACCGGCTTGATGATGATTGGAAAATCCAATCCTTCGGCGCGGCGCTTCTCGGAGACATTCCGGATGCCCTGCACGATGTCGTTCAGCGAATTCTCGACACCGCGCGAATAGTTGTGGATGTTCGGATCCCGCGAGTCGATCGAGATATTGATGTTGAAGGGATGCGCCTCGACCGTCTGCGCGACGATCTTCTTGTTAAGATAGGCGCCGCCATTGGTGGTCACGCCCCAATGGATGTCGTTGTCGCGGCAGAACCGGACCAGGTCGAGGAAACCCTTCTTGATATAGGGCTCGCCGCCGGCGAACTCGACATGATAGGCGCCGATGAATTCCTTCAGGCTGGAGAGCGCGCGCTGCCATTCCTCGATCGACATCTCCTCGCGGTAGTTCGGGCGACGCCAATAATCGCAATAGCGGCACTTGTAATTGCAGCGCTCGACGACCTCCGCGAAGATCGCGGCTGGCCGGGTGACATCGCGGCCGGTGCGCAGATAGAGCTCTTCCGACAGCGCGTTGCGGACATGCTTTGTGCCCAGCGAAACGAGGTCTAGCGCTTTCAAGGTGAAACCTCAGACGTTTGCGAGTGTTGTTACGGTCTCGATCGATTTCTTTGTCGTACCGAGAGACAGCAAATCGAATGCCAGTGGGGATGAAGGCTCTTCGTGCCGGCGCTCGCGACGCGTTTAACCTTAACGAATTGCTGCCGACGCGCAGGCCATCGCGCGCGCATCGGTGCGAATCGAATGCGGTCGAGCGCAAACCGCGCGAAATGTCCCCCGATTAACCCTCGCAAGAGATCGTCGCAGCGCCGTGCGCGGCTGGATCGGATTTTGCCATGACACGGCCATACCCTGCGAATCGCTTTGGTGCGGCTCCGCTCATCAACGATTTCGGGACGATTGCGTCCCATGATGGTGGCGTGACCCGTTCTGGGACGGCGTGTCGCGGATTGGGATTGAAGCCATGAACAAGATGTCGATTGCGACCGAGTTTCTTGCAACGGACCGCGCCTGGGTCGCGGCCTCGCCCGGGCTCGACTGCTCGGTCGAGACCGTGGTCTGCATCCCGAGCTTCCGCCGGCCGCAGCATCTGCGGCTGACGCTGGAATCGGTCGCGGCACAGCGCACCGCGCGCCGCTTTGCGGTCGTGGTGGTCGAGAACGATGCGGCCAATTGTGAAAGCGCGCCGGTGGCCGCGGAATTTTTGGCGTCGGGAAGGCTGAATGGCCTCTGCCTCGTCGAGCCGCGGCAGGGCAACTGTTACGCCATCAATGCAGCTTTCGAGACGGCGCTCGCAACCTTCCCGCAGGCCGCGAACTTCCTGATGATCGACGATGACGAGATCGCCTCGCCCGATTGGCTCGAGCGCATGATCGAGGCCGCCGAGACGACCGGGGCGGACGTGATCGGCGGGCCGGTCTGGCCGCATTTCGACGACGAGCGCAAGCGCGGCCTGAAGCGTCATCCGGCATTTGCGCCGGCCTATCATAGCAGCGGGCCGGTGCCCGTGATCTATGGCTGCGGCAATTGCCTGATCCGGCGACAGGTGTTCGCCCGCCTCGGCAGTCCCGCGTTCGATTTGCGCTTCAATTTCCTGGGTGGCGGGGACCATGATTTCTTCGCACGCTCCCGCCGCGCCGGCTTCCGATTCTACTGGGCGACGGATGCGACCATCTCGGAGACGGTGCCGCGGAGCCGGACCAAGCTCGGCTGGATCGTGCGGCGCGGCCTGCGGATCGGTGCGATCAATTATCACATCGAGCGCAAGGGTGCGCAGTCGACGTGGTCGCGTGCCGCTGTGATGGCCAAGATGTTCGGCCTGGTGCCGTTCTCGCTGTTCCGCGCTACGCGCATTGTCTTGAAAGAACATCAACCGATCATCGCCATGCATCCGATGATGGTCGCGGTGGGCAGCGCGCTTGCAGTGCTCGGCATCGAGCCACGGCCTTACGCCGCCTCGAAGATCGTTTCGTGACCGAGTTCCTCATCACGTCCGAAGCCCGGGCTGTCTTCGCCGATGTGTGGCGGCGGCCGGTGATGGATTTCGTCCGCGCCGCGGCCTTCATCGGCATCCTGCTACTGGTGTGGATCTCGCTGCATCCGTTCGACGATCTCAGCGACATGCGCGTCGGTGAGGTGACCTCCGGCAAGGAGGCCGTGCTCTACGCGCTGTTCGGCCTGCTCATGGTGCTGATGCTCGTGTTGACCATGCGCGACAACATGCCCGCGTTGGCGTCGCTGCTGACCCCGGCCTATGTGCTGTTCGGGGTTTGGCTTTGCCTGACGGTCGTACTGTCGTTCGATCCGGCCACCTCGAGCCGCCGCTTTGCGCTGTCGGTATTCGTCGTGGTGGTGACGGCAACGGTAATGCTGTTGCCGAAGTCGCAGAGCGAGTTGATGCGCTGGTTCAGCATCGCCGCGCTGGTCTTGCTCGCGACCTGCTATCTCGGAATCTTGCTGGCTCCGAACCTGTCGATCCACCTGGCGACGGACCCGCAGGAGCCGGCGCTCGCCGGCAATTGGCGTGGCGCCTTCGGGCACAAGAACGTCGCCGCTGCGATAATGGCGATGATGATGTTCCTCGGCGTCTACTTCATCCGCGCCGGCGGATGGATCTCCGGCGTCATCGTCATGGCGCTCTCGGCCTTGTTCCTGGTCTATTCCGCGGGCAAGAGCTCGCTCTCGCTTTGCCTGGCCGTGCTGCTGCTGACCTCGCTGACGTCGTTCGTTCGTTCCTTGTGGGGACGCGGATTGATGTTGTTGCTGCCGCTCATCGTGCTCAATCTGTTTAGCGTAGGCACGGTGCTGAGCGACACGCTGGCGTCAATCGCAAAGCTGCTGCCGCTGGATACCAGCTTCACCGGCCGTTCCGACATCTGGGTCTTTGCCGTCGATTCGCTGCATCAGCGGCTCCTGACCGGCTATGGCTTCGAAGCCTTCTGGGGCAGCAACGCGATCACGAATCTGAAGGAAGGCAAGGAATGGGCGGGCTACGCCTCGCACAGCCATAACGGTTATCTCGACACCGCGCTCGGCACCGGCCTGCCGGGTCTCGTGTTTCTGATCGCCGCTGTTGTCGTCAAGCCGCTGCGCGACTTCCAGGCTGCCGACGAGGGCGGCAATGACGGCCCGCTGTCGATGATGTTCCTGCGGATATGGCTGTTCGGGCTCTATCTGTCGTCGATGGAGAGCTTCTTCCTCGACCGCGCCGATCCGATCTGGGCGACGTTTCTGATCGCCGTGTTCGGCCTGCACTATCTCGCGCGCTTCCGTTTGCGGGCATAGATGACGGTCGCCACCGTCGTTGCCACATCGTGCCACCAGCCGGTGAAATCGAAGGGCGCCTGCGGCGGTGGTTGCTTCGCCGCGGCCAGGATCGCATCAGCATAGGCCTCGCCCGCCGATCCGCGCGGAACCAGGACGATCGCGCCGCGATCGATCAACTGCCTGAAGCGCGGATGATGGTCGAACTCGTCCGCTAGTGCGGGGCCGGTCGCGACCAGCGGCCGGCTGGCCTGCGCGCAGGTGAGGATGCTCGAACGGCGGGCTGTGATACCTTCGTCCAGCGGATAGCAGAAGGCATCGACCTCGCCGAACAGGCCGAACACTTCGGCATCCGAGGCAACGTAGCCGGAGACGATCACGTCCTCACCGAGGCCAAGCTCGGCGGCGCGGGCGTGGAAATTCTCCTCGACCTTGTCGACGCCGCGAATAAAGGAGCCGATATAGACCAGCAGCGGCCGCAATCCGCGAGCCTTCAGGATTGCGCCGATCTCGAGCAGCGCATTCGGCTGCTTGCCCGGATAGATCGAGCCGAAATGGCCGATCACCAATTGCCCGCTGGCGCGTGCCGCTGATAGCCGTTGCCGCAATTCGGAGTCTTCGATCTTCGAGGGCGCCTCGACGTTGGGCGGCAGTGGCGCTAACACGGATTTCGTCACGGCGGAGCTGACCGCAGCGTCGTCGGCAAGCTCCTTCCGCACCAGCGGCGAGAACATGACGATGCTGTCGGCAAACCACACCGCGGGGATGTAGGTGATCCGCCGCATCCAGTTCAGCCCCGCCCATTCATGTTCGACCAGGACGACCTTGCGCCGCCGGAGCTTCGCGATTGCGAGCGCGATGAGCGGCCGCAGGATCACACGCTTCCAGGCCACGATCGGAAAATTGCAGATCACGCTCTGCGCCGAACCGACCGCGCGCCAGATGTCGCGGAGCGATCCCCGGCCGCGCGTCAGGGTTAACGTTTGGCTACTGCCGGGATCGAGCTTTTCGATCGCGTCAGTCAACAAGCGCGTGAACTGCCCGACGCCGCAATGCATCTCGGCTCCCGCGCCGAGGAACAGCGCCCGATATCGGGGTGTGGAGGTCATCGCGCAGCGGCAGGGCTTCCGGGGTGATCTCGGTTAGCCATACCGCGCAGACCTTAGCTTCCGGTAAGCGCCCGAAACAGTGCCGGCACCGATTTTGCCAATCCTGGCGTGAAGGCTGCCCGTTCGTCCCGTAACGGGACATCGGATGATCAAAACGACGCAAGGCGACCAGGAGCGCGACATGACGACAGGCAAGATCTTCACCAAATGGGACGACACCCATTCGGAGCTCTGGAGCCATCAGCCGATCCGGCTCGAGCATGCGATGCACAAGCAGCCCGCGTTCTCGATGGACGAACTCGCGAAGCTGATCGAGAACTATCCGCGCGAGCATTACAGCCTGGTCAAGACAGGTGCGAAGGGTTCCAGCCGGGTCTGGCGCGAAGGCGAGATCGGCAAGCTCAGTGGCCGCGAGGTGATCGAGGCAATCTCACGTGGCGGTCTCTGGCTCAACCTGCGCAACGTCACTGCCGTCGATCGCCGTTTCCGCGTGATGGTCGACCAGATGTTTGCGGAGGTCGCGGCCAAGGTTCCCAGCTTTGATGCGCCGACGCATCAGGCAGGCATCCTCATCTCCTCGCCAGACGCGCAGGTCTATTACCACTCCGACCTGCCGGGGCAGGGATTGATCCAGATCGCCGGCCGCAAGCGCGTCTATATCTATCCGAACACGCCGCCGTTCATCCGGCCGGAGCACCTCGAAGACATCGCGCTGTTCGACGTCGAGGTCGATATTCCCTATGCGTCCTGGTACGACCAGCATGCGCAGGTGATCGATCTCGAGCCTGGCCAGATGTTGAACTGGCCGCTGAATGCGCCGCATCGGGTCGAGAATCTCGGTGTCGTCAACATCTCGATGACGGTGTCCTACGTCGACGACGAGATCCGGCGCGCCCAGATCCTCAATCTCGCCAATGGCATGTTGCGTCATCGTTTCGGCTACACGCCGAAGAGCCGCAGCCTGCACGGTCCGTCCTTCTTTGCCAAGCAGGTGATGCAGAAGCTCCTGCGCGACGGTAAGTGGGTGAAGCGCGAGCGTGCCGTGCGCCGCCCGATCGACTTCCGTCTCGACGAGATCGAGCTTGGCAAGATCGTCGACTTGCCGAAGGCGGCGTGAGCGCGGCATGCGGCGATGACGGTCCTTGCGACATCGGCGGGCAGGCTCTCGGCGCGGGCAGAAGCACGCGCGGCCGGCTACCGCATCGAGATTCTTGCGGACTGGAAGCAGGCCGCGGCGCGGTGGGGCGCATTCGCTCCGCCGACAGCGTTCCAAAATCCGCTATGGTATGAAGCCTGGTACGCCGCCTTCGCCGATACCGACGGCGTCTCGCCGGTGATCGCCTTCGTCACCGATGCCGCGACCGGCGAGCCCGCCGCGCTGTTGCCGTTGATCCGTCATCGGCAAGGCAGCATGCAAACCATCGCGTTCGCAGACCTTGATCTCACCGATTACAACGCGCCGTTGCTTGGGCCCGCCGCGCCGCGCGATGCCGCGGCAGCGCGTGTCTTCTGGCGCGACCTGCGCGCCGCGTTGCGCAAGCTGCCCGGCGGCGCCGATCTCATCCGCTTGCGCAAGGTCACATCCGATCTCGACGGCCGGCCCAATCCGTTGGCGCTGCTCGATGGCGCGGCGGTTTGCCCGGTTAATGGCAACCTCGTCACCACGGGCGACGATTACGACGCCTGGCGCTACACGCTGGAGCGGACGGTGCGCAAGGAGCTGGAGCGGAGCTGGCGCGTGTTTACGCGCGATCCGACGGCGAACTTCGCGATCGCCGCGGACAGTGATGAAGCGCTTCGGATTCTCACGACCACCGAGGCTCAGCAAAGCTCGCGGATGCAGAGCCTGGGAGTCAATTTCATTCTCAATGACGAGAATTGCGCCGCGTTCTATCGCGGCCTGGTCGGCAGCGGCACCGGCAGCGGCTACGCCATCGTGTCGGCACTGACAGCGGGCGAGGAGGTGGTGGCAACGCTGCTCGGTGTCCGCAACGGTTCGCGCTATGTGATGATCCGCATCAGCAACGCCGGCGACAAATGGAGCAATTGTTCGCCGGGCCGGCTGATCATCGAGCGCACCATGGCGGCGCTGCACAAGCAGGGTGTGCGCGAGTTCGATTTCTCGATCGGCAACTACGCCTACAAGCGCCGTTTTGGAGTCAAGCGCCTGCCATTGCTCGATATCAGCGCTGCCTTGAGCTGGCGCGGATTGCCCCATGCGCTCCGCGATCGGGCCGCGCAGGAATTGCGCAGATATCCGAGGCTGACGACGTATCTGAAACGCGCGCTCGGTAAGCCGCCTTCACGCGAAGAGAGCTGATCGCGACACAGAAGGTGGGCAAATGAGCACAGCGACGTACCCACCATCAACACTCCGCTCGTGATGGTGGGCACGCTTCGTTTTGCCCACCTTACGCACCAACGCCGCTTCAATGCAGAATTGTCACACTCACGAGGATTGTGTGGGTGTTCCTTCTATGTTCGCAAAAGTCCACAATTGTGATCGCTGCAGCGCCGTATGCTGGCTTCCGGGTTGGGCCACCGGGGAATGTTCCGCAAGGAGAGCCGACATGCCAGCCTACATCCATCACCATGCCGTGGAACCGGACTTCATCATGTGCCCGAGCTGCGCAGGTCTTCCGATGTTCGTCACGGATGTCGCGCCGCATTGGAGCCTGGCCAAGATCGACTTCACCTATGAATGCTCCGATTGTGGTGCGCAGATCAGGCAAACGGTGACACAGCCGGAGCTGTTGAATTAGAGCCGATCAAACCTGATCGGATCACGATCCAAGGCCGGCGTGCCTCAGAGGTGCCGCACCACGCCGGGTCGACCAAGCGGGCATTCCAGCGCATCGCGATCCCATTTTGCGGCAATAGCGGCGGCCTCATAGGTGCTTTGCAGGAATTCCAGCACCGCCCGGTCGGGATCGGCGGAGATGCGCGCGGCATCATAGGGCAGGACGAATTCGCTGAGGGCCTCGCTGAAGAAGGCTGCGTCGGGTCGCACCTTGGCGGTGCGGAAGCCCGCGGGTTCGGGATAGGCATAGGAATAGAACGCCGGATAATCGATGGCGCCGCCGCCTGGCCAGAAACCCGCGCTGCTCACCTCGTGCGAATAGGCCTCGTGTGCCACCGCATCCGGCAGGTTCGGCACGCCGCCGGGATGGCGTGGTGCGCTCCTGCCGGAGAAACGCGTCACCGCGAGATCAAAGCTGCCCCAGAAGAAATGTACAGGGCTGGCTTTGCCGAGGAAGCCGGTGCGGAACTGCTTGAACAGCCGGTCGCAGTTCAAGAGGATCTGGAAGAAGCGCCGCACCGCGTCCGCATCATAGGACCGGTGCTGGCTGTCTTCCGGGAAACGGATCGGGTCCGGTAATTCGTTCGGCATGTCGTCGATCGCAACGTCGATGTCGAGCTCTTTCAGCGCCGCGAGCACCGCCGCGTAGAAGCTCGCCACCGAGAGCCCGGCCAGCGCAAAGTGCCGCTCGGCTCCGTCACTGGTCGAAATGCGCAAGGCGTGATCGATGAAGTCGAAATCGATTTGAAAGGTTCTAGTGCCGTTAGCGATCGGCGAGGTGGTCAGCCCGCGCGCGGTGACATAAAGCGTGACGTGCCACGAATGATTCAGCCAGGGCGACTTGGCCAACCGGATCTTGCCGACGATCTGGGTCCAGAGATGCAGAGTGGCACAGGTGTCACGCCATGCCGCGGTCGGCAGTTCCGGCCATTGAGTTTGCTTGGTGTTGCTCATGCCAGCATCTCGCTGCTTAGTGACCGTGAAGGTAATCACCTTATCACGAGTTCGTTATGGCAGCTTCAAGCATGCGGGCCGACAAATCGACATCACGACTTCGTGCATTCCGGGCAACGGCGTTGCCCGCGCGTGGCACGGAAAAGACTCTTGCACCACCAGCGTCGCGCCATCGCCTGCAGCGGTCTGCGCACCAACTGCGCCATGAAAAGCATTTCAACCATGTCGTGGTCCCCGACGCGCATGTGCCGCCAGGTCCGGGGGGCAGGGACCTGGCGGCTGCAGTCATGCGGTTTTGAACATGAAGGTGCGATCGAAATGAAGGCTCCGACCGCATGCTCTACATAGGGCGATGCTCGCAAACGAGAACGCCCTCGAACTCGCATCAGCCATGCAGTTTCTTCGCGGTCTCCGCGATCACACGTCCTTGATAACGCGCCCCCGCAAGCTCATTCGCGCTCGGTTGCCGGCTGCCGTCGCCGCCGGTGATCGTGGTGGCGCCATAGGGCGATCCACCGGTGACCTCGTCAAGCTTCATCTGGCCGGCAAATCCGTAATTGAGCCCGACCACGGTGAGGCCGAAATGCAGGAGGTTGGTGATGATCGAGAACAGGGTCGTTTCCTGCCCGCCGTGCTGGGTCGCCGTCGAGGTGAAGGCGCCACCGACCTTGCCATGCAGGGCACCCTTCGCCCAGAGACCGCCGGCCTGATCGAGGAAGTTCGCCATCTGCGAGGACATGCGGCCAAATCGGGTGCCGGTGCCGATGATGATCGCATCATAATTGACGAGATCATCGATCTTCGCGACCGGCGCCGCCTGGTCAAGCTTATAGTATGACGCTTTTGCGACTTCGGCCGGCACCAGCTCGGGCACGCGCTTGATATCGACGCTGGCGCCGGCTTCGCGCGCGCCTTCGGCGACCGCGTTGGCCATGGCCTCGATGTGACCATAGGCGGAATAATAAAGGACGAGAACTTTGGCCATGATGGCTCTCCTTTGGTTGGGTGTTGTTGAAGTCGTCCCCGATCAGGCTGGGGATAGGCGCCCGGGCATGACGAGTGGAGTTACGCCGCGTCGACCAGCACCAGCTCGGAATCTTCCAGCGCGGTGATTGTCAGCTTGGCTTCGTCGCGGATCGCGGCACCGTCACGGGCATCGACACGCACGCCGTTGACTTCGATGCTGCCGACCGCGGGCACAAGGTAAAGATGCCGCTTTTGCTCCGGCGCATATTCCGCGCTTTCGCCAGCTTTCAGCGTGGTGGCGAGCACCCGCGCCTTGGCGCGGATCGGCAGCGCATCGGCATCGTCCGCAAAGCCGCTCGCGATCGTGACGAGCTTGCCGGAGCGGTCGCCTTTTGGAAACGGCTTGGAGCCCCAGGTCGGCTCGCCGCCTTGCGTCGTCGGCTCGATCCAGATCTGGAAGATCTTCGTCTTCGACGGCTCGAGATTGTACTCAGCGTGGCGGATGCCGTTTCCCGCGCTCATCACCTGCACGTCGCCGGCCTCGGTCCGGCCCTTGTTGCCGAGCGAATCCTGGTGCGTGATCGCGCCTTCGCGGACATAGGTGATGATCTCCATGTTGGCATGGGGATGCGGCGGAAAGCCGGTGTTCGGCGCGATCTCGTCGTCGTTCCACACCCGCAAAGCGCCGTGGTTCATATTGTTCGGGTCGTAGTGGCTGCCGAACGAGAAGTGGTGCTTGGCCTTCAGCCAGCCATGGTCGGCGCCGCCGAGCTTCGCATAGGGTCTGTGTTCGATCATCGGGGTATTTCCTCAAACTTCGATTGCGTTTGGATACGCCGTCGAGTGTGGTATAGAAATAGAAACTATCGAAACTCATTGTTTCCGTTTGTGGCAGAGGGCGGTCGCCAGAATGTCAAAGCTCCCGGATTTCGAGGCGCTCGCAATCTTCGCAAAAGTCGTGGAACTACGGTCATTTGCGGCCGCCGCAACCGAGCTTGCGCTGTCCAAGGCCACTGTCTCCAAGGCGGTCAGCCGGCTTGAGGATCGGCTCGGGGCCCGATTGTTCAACCGCACCTCGCGGCGGCTGGCGCTGACGGATGCCGGGCAAAAACTGTCCGAGCGCGCCGCGCGGCTGCTTGCCGACGGCGAGGCGGCCGAGAATGAGGCCCTGGCACAATCAGTCACCCCGCGCGGCCTGGTGCGGCTCGCAGTGCCCATGACCTTCGGGGTGAAATCGGTCGCGCCGCTGTTGCCGGAATTTCTGGAGAAATATCCGGAAGTGTCGATCGACCTGCATTTGAGCGACGCCACTGTCGACTTGATCGGCGAAGGTTTCGATGCCGGCCTGCGCATCGCGCGCCTGCCCGATTCATCCCTAATCGCGCGGCGGCTCTGCCCGATGCCGCGTTACACGGTGGCGGCGCCATCCTACCTGAAGCGCTACGGCCGGCCGACGCATCCGATGCATCTCGCCGAGCACAAGTGCTTCGGCTACGCCTATCTCCCGACTGCGGGCGTCTGGCACTACACCAACGCGGCCGGCGAGCAGGCGAGCGTGCGTCCCGCCGGGCAATTGCGCGTCAACAATGGCGAAGCGCTGCTGCCGGCGGTTATCGCCGGCCTCGGCATCGCCGATCTCCCTGATTTCATCATCGGAGAAGCCATCGCGCGCGGCGAGGTCGAGGTGATCCTCAAGGGTTGGAAGCAGCCAGAAGCCGCCGTGCACCTGGTGACGCCCCCCGGCGGCCCGCGCCCCGCGCGCGTCGAAGTGCTCGCCGATTTCCTGGCGAAGCATTTCGTAAAGGGCAGGAGGCGGTGAGGCGAACGCCACCTTTGCCCACTACGCCTTCTATCGGCTACGCTCTTCCCCACAAACCAAACCAAATAAAATCAACGGGGAGAAAATGCCGATGAATCGCCGCGAGCTTTTGAAAACTGCCGCCGTCTTGCCGCTTGCGCATGCCGCGCTTTCGCACGCTGCCTTTGCGCAAGGCGCTGTCTATCCCAACCGCAACGTCACCATGATCGTGCCGTTTCCGGCCGGTGGGCAGGCTGATCTTGCGGCGCGGCCGGTGGCGCTGGCGCTGGAGCGGATCCTCGGCAAGCCCGTGATCGTCGACAACCGCGCCGGCGGAGCTGGCGGCTCCGTTGGCAATGCGCAGGCGGCACGCGCCGAGCCGGACGGCTACACGCTGCTGATGACCCTGTCCTCGCTCGCCGTGCTGCCCGAAGCCGATCGGCTGTTCGATCGCCCCGTCGCCTATGAGGTCTCGCAATTCGCGCCGGTCGCGCGCGTGCTCGCCGATCCGACGCTGCTCGCGGTGCCGGCCTCCGCCCCATGGAAGACGCTGCAGGATTTTGTCGATGATGCCAGACAGCGCCCGGGCCAGATTCCCTATGGCTCGTCCGGTCCCTATGGCACGCTTCACGTCGCGATGGAAATGTTTGCCGCGAGCGCCGGCATCAAATTGCTGCACGTGCCGTTCCGCGGCGCAGGCCCGGCGCTGACCGCGCTGCTGAGCGGCACGGTGCAGGCGGTGGCATCTGCCCCGGGCACGCTGAAACAGCAGGTCGCCGACGGCAAGATGCGGGTGCTTGCCAATTGGGGCGCCGAACGCGTCGCCAGCTTTCCCGACCTGCCGACGTTCAAGGAGTTCGGCTACAAGGATGTCGAGTTCTACATCTGGGCCGGCCTGTTTGCGCAGCGCGCATTGCCGGCGCCGGTCATGACGCGACTGCGCGAGGCGATGGCGGAAGCAGTGAAGGCGCCGGAGGTCGTCAAGACCTTCGAGACCGCCGGCAGTCCGGTTGCCTATCTCGATGCGCCGGAGTTTTCCAAATTCGTCGACGACGACAGCGCGCGGCTGATCGCGGCGGTCAAGAAAATCGGCAAAGTGGAGTAGGCGATTTCACGTTTTGTTGCGGGTCGCGAACCTTCCGCAGTCTCATTCATTTGTCATAGTTAAAACGTGGCGTGTGCTGGAACCGGCGCGCCGAGATGCAATTGAACGAGATGTTTATCGACGAGATATTGGAAGAGGATCCCGCATGCGAACGCCGCGCGTTGCCTTGGGTTATGTAATCCTGATCGGCTCCGGACTACTCGTGCAAAACCCGGCATTCTCCGAAGAGTATCGCGGAACCTGGGAACAGCAGATGGCCTGCACGCCCGACGTCTGGCGGCTCTGCAGCGATCAAATTCCTGATGCCAACCGGATCACGGCATGTTTGCGGCAGAACACGCCGCAACTCTCCCATGATTGCCGTGCGGTATTCGAATCCAGCGCGAGCGCCCAGCAGCCGCCTTCGCGTGCGTCGCCACAAGCCACTCCGCGTGCACGGGGAGCGCCACCGCCGGTGCAGCAGCATCAGTCGGCGCCGTCGAGACGTTACGACGAATAGGCCGACACTTCTTCCTGCGGCCGATGCTCGCAGAGGTCAACCCATTCGGCCGACGTCAATTCCGCCATCCGCGCCGGCGCGATCCTGACTGCGCTGTGGGTCGAGCCCGCGGCGGGTACGACGATGTCGAAAGCCTTCAGTGACACATCGCAATAGATCGGCAATGGCGTCCTCAGGCCAAAGGGGCAGACGCCGCCGACCTCGTGCCCGGTGATATCGGCGACCTCGTGCAGCCCCAGCATCTTCGGCTTGACGCCGAACAGCGCCTTCACCTTCTTGTTGTCCATCCGCGAAGTGCCGCTGGTGACGATCAGCACCACGCGCTCGCCGACCCGCAGCGACAGTGTCTTGGCGATTCGTCCCGGCTCGACGCCATAGGCTTCCGCCGCCAGCGCTACGGTCGCGGAGCTCTTGGTCGATTCGATCACGGCAATGTCGGGCGCCTTCTCGGCGAAGAAGGCGCGAACGGATTCAAGACTCATATTCTAGGACCTGTGGGAAGACACCAGAGCGGGGAGATCGGATAGACCATGGATGCGATAATCCGGCACAACGCCGAGCTCGTCCATCTGGGTGCGCAGCGCCTTGAACATCGTGAGCGGTGGCAAGGTCTCGCTTTCGACGCAGGCGAGCGCCATGGCCTGCGGCGTCACCCGCTCGATCCAGGCGACATTCAAGCCGAACGCCTTGGCACCGCAGGCGTCCCACGGATTCGAGGAGATGAACAGGACGTCCGCGGGGGGGCACGCCAAGCACGTCTTCGATCAGCGTGTAGGCCTCCGGGCTCGGCTTGAAGACCTTCTTGGTATCGACGCTGATGGTTGCGTCGAGCACGCGGTCGAGCCCGCTGTTCCGCACCAGCGCATTCAGCATGTCCGGGCTGCCGTTGGAGAGGATTGCGAGTTTCTTGTCCTTCATCGCCTCGAGTGAGGCGAGCGCATCCGGATAGAGATCAAGATGCAGGTATTTGTCGATGATCCTGTCGAATGTTCCGGCATCATATTGCAGGCCGAGGCTACGCAGTGTGTAGGCGAGCGAGTCGCGCGTGACGACGGAGAAATCCTGGTAGCGCCGCATCAGCGAGCGCAGCCAGCTATATTCGAGCTGCTTGATCCGCCAGATCTGCGTAATGATCTCGCCATAGCCGGGAAACGCATCCTCGGTCACTTCTGCGACCGATTGGACGTCATAAAGCGTGCCATAGGCATCGAAGACGACGGCTTTGATGGTCATTGTCACTTCTCTTGCCCGCCGATCGTCGCATACAGGAATTTGCGGACCGCGTCGACCGATTGATCCCGGGCTGCCTGGTTGAATTCGAGACGATGCCCGAGAAACTGTATCGGCGTTGCGAGGCCCGGAACATCGAAGGCGTGATAGGCGCCGGGATAGACGATGAATTCGATCGGAACGCCGAGGCCCTTCTGGCGCGAGATGCCGTAGTCATCGCGGCCTTCGACAAGGTTGCGGCACTCCTTCGCCAGCGTCCAGTCGTCGAGCTCGCCGATCAGGATCAGCGTCGGCACAGTCATGCTGTCCTTGATGCCGAGGCACGGCGGATAGAATGCAATCGCCGCGTGGAATTTGTCGTTCGATATCCGCTCGATCATGCCGCGCTCGACCGAGGTCAGCGCCAGCAATCCGCCCTGCGAGAAGCCGAGAACCGCGACACGATCGCGATCGACGAAAGGCTGCTGTACGAGGAAGTCCAGCGCCCGATAGGCGTCGAAGACGGTTGCGGGCGGCGGACCGCCGGTGCAGGTGCTGCTGAGGCCGCGCGGACCAAAGCGGTCCACCGTGAGCGTGACATAGCCCCAGGAGACGATCAGCTTGCCCCAGCGCTGGTCGAGCTGGCGCCAGCCGCCATTGCAGCCATGAAGCAGCACCACGGCCGGCAACGAGCCGGCATCGCGGGGCTGCCGCAGGTAACCTTGCAGGGGCTGGGAGCTCGCAAGCGGATTTTCGATCTCGACGAGACGGCCTTCGGGTAGATCAGTCGCGAGGCACGCGGTCAGGAGTGCAGCGACGATGGCAGCGATAGTGGAAGCGACCTTGGCGAGGCTTGGCATCGACCACCTCCCGTTCGCTCGCCTGCCGGCGATCTAGAGCATGATCGGGAAAAGTGGAAACCGGTTTTCCCTCGCGACAAACGCGAAGCGTTTGCGCGGAGATCATGCTCAAACAAAAGAGATAAGATCATGATCCGATTTCGTCTAATCGGATCATGATCCAAAGATCGCTTATATACCCAAAATCTTCCGCGCGTTGGCCTTCAGCACTTTGGGGCGGATCTCCTCGCGGATGTCGAGCTTGGCGAAATCCGCAAGCCAGCGGTCCGGCGTGATCACCGGCCAGTCCGAGCCGAACAGCATCTTGTCCTGCAGGATCGAGTTGATGTAGCGCACGAGGATCGGCGGGAAATATTTCGGCGACCAGCCGGAGAGGTCGATGTAGACGTTCGGCTTGTGGGTCGCGACCGAGAGCGCCTCTTCCTGCCAGGGGAAGGATGGGTGCGCGAGGATGATCTTAAGGTCGGGGAAGTCGGCGGCGACGTCGTCCATATACATCGGATTGGAATATTTCAGCCGCATCCCCATGCCGCCCGGCATGCCGCTGCCGACGCCGGTCTGCCCGGTGTGGAACAGCGCGATCGCGCCGCCGTCATTGATCGCTTCATAGAGCGGATAGGCCAGGCGGTCGTTCGGATAGAACCCCTGCATGGTCGGGTGGAATTTGAAGCCGCGGACGCCGTAGTCCTCGATCAGCTTCCGCGCCTCGCGCACGCCGAGCTTGCCCTTGTGCGGATCGATGCTGACGAAGGGAATCAGCACATCAAGATTTTCCGAGGCGACTTCCAGCATCTCGTAATTGTTGTAGCGGCGGAAGCCGGTCTCGCGCTCGGCATCGACAGGGAAGATCACGGCCGCGATGTTCTTGGATCGGTAATAGGCCGCGGTTTCCGGCACGGTCGGCGGATGCTTATGCGGCGACTTGAAGTACTCCGCCATCTGCGCCTGGAAATCGTCATAGCCGTCGTCGCCATGCATGCCGCAGGGCTCCTCGGCGTGGGTGTGGATGTCGATCGCGACGACATTGTCGATGTCGGGCAGCTTGAGCTTGGGCATTCTTGGGCGTCCTTGGGGTTCCCGGCGGCTTGTTTGCTGGGGTTTCCAAAATTGATTATACTATATAACGAATTCCGCAAGGCAGCCAGAAACCCCGCGGGTTGCAGCCTATTCGGATTGACATTTATGCCAGCGATCGCTTAGAACGCGGCCGTCCCGGGCGGCAGGGCCGTTTTTCGGGATGAATCCCATTTTGCCACATTTGGGCAGGTTTTAGGTTCGGGCTTGAGCACGGCCTTTCAACGCATCAGGATTGTACCATGAAGGTCCGTAACTCGCTGAAATCGCTGCGCGGCCGCCATCGCAACAACCGTCTGGTCCGCCGCAAGGGCCGGGTCTATGTGATCAACAAGGTGCAGCGCCGCTTCAAGGCCCGCCAAGGCTGATCGCGGGTCGCTCCGCCGGCTCGCCCGGACGCAATCGTTTCACACGTCTTTGACGTCGCGCTGCTTTGCAGCGCGACGTTGTGCGTTTAAGCTATGCTGATGGAATTGAGATTCCTCACGCTCATAACCCGCAAGCTTGCGTTCCTGATCGCCGCGATCGTGATTGCGGCGCCGGCGGCAGCGCTTGCCCAGGGCGATCCCCGGGTCATCCCTCCCCCTAAGGAGCAGAAGAAGCTCCCCGAAGCGCCCAGCAAGTTGCCGAAGGTTGGCGCCGACCGCACCCGCGGACTGGATTTCCTGTTCGGGGCGCTGAAAGCGGCGCCTGATGAGGCCAGCGCCAAGCACGTGGAGGCGCGGATTTGGGCGCAGTGGCTGCAGACGCCGAGCGATACCGCTATGCTTCTGATGGTGCGCGCCAAAGCGGCTATGGACGCCCAGAACGCCGATGTCGCGCTGAAACTGCTCGATGCCGTCATCAAGCTGCGCCCCGACTATATCGAGGGCTGGAACCGGCGCGCGACGCTCTATTACCTGAAGAATGACTATGCGCATGCGCTGGAGGACATCCAGCAGGTCCTGATCCGCGAACCTCGCCATTTCGGCGCGTTGGCCGGCCTTGGCATGATCATGCAGGACCTCGGCGACGACAGGCGCGCGCTGGACGCCTTCCGCAAGGCGCTTGCTATCAATCCGCACCTGGAGAAGGTGCCGGAATTGGTGAAGCAGCTCGGCGAAAAGGTCGAAGGCCGCGATATCTAGTCTCACGGGATTAACCACGACTTCCGGCAGCCGATTGCAGCGCGGAACAATTGCCGCTACCCGGCTTGGTTCACGCTCGAACCCGCCTGGAGCGAAGCCATGAAATCCTTGCTGTTGGCTGGCACGGTGATCGTCGCAACGACCGCCGTCGGTCTTGCCGAAGGCCTCTATTGGGTGGTGGGCAATCGCGCCACCAACACCTGCGACATCGTCACCAGCAACCCGATCGTCGACGGGAACATCTGGTTTGCCGACGGCCCCTACAACTCGGTCGATGACGCCAAGCTCGCGCGCTCCACGATCAGCCAATGCCCAAAGGATCAACCGCCGGCCGACAACCCCAAATAGGGGCTCAAGTGACGGCGCCGGATCGAGCCCTTGAACTTAATGCAGCAGTCTGCCGCTGCGGGTGAACTGGTCGCGCGCCGCTGCCGCATAGAGCTGTTGCAGCTCGGCCTCGAGTTGTTCATTGACCAACAGCAGCGCCCTCAATGCGCCATGCAGGTCACCATTGCAGCTTGCGACGATCTGGTCGATAGCCGCCTCGCACGGATCGGAACTCATTGATACTCCTCCGAATTTCCTTATGAACTGTTGCTGCGGCGTCCTGTTCCTGTGGATTGCGTGGACAGGCTTGCCGTGTTCCATCTCGATCAAGCCGCGTGTTTTGGCAGAATGCCGGCGAGAATCTACGGAATAGGTAATGACGCTGGTATGAACCCGCTATCCACAGGCGGGACGCATTGTGGAAAACCGGAGGGGCCTGACGATACGACATCGGCATCGCCGGACGCCGTAATTTCCCCTGCAACAGATCAACCGGGCCTCATTGATGACGATTGTGATCGCGGTGGCGGCGCTGGCGTTGCTGGCCGCAGCCACGCAGCTAGGCGTCGCGCTGGTGCAACGGGCCTTTCCCGCGCAGGGCGTGATGATCGAGGTGACAGGCGATGTGCTGCATGTCCTCGATATCGGCCCGCGCGAGGCGCCCTCGCCACCGATCGTGATGCTGCACGGTGCAAGCTCCAATCTCGAGGTGATGCGCCGCCCGCTCGGCGAGCGCCTCGCCCGAGATCACCGCGTGATCCTGATCGACCGTCCCGGCCATGGCTGGAGCACCCGCGCACGGGCCAGCGACTCCACGCCTGCCATCCAAGGCCGGATGATCTCGGAGGCGCTGACGAAGCTCGGCATCGAGCGGGCGGTCGTGGTCGCGCATTCCTGGAGCGGCGCGCTGGGCCTGAGATTGGCGCTCGATGATCCCGACCGCATAGCCGGCCTCGTGCTGCTCGCGCCGGTCGCCTATCCCTGGAGGGGCGGCGTCGGCAGGTATAACGAGCTGATCGCCACGCCTGTGATCGGCCCGCTGTTCGCCTACACGATCACTCTGCCGCTTGGTACCCTGCTCGCCGGCCCGGGCGCACGCGGTGTATTCCTGCCGCAGACCATGCCGGACGGTTTCGTAAAAGACACCGCGACGCCGCTTTTGCTGCGGCCGCGCGAATTCATCGCCAACGCGCGTGACCTGGTGACGTTGAAGGCAGCGGTGGCCGAGCAGGCGCCGCGCTACGGCATGATCAAGGCGCCCCTCACCATCATCACCGGCGACGCCGACAAGACGGTGTCGACCGACATCCACTCCCGCCCGCTCGCGGCCGCCGTGCCGCATGCCAAGCTGATCGTGCTGCCGGGCACCGGCCACATGATCCAGAACGCTGCACCTAGCTTGGTGATCCGGGAGATCGAGGAGATGATTAGGAAGCCGCATAGCGCTGTGGCGGGAGGATAGTAGAAACGCTTCACGCGTCGGAAGTGAAGAGGCCGGCTACGGCGCGCCCAAGCGCCGTAGCCCGTCAAGAAGCGTTACTGCTGCTTGATCTTCCCATCCTTGTCGAACTGCGAGAGGAAGGCCCAGAGGTTGTTGGCTTCCGTCTCGTTCTTGATGCCGGCGAATGCCATCTTGGTGCCGGGAATCTTGGCCTTGGGGTCCTTGATGTATTCGAGGAACTGTTCCTTGTTCCAGGTGATGCCGGAGTTCTTGTTGGCGTCCGAATAGTTGTAGTCAGGCGCGGTACCGGAGTGGCGGCCGTCGATGCCATTGAGCTCGGGGCCGACCTTGTTCTTGGCGCCTTCGCCGATCGCATGGCAGGCGAGGCACTTGTTGAACGAGGTCTTGCCGGCGGCAACATCCTGCGCCTGCGCGCCCGACGCAACGAACACTGAGGTGACGACGGCCAGCGCGCTCAAGATCGATGTTTTCATGTGGTGCTCTTTGTTTCTTCCCTGGTAGGTGGGCGGGTCGCTTGTGGCAGGCCTGCCTCGATTGGACAAGTGACGAAACTTTGACAGTGTTCACGGCGGCAGGCTTGCCCGAGAGAGAACTTTGATCTGCGGGGCGGCAAGTTTCGCCCGGGCTTCCCATTTGGGCCCGGAAATGCTTGATTTTCCCGGATAAACCGATAAAGCGCAAAGCTTGGAGGGACCCGCATGGCCATCATGATGCCGGCTGCCGATCAGGCGGTTCTCAATCGCCGCAGCGAGATCGTTGCTGCATTGCGGGCGATCGTGCCGGGCGAGGGCGTGATCGACAGTGCGGCCGAGATGCTGGCCTACGAATCGGACGGCCTCACGGCCTATCGCCAGCCGCCGATGGTCGTGGTGTTGCCCGATACCACCGAGCAGGTCTCCAAGGTCCTGAAATATTGCCATGAGCGGAGCATCAAGGTGGTGCCGCGCGGCTCCGGCACGTCGCTGTCCGGCGGCGCGCTGCCGCTGGCGGACGGCGTGCTGCTGGGCCTCGGCAAATTCAAGCGCATCCGCGAGATCGATTTCGACAACCGCGTCGTCGTGACGGAGCCAGGCGTCACCAATCTCGCGATCAGCCAGGCGGTGGCGCATGCCGGCTTCTACTATGCGCCTGATCCCTCATCGCAGATCGCCTGCTCGATCGGCGGCAATGTCGCGGAGAATTCCGGCGGCGTCCATTGCCTGAAATACGGCATGACCACCAACAACGTGCTCGGCTGCGAGATCGTGCTGATGAACGGCGAGGTCCTGCGCATCGGCGGCAAGTCGGCGGAGAACGCCGGCTACGACATCATGGGAATCATCACGGGCTCGGAGGGCCTGCTCGGCGTCATCACCGAAATCACCGTGCGCATCCTGCAGAAGCCGGAGACGGCGCGCGCGCTGATGGTCGGTTTTGCCGAAGTCGAGGCCGCCGGCGAATGCGTCGCGCGCATCATCGGCGCCGGCATCATCCCGGGAGGCATGGAGATGATGGACAAGCCGGCGATCCATGCCGCCGAAGCCTTCGTCCATGCCGGCTATCCGCTCGACGTCGAGGCGCTCCTGATCATCGAGCTCGACGGCCCTAGCATCGAGGTCGACGAGTTGATCCGGCGGGTCGAGACCATCGCGCAGGGCTGTGGCTCGGTGACTTGCCAGATCTCCAATTCGGAAGCCGAGCGCAACCTGTTCTGGGCCGGCCGCAAGGCGGCCTTCCCCGCGGTCGGGCGGATCTCGCCCGATTACCTCTGCATGGACGGCACCATCCCACGCGGCGCGCTGCCGAAGGCCTTGGCGCGCATCCGCGAGCTGTCGGAAAAGTACCAGCTTGGCGTTGCCAACGTGTTTCACGCCGGCGACGGCAACCTCCATCCGCTGATTCTCTATGATGCCAACAAGCCCGGGGAGATGGAGCGGGCGGAAGCTTTCGGCGCCGACATCCTGCGCTGCTGCGTCGAGCTCGGCGGCGTGCTCACCGGCGAGCATGGCGTCGGCATCGAGAAGCGCGACCTGATGCCGGAAATGTTTTCCGAGATCGATCTCAACCAGCAGCAGCGCCTGAAATGCGCCTTCGATCCGCAAGGCCTGCTCAACCCCGGCAAGGTGTTTCCGACCCTGCACCGCTGCGCCGAACTCGGCCGCGTGCACGTGCATGGCGGCAAGCTGGCATTTCCGGATATTCCGCGGTTCTAGCCTTTCCTTCTCCCCTTGCGGGAGAAGGTGGCGCGAAGCGCCAGATGAGGGCTTGTTTCCATGGGCGCAGGTGTTCGTGGAGAGAGACCCCTCACCCAAGCGAGCTCGCTGCCGGCAGCGGAGCTGCCCTCTCCCACAAGGGGAGAGGGCGCATCAACTGGCGCCGCGAAGGCGTTCTTCCCTTCTCCCCTTGCGGGAGAAGGTGGCGCGAAGCGCCTGATGAGGGGTTCTCTGGGCGGGCGCAGGCGCTCGTGGGGAGAGATCCCTCATCCTAGCGAATACGTTGCTCGGGCCGGAGTAGCCCTCTCCCACAAGGGGAGAGGGCGCGGCAATTGGCGCCGCGGCACGCGACTATCGACCATCACAGCAGCGCGTATTGCGTGCGTTCGCGTTTCGCCAATAGCGGCAGCGCTTCGCCGGCGATGTAGGTCTTGAAATGCGCGCTGTCCTGATGCGCCTTGAAGGCGGCCTCGTCGCGGAACAGTTCGTAGAACAGGAACTGCGCTGGGTTGTCGTTGGCGCGCGAGATCAGGAACAGCTTTGCACCCGCCTCGCGCTGCGCCTCGGGCAGGAAGCGCGACAGGATATCGGCGATCCGGTCGGCCTGGCCTTCCTTCGCCTCCCATTGCGCGACCACCAGCAAGCCGCCGCCCTCGACGGCGTCTCTCACGGTCTTGTCGATTGCATATTGACCCATAGCCGTTGCTCCTTTGATTGGGTTGCGTGGAAGCTGCTTCCTACATCTCCTGCCGCCGTAGATAATTCGATATCGAGCGAAGGATGTTCGAAATCGATTCGATGGTGATCGAAATATCTAAGCGGATGGAGGCGCCGGGATCGCGTGCCGAATCGATCGGCGGCGGGCGACTGCGAAACCGTTATCTTCCACCATCGTGCCCTTGTGTCCGGCATCGATGCCTATAGAAGGGATGGCAAGAACAGCAGCGGTTGCGGTGGAAGGGCAAGGCGGTAGGCGTGGACATCAGGAAGGTACGGGATGCTGCAGACGTCGAGCAGGTGGTCCGGGCGGCGATCGCCGCCGAGCAGCCGCTCGAGATCATCGGCCACGGTTCCAGGCGAGAAATCGGCCATCCGATGGCGACCAATGCGGTGGTCGATCTCGCCGCGCTGAACGCGGTCGTCTCCTATCAGCCGAACGAGCTGATCATCACCGTGCAGGCCGGCGCGCCGCTTGCCGACGTGCAGTCGCTGATCGATGCCAAGAACCAGCAATTCGCCTTCGAGCCGGTCGATAGCTCGGTGCTGCTCGGCACCAAAGGGAGCGGCACCATCGGCGGCATGATCGGGGCGGGACTCGCCGGGCCGCGCCGGATCAAGTCCGGCGGCGTCCGCGACCATCTGCTCGGCGCCCATGCCGTCTCCGGCTTCGGCGACAGCTTCAAGACCGGCGGCAAGGTGGTGAAGAACGTCACCGGCTACGACCTCTGCAAATTGCTCAGTGGCTCCTGGGGAACGCTCGCGGTAATGACGGAGGTGACGCTGAAGGTGATGCCGAAGCCGGAAGCCGAGCGGACGCTCGTCCTGCGCGGTCTGGACGACGTCACGGCGGGCCGTGCCATGACCGCGGCGCTCGGCTCGCCCTTCGATGTCTCCGGTGCGGCGCATCTGCCCAACTCGGCGTTCCGGCTGACCGTTGCCGCGCTCGCTGCTCTGGGGGCGCCAGAGCAGGCCGTCACGCTGTTGCGGCTCGAGGGGATTGCGGCATCGGCCGCGCACCGTGCGGCCCACCTCGCCAAGACGCTCGCCTCCTACGGCGCGGTCGAGGCCATCGAGGACGCCGCCTCCCTCTCGATCTGGAGCGCGCTGCGCGACGTCGCGCCGTTCGCGGCGGCTGGCACGCTCGGCGCCTGGCCGGTATGGCGGATCGTCTGTCCCCCGGCCTCGGGCGGCGCGCTGGGGCAGGCACTGGCACGGGAGACCGGCGCTGATGTGATCTACGATTGGGGCGGCGGGTTGATCTGGGCGGCGGTGCCGCCCAAGGCGGATGCGCAGGCCGCGCAGGTGAGGGGCCGCGTCGAGGCTGCCGGCGGCCACGCCACCCTGATCCGCGCATCCGAGGAGGTCCGGCGCGCCGTCGACGTGTTCCATCCGCAGCCGCGCGGGCTCGCCGATCTCAGCGAGCGCGTGCGCCAGAGCTTTGACCCCAAGAACATCCTCAACCGCGGCCGACTGACGCGGGGGAATGCATCATGAAGACCGAATTCTCGCTCGCTCAACTCGCCGATCCCGATATCGCCGAGGCCGACAAGATCCTGCGCGCCTGTGTCCATTGCGGCTTCTGCACCGCGACCTGCCCGACCTATGTGCTGCTCGGCGACGAGCTCGATAGTCCGCGCGGCCGCATCTACCTGATCAAGGAGATGCTGGAGAAGGACAAGCCGCCGACGGCGGAGGTGGTCAAGCATATCGACCGCTGCCTCTCTTGCCTCGCCTGCATGACCACCTGTCCGTCCGGCGTGCATTACATGCATCTCGTCGACCAGGCCCGGGGCAGGATCGAGCGGGACTATCAGAGGCCGTTCACCGAGCGACTGCTGCGCTCCGTGCTCGGCTTCGTGCTGCCGCGACCCGCCGCCTTCCGCACCAGCATGGTGCTCGCCCGCTTGGCTCGTCCGTTCGCGGCGCTATTGCCGACGCCCAAGGCTGAACCCACCCCAAGCCTGCTCCGGCGAATCAAGGCGATGCTGGCGCTGGCGCCATCCAATCTGCCGCCGGCGGGCCCGCCATCGGGAAGCGTGTTTCCGGCGGTTGGGACACGGCGGGGACGGGTCGCGCTGTTGCAGGGGTGTGCCCAGCAGGTGCTCGCGCCGCGCATCAACAAGGCCGCCGTCAACGTACTGACCCGCCACGGCATCGAGGTGGTGCTGGTCAAGGACGAGCAATGCTGCGGCGCGTTGACCCATCACCTCGGACAGGATGGCGATGCGCTCGCGCGCGCCCGGGCCAACATCACGGCATGGGGGAGGGAGGCGGAACAGCGCGGCCTCGACGCCATCCTGGTGACCACGTCAGGCTGCGGCACCGTGATCAAGGACTATGGTTTCATGCTGCGCGAGGACCGCGAATTCGCTGCTCCGGCCGCAAAGGTCTCCGCGCTGGCAAAGGACATCACCGAATATCTGGCCGGCATCGAGCTCGATCCGCCGCGCCTCGAAGACGAGGTCACCATCGCCTATCACTCCGCTTGTTCGCTGCAGCACGGGCAGAAAATCACAGGCCTTCCGAAAGTATTGCTTTCCAAGAATGGATTCGTGGTGAAAGATGTACCGGAGAGCCATTTGTGTTGCGGTTCGGCGGGGACCTACAACATTCTCCAGCCCGACGTTGCGATGAGGTTGCGCGATCGGAAGCTCGCCAACCTCGCGACAATCAAGCCGGACATGATCGCTGCGGGCAATATTGGCTGCATGGTTCAGATTGCCAGCGGTACGTCAGTTCCTGTGGTGCACACGATTGAGCTTCTCGATTGGGCGACAGGAGGTCCTCGGCCAGGGGTGAATTGATCGATTGCCTATCGAGCATGAACCGGACCCGGGGGCCGTGTTGGGGCGATGCGGGTAGCGGTTTTCTCCACGACAGACGCACGCGTTTGCGCGGAGGCCATGCACGACCAAGGACGGGGCGGGAGGTGCTTCGAACAAGCACGATCCTGATCCGGGCAAGCGGACTATTCGAAGCGCTCGACAGACTGAATCAGCGGCAACAGGAGGATCACGATGGCTAAAGCGAAGAAGGGTAAGAAGGGGAAAAAGGCCAAGAAGGTTAAGAAGGCGGTAGCGGCGAAGAAGTCTGCGAAGAAGGTCGCCAAGAAGGCCGCGAAGAAATCTGCCAAGAAGGCTGCCAAGAAGACCGCGAAGAAGTCGGTAACGAAGGCCGCGAAAAAAGCCGCCAAGAAGGCGGCGCCCAAAAAGGCCGCGCCGAAGAAGGCTGCCAAGAAGAGCGCGGCAAAGAAAGCTGCAGCTCCCAAGCCGGCGGCCCCGGTCGCTGCCCCCACTCCCGCGCCGGAGCCTGAACTCGGTCCGAGCTGGGCTACCCCCAGCCCTTCGGAGAGGTCGGAAGGCTCGGAGGACTCATCCAGTCCGTCCTGACGCAACCAAGCCAAACCTGACGCAAGAGCCGCAGCGCTTTACCGCTGCGGCTCTTTCGTTTTCAGGCGCATGGATCGTAGCGCTACAGGGATGATTCGTCGGACCGTTGCAGAAGAGACTCAGCCCGCCACGGTTGGGCGGCGCGGGCGCACTTCACGAGGAGGGGAAGTCGGTAAAGTTGTTGTGAGATTGCAACACCCGTCAACAACCTCTTTCAAAAGGGGCAGAACGCCTAAAAAGTCGGCACATGCTCGTCTTTTTTGCTTCAACACAAGGGGGGTCGCGTTCCAGATTGGCTGCGGATTTTGGTCGCAGTCGGTGATCGCTCGCCCCGGGGGGCCGGAAGAGCTGGACTGTTTTTTGAACGTGTGGGGATCCTTCATGAAGAAACTGGCCTTGTTAGCAACGGCGCTGGCAACGTTCTCAAGCTCGGCAATGGCTGCCGATATGGCGGTGAAGGCCGTCAAGGCGCCGCCGCCGCCCGCGTTCGAACCCTGGGATTTCGCCTTCGGCGCTGCACTGATGAGCGACTACGTGTTCCGCGGGATCACCCAGTCGAACCATAAGCCTTCGGTCGCGGCTTATTTCGAACCGCGCTACAACGTCACCAAGGACCTGCAGCTCTACATCGGCGCCGCCGGTGAGAGCATCTCCTTCCCGAACCGCGCCGCTGCCGAGATCGACATCTACGGCGGTATCCGCCCGACCTTCGGCATCTTCGCCTTCGACTTCGGTGTTTGGGGTTACCTGTATCCGGGCGGCTCGTGCTTCAATTCCGCCGCGCTCCCGGGCTCCGGCATTCCGGGGTCGGACTCGAGCTGCGCCGCCAGCCCGTTCGGCAATTCAGACCCGATCACGGGTGGCCTGCCGATCAACGGCAACTTCGCCAAGAAGAGCGCGAGCTTCTATGAAGGTTACGCCAAGCTCAACATCAACATCAACGACCAGTGGGCGGTTGGCTTCAACGAGTACTACTCGCCGAACTTCCTGAACCTCGGCGCCTGGGGCAACTACGCGTCGGTCACCGCCAAGTGGACCGCGCCCTCGACCATCTTCGGTTCTTCCGGCGTCGGCATGTACATCTCGGGCGAGTTCGGTCGGCAGTGGCTCGGCACCTCCGACTCCTTCTATGGCACCACCGTTGCCAGCCCGCTTGGCGGCGGACCGTTCCCCGGTGGTATCCCGGAGCCGAGCTACAACACCTGGAATATCGGCATCGGCTTCACCTACAAGGTGTTCACGCTCGATCTGCGCTACACCGACACCAACCTCTCGAAGGGTGATTGCAACGCCTTCACCAGCGACTACACCGCCCGCTTCGACGGCAGCTTCACGCCGATCAACCCGGGTGGCTTCAGCTCCAACTGGTGCGGCGCCACGGGTATCGCCAAGCTCTCGGCTGACCTGACCGCGATCTCGAACCTGAAGTAAGTTCCATACACGTGGATCAAGAGGGCGGCGGAGCAATCCGCCGCCCTTTTCATTTGTTCCGGTGGCGCGTGCTGCGCGAGCAGGCCGACTGCGTCCTGTAGTCTCGTAGCCCGGGTGGAGCGCCAGCGTAACCCGGGACCGCCGGTAGACGCTGGCACAGGTGTCCCGGGTTGCGCGTTCCGCTCCACCCGGGCTACGAAGCTCATCAGCGCGGCTCGCGCACCGCGCTCTAGTCTAAGGCGACGCCGCGATCTTGGTCGCGTCCCGCAACCCAAACCGGTCGCCATCGCGGACCAGCGCGATGTTGCGCTGGTGGAATTCCTCCAGCGTCGAGCGGTGGCCGATCGAGACGATCGTGGTGGCCGGCAATTCCTCCATCAGCAAACGATAGAGCGCGGCTTCCGAGGGCTCGTCCAGCGAGGCGGTGGCCTCGTCGAGGAACAGGTAGTCGGGTGCATGCAAGAGCGCGCGCGCCAGCCCCAGGCGCTGCTGCTCGCCGAGCGACAGCATTCTGTTCCAGTGTCCCTCTTCTTCTAGCCGTGAAGCGAGCTGGGGCAGTCCGATCTGGCCGAGCACTTCCCTGATCCTGTCAGCGCTGAACTTTTCTGCTTCGGCGGGATAGACGATCGCCGCGTGCAGCGAGCCGATCGGGAAATAGGGCTTTTGCGGCAGCATCATCAGCGAGGCGTGCTCGGGAATGACGATCGAGCCGCTGCCGAACGGCCAGATGCCGGCGACGGCCCGGAACAGCGTCGACTTGCCCGCGCCGGACGGCCCGGTCACCAGCGTGCGTTCGCCAGGACGAAGCTTGAGCTCGGTCGTTGAGACCAACGGCGCGCCGTTGGGCAGTCGCACCAGAAGCTGTTGCAGCGCGATCGCATCGCTCGCCGCGGGGGCCGCTTTGACTGCGCTGGGATCGGTCGCGAGCCTCTCCGCCTCCGCGATCGATCGTTCGAAGCCGTCGAGACGGGCGACCACCGAACGCCATTCCGCCATGGTGCGATAGACCGATATGAAGAACGACAGCGCATCCTGCACCTTGCCGAACGCTTCCATGATCTGCATCACGGTTCCGAGCTGGATCTTGCTGGCGAAATAGGCCGGCGCGGACAGGATGACGGGAAACACCACTGCGGCTTGCGAGTAGCTCTGCGTGAACGCAGTCAGCCGTTTGGTCCGGCTCATGATGCCGTACCAGTTGGAGACCACGCTGCCGAAGCGCGTCGATAGCTGCTCGCGTTCGGCGCGATCGCCCTTGAGCAGCGCGATCTGTTCGGAGTTTTCGCGGACCCGCACCAGGTTGAAACGGAAATCGGCCTCCAGCCGCTGCTGATCGAAATCGAGCCGCACCAGCGGCGAGCCGATCCACTGTGTCAGAGCCGTGCCGAAGATGGCGTAGACCAGCGCGCCCCACACCAGATAGCCGGGGAACGACACGTCGCTACCGAACAGATGCAACGGCGCCGCCGCGGACAGGCCCCAGAGAATTACGACGAAGGATGCCAGCGTCACGATCGAGCTCAACAGCCCGATGCCTAGCCCCAGCGTCTGACTGACGAACATCTTGATGTCGTCGCTGATGCGCTGGTCCGGGTTGTCGGCGGCATCGCCGTGAAGCTGCATGCGGTAGTGGTTGGCATCGTGCAGCCATTCGCCGAGATATTTACTCGTCATCCAGCGGCGCCAGCGGATCTGAAGCCACTGGTTGAGATAGAGCTGATAGATCGACAGCACGGTGAGGATCGCGGCCAGCACGCAGAACACGATGAGCTCGCGGACGAAGCCGTCCCAGTCCCGCTCCTGCAGCGCGTTGTAGAAACGATTGCGCCATTGGTTCAGCAGCACATCGTTGGCGACCAGCGCCAGCTCGATCGCGATGACCGCGGCAAGCAGGCCGCGGCCGGCCCATTTGTCTTCGGAGTTGAAATAAGGCGCTGCAATGCGCCACACCGTCGCGAGCGTCGAACGAATGTTGTTCACAGATTAGCGTCTCCGGGGGACCGCCTACAAAGGCTTGAAAAAACCGGACAATCAGGGAACCTTCAGACTAAAGTCGTGGGTTCCTCGGCCAGCGTCCACTTGTCGCAGCATGATAGTTAACCCTAGCATGCCAGCGCGACGCGGGGCGGCGGACTTTCTGATTTCGCGAGGTTGTGAGCGTTTGGCCGTGCCGACTCGTGCAGGCCTGTTTCGCACCACATGATCTTTGATTGCACCCGGCGCGCCGGGTCCACGCCCGCGGCGAGCCGACGCAAGCCGCCGGCGGGAAGCCGCCACCGGGAAACCTTGGGGAGGAACAACAAAAATGTGGAACCAAATCTACAACCCGCTCGGCAACGCCGCGCTGTCGACGATCGCAGCCGCCGTTCCCGTGGTCACGCTGCTGGTCCTGATCGCCAGCGGCAGAGTGAAGGCGCATGTCGCCGCCATCATCGCCGTGATCGTGACCAACCTGATCACGATCTTCATCTTCACCATGCCCCCGAACATGTCGATCCGCGCCACGCTGCTCGGCGTGGTGACCGGCTTCTTCCCGATCGGCTGGATCGTGCTGAACGTCATCTTCCTCTACCAGATCACGGTGGCAACCGGAAAATTCGAGCTCTTGAAGCGCGCGGTCGGCGGCGTCACCGAGGACCGGCGCTTGCAACTGCTGCTGATCGCGTTCGCCTTCGGCGCGTTCTTCGAGGGCGCCTCGGGCTTCGGCACGCCGGTCGCGATCACAGGCGCGATCCTGATCGGCCTTGGCTTCTCGCCGCTCGCGGCGTCCGGACTGTCGCTGATCGCCAACACCGCACCGGTCGCCTACGGCGCGCTGGGCACGCCGATTCTGGGTCTCGCCTCGGTCACCGGGCTGGACCCCTATGTGCTTGGCGCGATGGTCGGGCGGCAATTGCCGCTGTTCTCGCTGATCGTGCCGTTCTGGGTGGTGTGCGCATTTGCCGGCTGGCGCGGCATGAAGGACGTCTGGCCGGCGATCCTGGTCACCGGCGTCTCTTTCGCGGTCCCGCAATTCGTGATCTCGAACTTCATCAATCCCTGGATCGTCGACATCGGCGCCTCGCTGATCTCGATGGGCTGCCTGATCCTGTTCCTGCGCGTCTGGCAGCCGCGGCAACTCTGGCTGTCACCGGCGCTGCGCGGCCACGATGAATCGGCCGCGACCATGGCGGCGCCGAAGACGCTGGACAAGACGCCGCTCACGCAAGGCGAATTGTGGAGCGCACTGCTGCCATGGATCATCGTCTGCATCCTGATGCTGGTCTGGGGCAACGGCGCGTTCAAGACCTGGGCGAACGCCAATTTCGTCTGGAACTATCCGGTGCCCGAGCTCGACAAGCTCATCAACAAGATGCCGCCTGTCGCCGCCAAGCCGACGCCGGAAGGCGCGGTGTTCGGCTTCACCTGGCTGTCCTTCACCGGCACGGGCATGCTGATCGCGGCGATCATCTCGGGTCTGTTGATGGGCTTCTCGCCGCTGAAGCTGATCACCGAATATGGCCGCACCATCCGCCTGTGCGCGATCTCGCTGATTACGATCTCGGCGATGCTCGCGATCGGCACGCTGACGCGGCTGTCTGGTGTCGACGCCACGCTCGGCCTGGCCTTCGCCGCAACCGGCGTGCTCTATCCCTTCTTCGGCACGCTGCTCGGCTGGCTCGGCGTCGCGCTGACCGGGTCGGACACCGCCTCCAACGTGCTGTTCGGCAACCTGCAGAGGATCACCTCCGAGCAATTGGGTCTGTCGCCGATCCTGATGGCGGCCGCCAACTCCTCCGGTGGCGTGATGGGCAAGATGATCGACGCACAATCGATCGTGGTCGCCTCGACCGCGACCAACTGGTATGGCCATGAAGGCTCGATCCTGCGCTACGTGTTCCTGCACTCGATCGTGCTGGCCTGCCTCGTCGGTCTGTTCGTGACGCTGCAGGCCTATGTCTACCCATTCACGGAGATGGTCTTGAAGTAGCGCCACTCGGGCGGGAGGCAGAGCGTAGCCCGGGTAAGCGCCAGCGTAACCCGGGTCTGCTCGCTGACACAGATATCCCGGGTTGCGCGTTCCGCTCCACCCGGGCTACGAACTCGTCTCCGCATGGCCGGCTTGGCCATTGTCAGATGCGTCCAAGAGCGCATCGCTGATCTCAGAGAGAGTTCATGGTTTCACGGAATTGCACCAGAACTGCCTTCGCCCTGGTGCTGCTCGCGACCGCGATCGCGGCACGTCCTGCGCATGCCGACGAGGAATTCCCCTTCGGTTTCGAAATGTCGCTCGATGCCGCGCGCATGCCCGGCTCCAAGCGCATCCCTTCGCTCGAGATCGGCGACAATGGCGAGGTGGTGCTGGAACTCTGGTGCAAAGGCGGCAAGGGCCAGTTCTCGGTGGCGGGCAACACCATCATCTTCGTTCCTGGCGCGATGGAGAATCGCAACTGTCCGCCTGAGCGGGCGCAGGCCGACGATGATCTGCTTGCGGCGCTCGGCGACACCGCGACCTGGCGCCGTCAGGGTGACCTCGTCACCTTGACCGGCTCGAAGACGCTGCGCTTCCGGCTCAACACGAATTAAGGCGCCGCAATCAGTCCGCTGGCCGTGGCAACGATCCAGCGGTTACCCCAGCGCACGATGGTTTCGATACGCCCGAGCCCGGGTATCGTGTCGCCGCGCGCGGCCATCCGAATGCCGTCAGGCCCGTCGAGAACAGCGGTTCCGTCCCGGACATCGACAACCGTCCAGCCCGATATGGTGGTCGGTCTTGTTTCCGGTGCCGGCGCCAAAGGTGGCCTCGCCGGCGCCGCGCCGGAAGGACTCGCATTTGCCTGCGAGGCGAACGGGTTTGAAGTGCGCGCGGCCAGGTGAGTGCTCGCGGGTAAAGGCTTGGGAATGCTTCCTACGACAGCGGGGGCCGCTGCCTGCAGATCTGACGTGGATGTTGCTTTTTTGGTGCCTTCGATCCTGCCGCCCGGTCTTGCTTCAGCCGTTCGAGGCGAAGACGTGACTTTCTGGGCGACCGAGCTGATCCCGAGCCTGCTCGCGAACTCCGGCCAATTCAGACCGCCGGCCCATCCCAACCCAAAGGCTGCCACCAGTGCCATCGCGGGCAGCGCAATGGTGCGCGCCCAATCGCCGTACGGCCCCCGCACCACCAGAACGTCATCGCGATTTTGCTGCAGGAAATCCGACAGGCGCGCCGGCTGCTCCGGCAACTCGCCGTCAGCCACATTCCCCGACCAGCTTCCAAGGGTACTCGGCTCGTGGACTTGCATGGCGTGACCCACGTTCGGCTGAGCGATGATGTTCCCGGAAATTGAATCGAACCTTAACGACCAGGCCGAATGAACTGCGTCGCGATGCCGCTCCGATCGCTGCCCCCGGCAGCCGGCCATCCCAAGCGGAGCTGCCAAAATTCCATGTCAGGCTGTCGAGCCAGCGGCTATCAACCTTCACGGCTCTCCGTTTTGTGATTAGACAGGTGCGAGTTTTGGGGCGGACATGCGCGCGCAGTGGGAAAGTCGGTTGGCAGGCACGGAAATCTGCTGGTTCGCCCCGATAATTTTGCCCAGCGCCTGACAGCCGGAATCGAAATCTCTGACGTGGGCATGCGACGTGATGATTGTCAGTCATCCTGTCTCAACCGCGTCGTAACGGTGGAGAGACCGCCATGGCTGTGAATCTCGTCTCTGTTGTCATGCAATGTCTGACTCCTGACCTGATCGCCAAGATCGCGTCATCTCTGGGACTTGATCGAGACATCGTACAAAAGGCGATAGGAGGTGCCGTCCCCGCACTGCTCGCGAACTTGTCCGAGGTGGCCTCCACCCCCGGTGGCGCTCGTCAGTTGTCCAGCGCATTGTCGCAGCAGCAGCCCGGAGCGCTTGAAAGCCTGAAGAATGCGATGGCAGGTCCTGGCCAGGCGGCGCTCGCGGAGAGCGGATCGGCGATGCTGGCCGGCCTGTTTGGCGGCCGGGCGCTGGACACGATCGCTCAGGCCATCGCGAAGTTCGCTGGCATCGGCGAGGGCTCCGGCAAGTTGCTGACCGGCATGCTTGGCCCTGTCGTCCTCGGGGTGTTGGGGCAGCATCAACGCAGCACCGGCATGGAGGCGAGCGGGCTGACATCGCTCCTCGCCTCGCAAAAGGACCAGATCACTGCGGCGCTTCCATCTGGTCTCGCCGATCAACTGAGCGCTGCCGGTCTCATTGACAGGGCGGGGGAGAGCGTGCGCAGCGGAGCTTCGGCGGCCGCGAGCCGCGTCGCCGGGGCTTCTACACGCTACACGCCAAGCAACACGATGGCGCAGTGGCCCTATTGGCTGGCCGGCCTCGTCGTGCTCGGCGGTCTTCTCTGGTACGCAACGCAGCGCCCGGGTGAACAGACTGTCGCCGAGCAACCCGCCGCAACGCGCCCCGCAACCGGGACCGTGGGCGTAGCGCCCGCGAATTTGACCGTCGACGGGGTGAACCTGGCCAGCCAGGTCGATTCGTCCGTCAACACCTTGAAGTCCGCGCTATCGGGCGTCACAGACGTGGCTACCGCTCAAGCGGCCCTGCCCAAGATCAACGAGGCGGTAGCACAGTTGAACGATGTCAACGCGCGAGCTGCAAAGCTGCCTCCGGAAGGACGAAGCGCACTCGCCAAACTGGTCGTGGTGGTGACACCTGCAATCAACCAGATGTGCGACAAGGTGATGGCGATTCCAGGTGTTGGTCCGGTCGCGAAGCCGGCGATTGATGATCTTCACGGAAAACTGGACTCGCTCGCACGCGTCTGAGCTGCGCGCGGCAAGCCAGTCACATATCGCCGCGTGGCCGCTACTTCCACGCCGATTTGTCGGCGTCCCAGCGCTGGGCCTTGAATTCCTTCGCCAGCGCCTCGATCGAGCCGTTGTCGTCGGGCGGCTCGCCGCCTTCCTCGTCGCCGACGGAGTCTTCCGAGAGGTTCAGCTTTGGACCTGAACCCTCATCGGCGGTGGTGACCACCGGGCTCGAGACCCACAGCATCAGCCTGTCCGACGCACCGGGCTTGTCCGAGGATACCAGCGCCGAGATCTCGACGGTCTCGGTGAGGCCGAGCGCGGGATAGACCTGGCTCGGACGCTTGAAGGTCAATTTCAGCTTGCCGGTGTTGGCGTTCCATGACGCCCCCGACGGCTTTGCCGCCAGCGTCTTGCTCAGTACGCCCGATATCGCTGATGCGATCTTGTCCCTGTTGATCTTGTCGCCGCTGAGCCAGTCGGCGGCGGCGAAGCGGATGGTGCGGTCCATCTCGACGCTGCCCGTGGTCCAGCCGGCCGCGACCACGCCCGGCGTCGCCTTGGCCTTGGCGACCAGGGCCGAGGCCTGTTCCGGATCGACGGTGAGGTTGATGGTCTGCTCGCCGGCCCGCAGCGCGTCGCAGGTGATGGCGAGGCTCGAGAGGCCGACCTCGACGGCCTGGCCCTTGAGGCTCTTCAGCAAGTCCAGCGCCGCGTCGAGCTTGACGCGCACGCCGACGGATTCGGGAGACACCTCGGTAAAGTCCTTCGGTGCCGGCGTGATGCCGTCATCGGTGGTCTGGCTCTCCTGAAATTCCCGCTCCGAAAGGTCGGTATTGTCGGAGGAGGCGACTTCCGTCACCGCCTGGCCGATTGTGATCTGGCCGCGGAATTCGAAACTATCGCCGGTCGGCTTGCGCACGAGCTTCACCGAGACGGGCGATTTGTCGTTCAGGGTCTGCGTCGTGCCGCTCAGGTTCTGGCCGTTGACCGCGAGGTTGACGACGAAGCGGTCCTTGCGGTCGGAACCTTTTTCCGCGGGGTAGCAGACGTCGAGGACCGCCGCAGTGACGTTCTTGCCTTGGCGGGTTTCCTTCAGCACCGCGTCGGCATTGCCCTCCATCAAGCCGTCGATCGCGGTGAAATAGCGCGTCTCGGTCGTGCCCGGCGCCGTCTTGGACGGCAGCTTCATCTGGGCAAGAGCGAGATCCGAAGAGGCCGTGAGGAGGCCCACGAGGCAGCAGAGCAGGGCGCGCATATGAGGATCCCCTTGAGGAACAGAATCGCCAACGCCGTAACTAGCAAACCTTTGGTGAAAAAGAAGGCCGCGGCGGTGACGTAACCCAAAAATGCGCAGCCGCCTTCAGGGACGCGGGTGCGGGCGGGCAACCCGGTTGCGGACTGCTGGGATGGGGGCGTTCCCAACTTGAAAAAAGTCGTGGGCTAGGTCGCGTGGACAGTTACCTTAGCCAGAGCAGTGTTGCGGCGATAGCGACGACGGCGAAGTAATTTCGTGCCGTTTTTTCGTAGCGCGTAGCAACGCGCCTGAAGCGCTTCAGTTTCGAGAAGCAGCATTCGATCAGATGACGCTCGGCATAGAGGGGTTTGTTGAGCGGATATTGATTGCCCGTGAGGGGTTGTTCGGAATAACGGCTTGAGCGCCTTTTGCGGCGATCGCGGATCGCAACGCATCGGAATCGTAGGCCGCATCGCCCATCACGACCTCCGCTGGGAGCCCCTCGATGAGCGGCTGGGCCTGAGGCGCATCGCCGGCTTGACCTGCCGTTAGGAAGAAGCGGACCGGGCA
>NZ_JCAMOQ010000015.1:0-160871 GCF_059512365.1 Bradyrhizobium sp. Ses1
GTTCAACGCCGCCGCGGCGGCAGCCTGACAGGAGGCGCACACCAGGTTTTCGGGCGGGTCACCACACCAGGCCTTCTGGGAATGTCAGGTATTTTGTGTAAGAGGCCTCTGTGAAGGTTGAATTGCAGTCGTTTCTTGCATCAGCCGGACATTGTCATCGATCCCATGGTGGCTAGCAGTGGCCGGGCAGCAAGGTCTGTCAAGGCCGTAGCCGCCGTAGGCGGGGGCCGCAGGCCCGCCTTTACAGAGCTTGCTGATCGGCCAAACTCGGGCCGGCGGATGAGGCTGATCGACACTTTGGTCATCGCGCTGATCCCGGAAAACGCGAGCCGAACTGAATGGCGAACTGGCCCATGGCGGCAGTCCACTCGACGCCTCGCCGCCACCTCAATCCGGCGTTCTTGATGGCGAGATAAAGCAGCTTCAACGCCGCGTCGTCGCTTGGAAAGCTGCCGCGGGTCTTGATGATCTTGCGCAAGCTACGGTGCAGCGCCTCGACCGCGTTGGTGGTGTAGATCATCTTGCGGACGCCAGGAGCGAACGCGAAGAACGGCACGACCTGTTCCCAGGCGCGGCGCCAAGCCTGGCCGATCGCCGGATAGCGCTTGCCCCATTCGTCCTCGAACTCGTCGAGCCGGAGCAGCGCCATGTCGGCATTCTCGGCCCGGTAGATCGCCTTGATGGCAGGCAGGATCGCCTTGCGATCCTTCCAAGCGACAAACGCCAGGCTGTTGCGGATCAGGTGCACGATGCAGGTCTGCACCACGGTCTGCGGATAGACCGAGGCAATCGCCTCGGGAAAGCCCTTGAGCCCATCGACCACCGCGATCAGGATATCGTTGACGCCACGCGTCTTCAGCTCGTTGATGACCTTGAGCCAGAATTTGGCGCCTTCGGTCTGCTCAATCCACAAGCCAAGAACCTCCTTCTCGCCGTCCGGATTGAGCGCTAGCGCGACATAGACGGCCTTGTTCTTGACCATGCCTTCATCGCGAATCTTGACCCGCAGCGCGTCGAAAAACACCACCGGATAGACCGGGTCGAGCGGGCGGCTTTGCCATTCCCGAACTTCGTCGAGAATCGCGTCGGTCACCCGGCTGATCAAATCCGGCGAGACTTCGGCCCCATAAAGTTCAGACAAATGCCCCTGGATCTCGCGCACCGTCATGCCGCGCGCGTAGAGGCTCAGGATTTTGTCGTCAAAGCCGTCGAAACGGGTCTGGCCCTTGGCGATCAATAGCGGCTCAAAGCTGCCGGCCCGGTCGCGTGGCACAGCTATGTCGATCTCGCCGTCCTCGGTCAGGATTGTCTTCGCGCTGGTCCCGTTACGGCTATTGCCGCTGCCGCGGCCGGCCGGGTCCCCCTTCTCGTAGCCAAGATGAGCGCTCAGCTCCGCACCAAGCGCCCGCTCAATCAGCGCCTTCTTCAGCTGCTTGAAAAGCCCGTCTGCGCCTGTGAGGTCTTCAGGCTTCTCATAGTTAGCAAGCAGTTGATCCAGCAGTTCAGGTGTAATGGTCGTGTCGGTCGTCATGTGAGTCTCCTCGGTAAGGTAAACTCACAGAAACCTGCTTACACATTCTTTCTGACACCCTCGGCCTTCTCGAAGCAAAGTCCCTTCGCCGGGACGATGGATCAGGTCAGGCCGTTGCCCACCAGGTGGCTCGTAACCACGCTCCTGTAGATTGGCCGACCGATCCTCTCCAACCCCATCAGGTGGCGGTCTTGCACCGACCCCGTACAGAAGCGAGACCCCGGCGAGCGGATGACGCAAAAAGGGATTGACTGAGCAAGGCCCGTTACAGAAGGGTGGGCAAAGGCGCGTTAGCGCCGTGCCCACCACCAAGTGTTCGCTCGTAACGGTGGGCACGCTACGCTTTGCCAACCCTACGGCATCTCCGCTCTTCCCTCACTCCGCGCTTGCGACCAGCTTGATGCGCGGCTCGGCCGCTTCCATCAGGTCGCGATAACAGTTGAGGTAGTCGAGCGCCATGCGGCGCGCGGTGAAGCGGGTCTCGAACCGCTTGCGGATCGTCTGCCGGCTCAGCGCCGGAAGCCGGCCGACCGCGCCGACGGCGCTGGTCTCATCCTCGACGATGAAGCCGGTCAGGCCATCCTCGATGATCTCCGGCACCGAGCCGCGGTTGAAGGCGATGACCGGCGTGCCGCAGGCCATGGCCTCGATCATCACCAGGCCGAACGGCTCCGGCCAGTCGATCGGCAGCAACAGGGCGATGGCGCCGCTCAGGAACTCCGGCTTCTCGCGGTCGCTGATTTCGCCGATGAAATCTACCAGGGGGTTGTCCACGATCAGCGGACGGATGACCGCCTCGTAATATTCCTGGTCGGCGCGGTCGACCTTTGCCGCCATTTTCAAGGGGATGCCGCAGCGCATCGCGATCTTGATGGCGCGGTCGACCCCCTTTTCCGGCGCGATGCGGCCGAGCACCGCCAGATAGGACGGGTTGACCGCCTGCGGGGTCAGCAGGTTCTCCGGCAGGCCGTGATGGATCGTCTTCACCCAATTCGCCTGCGGCACCGGACGGCGCTGGGCGTTGGAGATCGAGATCACCGGCACCTCCGGGAACGTATCGAACACCGGTTGGTGCTCGGGAAGGTCCAGCCGGCCGTGCAGGGTGGTCACGAACGGCGTCGGCTGCCGCTGGAACAGCGACCACGGATAATAATCCAGATGGAAGTGGAGGAAGTCGAACTCCTCCTGATCGCATTTCTGTCGGACGCGCTCGAGCAGCACCATGTGCAGCGCGTTGGGATCGCGGACCGATCCATCCAGCCGCAATGCTTTCGGCCAGGTCGCCTCCAGCTTGCCCGAGGTCTGCGAGTCCCCACTGGCAAACAGGGTAACGTCGTGGCCTAGCGTGACCAGTTCTTCAGTCAACCAGTGCACGACCCGTTCCGTCCCGCCATAGAGCTTCGGGGGAACAGCCTCCGTCAGTGGCGCAACCTGCGCGATGCGCATGCTTTCGTCTCCTCTGTGTGATGTGGGATAATCAAGCCCAACCCCATTTGTCCGGCACCGGCATGCCGTAACGGGAACGTTCCCGCACGTGCGAAGTTCCTTTGCTGTGTGGGTCGTTCTTTCTTCCTTCACAGTGTGGTCTTGCTGATGCCATTTGCCGCGAACAAATTTTCGCAACTATCGGTGCTGCAGAATTGTTGCGCAGTGATGGCTTCGCGGTACGAAACATCGATCACTGTCCCTCACGGAATCGTGTGCGGGGCGGTTCACTAAGAAATTCACCTTGCTGCTCAACAGGTTTGCAGGCGCACATGGACAATCTTTCAGGATACGCGCACCGCCCCTTTCCTTTTGTGCTGCGCTATCTGCGGCGGCGGCCCGCATCACACGCCGTAATATTGGGGTGCGTTCTCGGCGCGGTTGCCTGCTCCGTAGGCACGCAGTACGGGGTGAAGAACCTCGTCGACAGCCTATCGGGCGGTCCCGCTCAGGCCGGCGGCGTATGGCTGGCATTCGTTCTGCTCATGTCACTGATCGCGGCAGATAATTTTCTATGGCGGATCGCAAGCTGGATCGCGAGCTACGCTTTCGTCGGCGTCACCGGCGATCTTAGGCGCGACCTGTTCCGCCACCTCACCGGTCATGCGCCGAGCTACTTTACCGATCGCCTGCCAGGCATGTTGACCAGCCGGATCACCGCGACCTCGAACGCGGTCTATACGGTCGAGAACATGTTTGTCTGGAACGTGCTGCCGCCATGTGTTGCGACCTTCGCCGCGATCGCGCTGATCGGGACTGTAAGCCTGACCATGTCGGCGGTGCTGATCGTCATTGCGGGAACCATGGTGTTCGCGATGTTCCGCATGGCAGCCGCCGGCCGGCCGCTGCACGATGATTATGCCGACAAGGCGGCCGCCGTGGATGGCGAGATGGTCGACGTCATCAACAACATGCCGCTGGTGCGGGCGTTCTGCGGATTGAGCTTCGAGCACGCCCGGTTCGACGCGACCGTGAACCGGGAACTGACCGCCCGGGGCCGCAGCCTGCGCTACCTCGAAAAGCTGCGGCTCACTCATGCGGCGGTGACGGTGGTCCTCACCATCTGCATGCTAGCGTGGGCGGTCAACCTTTGGCAGCAGGGCGCCGCCACCACCGGTGACGTGGTGCTGGTCTGCACGCTCGGGATCTGCATCCTGAGCGCGACGCGCGATCTGGCGGTGGCGCTGGTCGATGCCACCCAGCATGTCGCCCGCCTGATGGAGGCGCTCGCGACGCTGCTGACCCCGCATGAACTGAAGGATCACCCGGAGGCCGAAGCGTTGATCAAGAGCGGGGCTGCGATCGCCTTCAACAACATCTCGTTCCAGTACCCCGGCGGCATGCAGGTGTTCGACAAGTTCAACCTGCGTATCCAGCCCGGTCAACGGGTCGGGCTGGTCGGGCAATCCGGCGGCGGCAAATCGACGCTGTTCACGCTGCTGCAGCGCTTCTACGACGTGGAGCGCGGCAGCATCACCATCGACGGCCAGGATATTGCGCGGGTCACGCAGCAGAGCCTGCGCGAGGCGATCTCGGTGGTGCCGCAGGACATCTCCCTGTTCCACCGCTCGATCATGGAAAACATCCGCTACGGACGGCCGAACGCGACCGACGACGAGGTGCTCCGCGCGGCGATCGCAGCGCGCTGCGACTTCATCGAGAATTTACCGGAGGGTATGGATACCATCGTCGGCGACCGCGGCATCAAGGTGTCGGGCGGGCAGCGCCAGCGCATCGCAATCGCCCGTGCGTTCCTGAAAGACGCGCCGATCCTTCTGCTCGATGAAGCGACCGCGGCGCTTGACAGCGAGTCCGAGGAGGCCATACGTGAAGCGCTGTCGCGCCTGATGCGCGGGCGCACCGTGGTCGCGATTGCCCATCGCCTGGCCACGTTGCGCAGCTTCGATCGTGTGGTCGTGCTGCAGGGCGGCCGCATCGTCGAGGACGGGCCGCCCGATATCCTTGTGCAGGGCAGGGGGCCATACCGCGAACTGGTGGTGCGCGAAATGGGCCGCCTCGCCACCCAGGCTGCCTGATCCATAATAGTTGCGTATAGTCAGCGTCCATCGCAAACCCGAGAGAGAGGCGCTCGAGGTCTAAATGGCAGCGGAGATCGTTACGCAGATTTCGACCGTGCGTGTCGTCGAGCAAATCGCGGAATCGCCCTTCTACATTCCGATGACCGGTCCCGCCGCGAGGCCGCGGCGGTCGCTTAAGCATGACGACACGTTCATCGTGCTCGACAGCCATGGCGACATCGGCGCTTCCGCCGGCGGACCCGACGGCCTGTTCAACGCCGATACGCGCTATCTCGCGCGGCTGGAGATGGTGCTCGACGACGTGCAGCCGCTGTTGCTCGGCTCGAATCTGCGCGACGACAACTCGGCGCTGACTGTCGATCTCACCAACTCCGACGTCTATCGGGGCGGCCGGCTGATGCTGCAGAAGGACACGCTGCACATCGTGCGCTCGATCTTCCTCTGGCGCGGCACCGCCTATCAGCGCATCGGTCTGCAAAATCACGGCGATCGGCTGGCGAGCTTCGATCTCACCTTGCTGTTCGACAATGATTTTGCTGATCTGTTCGAAGTGCGCGGCGAGCGCCGGCCCCGGCGTGGCGTAGGCTCGAGCAGGTTGCTCGGCCCGACCGACGTCGTGCTCGAATATGTCGGACTGGACGAACAGTCACGGATCACGGCGCTGCATTTCGATCCCAAGCCGACGCGGCTCGCGGTCAATGCCGCGACCTATCATTTCGAACTGGAGCCCAAGGCGGTCACCTCGCTGTTCATCGCGGTGTCCTGCAACAAGCCGGTCATGCACAAGCCGGTGCCGTTCTTTCGCGGGCTGCTCGCGCATCGCCGTGAGATGCGGCGCTCGACGGCTGGTGCAGCCAGCATCGAGACCTCGAACAACATCTTCAACGAGGTGCTGTGCCAGGCAATGGCCGACCTCAACATGCTGATGACGGAGACGCCGCAGGGCCGCTATCCCTATGCCGGCATCCCCTGGTACTCCACGACTTTCGGCCGCGATGGATTGATCACCGCGTTGCAGATGCTGTGGATCGATCCGCGCATCGCCAAAGGCGTCTTGAAGCGGCTTGCGTTCTTCCAGGCCAAGAGCGTCGATCCGCTTTCCGATGCGGAGCCCGGAAAGATCCTGCATGAGATGCGCGGCGGCGAGATGGCGGCGCTGCGCGAGGTGCCGTTCGCGCAATATTACGGCAGCGTCGATTCGACGCCGCTGTTCGTGCTGCTGGCCGGCCATTATTTCGAGCGCACCGGAGACGAAGCGACGCTTGCGGAACTCTGGCCCTCGATCGAGGCGGCGCTGCAATGGATCGACGGCCCCGGCGATCCCGATGGCGATGGTTTCATCGAATATCAGCGCGCGACCGAGCAGGGCCTCGCCAACCAGGGCTGGAAGGATTCCTTTGATGCCATCTTCCATGCCGACGGCAGGCTGGCGGAGGGCTACATCGCGCTCTGTGAAGTGCAGGGCTATGTGTTCGCGGCCAAGCGGCTGCTGGCCAGGGTGGCGCGCCGGCTCGGCTATGCCGACAGGGCAGAGAAGCTCGACAAAGAGGCCGAGACGCTGCGCCAGCGCTTCGAGGACGCCTTCTGGTGCGAGGAACTCGGAACCTATGCGCTGGCGCTCGATGGCAAGAAGGAACCCTGCCGGGTGCGGACCTCGAATGCCGGCCAGCTCCTGTTCACCGGCATCGTGCGCGAAGACCGCGCGCGGCTGGTCGCAGCCGACCTGATGAGCCAGAGCTTCTTCTCGGGCTGGGGCATCCGCACGGTCGGCAGGAATGAGGTCCGTTACAACCCGATGTCGTATCACGATGGCTCGATCTGGCCGCACGACAATGCGCTGATCGCGCTCGGCTTCGCGCGCTACGGGCTGAAACACTCAGTGGCGCACCTGTTCAAGGGGCTGTTCGACGCCGCCAGCTACATGGATCTCCGGCGTTTGCCCGAACTGTTCTGTGGGTTCCAGCGCGAAAGGCGGCGCGGACCGGTGCTCTATCCGGTAGCCTGTGCGCCGCAGGCTTGGGCGAGTGCGACCCCCTTCACGCTGATGGAGGCGGCGCTGGGGCTCGAATTCGACGCCGCGCGCGGCGAGATCAGGCTGCGCGATCCGCGCTTGCCGGAATTCCTAAATGAGGCGATCCTGCGCGACCTGCAGCTCGGCGCCTCCAGCGTCGATCTGCGAGTCCGCCGCCATGATGGCGAAGTATCGCTGGAAGTGCTGCGTACACGCGGTCAAATCCAGGTGTCGATCGTGCTGACGCATTGAATGTCGGCCAGAATGTCTAGCTTTATTCCTGGATTGGAGGCCCCCGATGTGGGCGAACATGGTGATGACAATTATTGCCGCGGTCTTTGCCGCAATTGCGGCCGCCCAAGCGGCCGATGATCCGGCGGCACCGGCGCCGGCCAAACCCCCGGCTGCGCAAAAGGAACCGGCGCCTCCACCCTCGGTGACGGTGATCGGCGCCAGGGATGCGCATGGCATTCTCGGACGCGACGTGCGCAGCGCCGCCAATGAGGACATGGGACGAATTGTCGACGTGATCGTCGATCGCGAAGGCACCGTGCGCGCCGCTGTGATCGACTTCGGCGGCTTCCTCGGTGTCGGCAGCCGCAAGATCGTCGTTGACTGGAATGCACTGCATTTCGGCCAGGTCGCCAACAAGAGCGACAGTATCACGCTCGAACTGAACAAGGAGCAGGTGAGCGCGGCGCCGGAATACAAGGAGGATACGCCTCTCATCGTGCTCGGCGCTGCCGGCAGTTTGCGACCATGGCAATATGACCATTAAAGTCGGAGATACATTGATCGCTCGTCCCTCCTCTTTAACGGACAGGATTGGCGGCGATCGCAGGCGGTCGACGGCGGACGATCACGGTGCGCCACTGGTTCCGGAGTTGCCGGCACCCGAGCCGTCGCGCAAGCCTTCATCCCAGAGCCAGCGCGGTTTAGACTGGTTCATCTTTTTCCTCGCCGATGTGCAGACCGGGTTCGGCCCGTTCGTGGCGGTCTATCTGACCACGCAGAAATGGACCCAGGTCGAGATCGGCTTCGTGCTCTCGATCGGCGGCATCATTGCGTTGCTGGGGCAGATGCCGGGCGGCGCAATCGTCGATGCGGCGCGCTCCGAAAAAATGGTCGCCGGGCTCGCGGTCGCGACCATCGGCTGCGCCGCGCTGGCCTATGCGGTGTGGCCGATCTTCCCGATCGTGGTGGCGGCAGCGACCCTGCACGCGCTCGCAAGCTGCGTGCTCGGGCCGGCGATCGCGGCGATCAGCCTCGGCTTGGTGGGGCCATATGCGATCAGCGAGCGGCTCGGGCGCAATGCCCGCTTCGCCTCGCTCGGCAACGGTTCGGCGGCAGCGCTGATGGGCGCCGCCGGGTATCTGATCTCGAGCCGTTCCGTGTTCCTGGTCACCTTCATCCTCGCGATACCGACCTTGATCGCGCTGTCGCGGATTCGCGAGAAGGAGATCGATATCGCGCAAGCCCATGGCGCCGTTGTCCGCGAGGTGCCCGACAAGAAAGCGACCAGCGTGTTCGCGCTGTGCAGCAAGCGGGCATTGCTGATCTTCGCCGTCAGCATGCTGCTGTTCCAACTCGCGAACGCGGCGATGCTGCCGCTGATGGCGGGCGTGGTGACGATGCGATCCAGTCAGTGGGCGCCGGTGCTGATCGCGGCCTGCATCATCGTGCCGCAGGCGATCGTGGCGCTCGCCTCGCCTTCGGTCGGACGCAAGGCGCAGGCCTGGGGCCGGCGGCCGCTGCTCCTGCTCGCCTTCGGCGCGCTCGTGATCCGCGGCGTGCTGTTTGCGACTGTGCACGATCCCTATCTGCTGGTGGCCGTGCAGATCTTCGACGGCATTACCGCGGCGGTATTCAGCGTCATGGTGCCCTTGATCGTGGCGGACGTCGCCTTCGGCAGCGGGCATTTCAACCTGGCGCAGGGCATCATCGGCACCGCGGTCGGAATCGGCGCATCGCTGAGCACAGTGCTCGCCGGCTATGTCAGCGACAAGTTCGGCAGCAACATCGCTTTCCTGGGCCTCGCGGGCATCGCCTCGCTCGGCCTCCTGATGATCCTCTTGATCATGCCCGAGACGCGACGAACGGCGCCGGCGTGAGTCCCCGTAGCCCGGGTTGCGCTGCGCTCCACCCGGGCTACGGCTCTACGAGATGGCCTGCGGCAGCGCCAGCTTGCGATAGAGCGCGCCGTACAAGGCGGCCGAGATGCTCCAGCTAAAGCTCCGCGCCATGGCGCTGCGGCGCATGGCGTCGAGCCGGTCCTTGGCGACGAACGCCTCGAACGCGCGGTGCACGCCGCCGAGGAAGGATTCCGCCGATGGCTGCGCGAACAGGAATCCAGTCTCGCCGTCCTGGATGGTCTCGGCCAGCCCGCCGGTCTGGTGGCCGATCGGCAGTGAGCCGAAGCGCTGCGCATACATCTGGCTCAGGCCGCAGGGCTCGAAGCGCGACGGCATCAGCGTGAAATCGCTGCCGGCAAAGATCCTTCGCGCCTGGGCGTCGTTGAAGCCGATCGCGACCCCGATCGCGTCCGGCCGCCGCCGGTGTGCTTCCACCAGGGCCTGCTCGATTCCCGGCTCGCCGGAGCCGGTGACGACGATCTGCCCGCCGGCCGCGACGATCTCATCGGCCGCAGACAGCACGAGATCGACGCCCTTCTGGTGCACCAGGCGGGCGACCAGGCCGAACATCGGGCCGCGGGAGACGGCAAGGCCAAACTGCTTGCGGACGTAATCCGCATTGGCCTGCTTGCCGGCCCAGTCGCCGACACCGAACTGCTGCGCGAGCTTGGCGTCAAAGCGCGGGTCCCAGCTCTCGTCGATGCCGTTGAGGATTCCGGTGAGCTGCGCGGCGTCGGAGCGGATGCGCAGCAGGCCCTCGAGCCCGCAGCCGAGCTCTGGCGTCGTGATCTCCTTGGCATAGGTCGCGCTGACGGTCGTCAGATGCGAAGCGTAGACGATGCCGCCCTTGAGGAAGGACAGCTTGTCGTAGAACTCGAGCCCGTCGATGTGGAAGGAGCTTTCCGGCGCGCCAATCCGCCGCAACGAGTCTTTCGGGAAAAGTCCCTGATACGCGAGATTGTGGATGGTCAGGATCGAGGGGATGCGCGCGCCGCGCCAGGCCAGATAGGCCGGCGCCAGCGCGGCCTGCCAGTCATTGGCGTGGACGAGGTCGGCTGCCCAATTCTTGTCCAGACTGCCTGCGGCGAGTTCTGCCGCGGCCGACGCGAATCGCCCGAAGCGGATGTCGTTGTCCGGCCAGTCGCGTCCACTCTCGTCGCCGTAAGGGTTGCCCGGACGGTCATAGAGCTGTGGGCACAGCACGACGTAGACCGGCATGCCGTCGCGGGTCGAGGCGCGGCCGATCGAGCATGCGGGCATCTCCGCAAGCGGCGCGCATTCGCCAACGATTTCAATATGAGTGAGTTGCTCGACCACGTCCCGATATCCGGGGAGCATGATCCGGACATCGCTCAGGGGACGCAGGGCTCTGGGAAGGGCGGCTGAAACAGCAGCAAGGCCGCCGACGCGGACGAAATCGTCCATTTCAGTGGTGATGAATAAGACCCTCAAAAAAGCGCCTCGCTCCAACCTGTAAACGACTATGCAAAAATGGTTCCAGTTTTCCTTTGACGAAAATCAAAGGGCCCGCCCGGTCCGGTCTGGTTCAGACGCTTCCCTGCAGAAGCCGCTCCACCTTCTTGTTTGAGCATGGTCCCCGCGCAAGCGCTTCGCGTTTGTCGCGAGGGAAAACCGGTTTCCACTTTTCCGGATCATGCTCTAGGTTCACGCCGCGCCGATAAAAGGTACGGCTCGAGGGAGCTTTGCGAATGACGATAGTCGAGAACGATGAGGGCTATTTGACAAAGAGCCTGGGCGGCCTTCGTGTGCTTGATTTTTCGACGACGATCGCCGGCCCTCATTGCACGCGCATGCTTGCCGACCTCGGAGCGGAAGTCATCAAGATCGAGCCTGCTGAAGGCGAGATGATGCGTACCCGCCCACCGATGCGTAAGCTTTGCTCGACCGCGTTCGGCCAGCTCAATGTCGGCAAGAAGAGCCTGACGCTCGACTTGAAGTCGGCGGAAGGGGTGGAGGTGGTACGCCGCCTCGTCGCGACCGCCGACATCTTGGTCGAGAATTTCCGCCCCGGCGTGATGCAGCGCTTGAAGCTCGATTACGCCAGCCTGCGCGGGCTGAACCCGCGGCTGATCTATTGCTCGATCTCCGGCTACGGCCAGACCGGGCCGTCGGCTGGCCTGCCGGCCTATGCTCCGGTCATCCATGCCGCCTCCGGCTACGACATGGCGCATCTGGCCTACCAGGCCGGGCGGAGCAGGCCCGACTATTGCGGTATCTACATCGCCGACGTGCTGAGCGGCGTCTATGCGTTTGGCGCGATCGGAGCGGCGCTGCATCAGCGGCACAGCAGCGGGGAGGGCCAGCACATCGACGTCTCCATGCTCGAAGCGATGCTGAGCCTGACCTTGAACGAGGTGCAGTGGGCGCAGTTCAAGGTGCAGCCAACGGCGCGGCCGATGTTCGGCCCTGTTGAGACCTCCGACGGCTACGTCATGCTCGCGATCGCCAGCGAGAAGACGTTCCAGAGCTTGATGCAGGTGATCGGTCGTCCCGAATGGGTGAGCGATCCACGATTCGCCAAATATTCCGACCGCCGGGAAAATTGGGCGGCCCTGATGGATGGCGTGGAGGATTGGTCGCGCCGGGTGACGACAGAACAATGCCTCGCCGCGCTCAATGAGGAGGGCGTGCCCTCATCCGCCTATCGCACGGTGGAGCAAGCGCTGGCCGATCCGCAGCTCGCGCATCGCGGCGCTCTGGCCGAGGTCGAGGACGGCGGCGGCACCTTCGAGGTGGTCAACCTGCCGTTCCGGATGTCCGGCGCGAAGGTTGCAGCCGTAAAGCGAGTGTCGACGCTCGGCGAGCACACCCGCGCCTATCTCAAGGAGGCGGGCCTGTCCGACGCGGAGATTGCCGCATTCGCAGGCTAACAGCCGGCAAGGCTGATCGTCGCCCGCCGAGGTTTGTCTCGCGTCGGCAGACGTGGCAATGTTGCCGTAACAACAAAGAATGTTGGGAGAATAAAGATGAAGAGTTTCCAGGTTGCCGAGTTCAACGCCCCCTTGAAGGAAGTCGACCAGCCGACGCCGGAGCCGACCGGCACGCAGGTGCTGATCAAGGTGAAGGCGGCCGGCATCTGCCACAGCGATCTGCATATCTGGGAAGGCGGCTACGATCTCGGCCACGGGCGCAAGCCGCTGTCGCTGAAGGATCGCGGCGTCTCGCTGCCGCGCACGATGGGGCATGAGACCGTCGGCGAGGTGGCGGCGTTCGGGCCGGACGTGAAGCCGGGCGACACCGGTGGCCTCAAGGCCGGCGACGTGGCGCTGGTTTATCCCTGGCTCGGCTGCGGCAAATGCCCGACTTGCCTCGCCGGCGACGAGAATATGTGTGCGGTCAAGCCGAACTCGCTCGGCGTCTATTGCGACGGCGGCTACGCCGATCACATGCTGGTGCCGCATCCAAAGTACCTGCTCAACCTCAAAGGGCTCGATCCCGTCACCGCCGCGCCCTATGCCTGCTCGGGCGTGACCACCTACAGCGCACTAAAGAAGGTCGAGTTCGCCTTCGATTCGCCGATCGTGATCATCGGCGCCGGCGGCCTCGGCCTGATGGCGCTGTCGCTGCTGAAGGCGATGGGTGGCAAGGGGGCGATCGTTGTCGACATCGACGCGCGCAAGCGCGAGGCGGCGGAAGCCGCCGGCGCGCTCGGCACTGTCGACGGCGGGGCGGGCGATGCGCTGGAGCAATTGGCGAAGAAGGCGGGCGCCCCGATCCGCGCGGTGATCGACCTGGTCGGCAACGCCCAGACCACGCAGCTCGGCTTCGACTGCCTGGCCAAGGGCGGCAAGCTCGTGATCGTCGGCTTGTTCGGCGGTGGCGCAACCTTCGCGCTGCCGCTGATCCCGATCAAGGCGATCACGATCCAGGGCAGCTATGTCGGCAACCTTCGCGAGACGCAGGAACTGCTCGACCTTGTCCGGACCAAGAAGATTGCGCCGATCCCCGTGACTCCTGTGCCGCTCGCCAAGGCCTATGACTCCCTGCTCGAATTGCAGAAGGGCAAACTAGTCGGCCGCGCCGTGCTGACGCCGTAGGCCGCCACCGTACTCCGCCGTCATGCCCGGGCTTGTCCCGGGCATCCACGTCTTATGGTCGTTCAGCGGTAAGAACGTGGATGGCTGGGACAGGCCCGGCGATGACGAGTTCAAAAACCTTCATTGTTTCGAATGGGGGAATCCCATGTCCGCAAACAACGCCCTCCATATCGCAGTGCTCGGCGGCGACGGCATCGGTCCGGAGGTGATGGCGCCGGCACTCGAAGTGTTGCGCAAGATCGAGGCGGCGACCGGGCTTCGATTCCGCTTCACCGAGGCACCCGCGGGCGCCAACCATTACAGAGAGACCGGCGTCTCGCTGCCGGAATCGACGGTGAGGCTGTGCGAGGAGGCGGATGCGATCCTGTTAGGAGCCTGCGGCCTGCCGTCGGTGCGCTACCCCGACAACACCGAGATTGCGCCGCAGATCGAGTTGCGCTTCCATTTCGATCTCTATGCCGGCGTGCGGCCGGCGCGGCTGATTCCGGGGGTGCCGAGCCCGATCGTCGGCGCGGAGCAGCGCGGCATCGACTTCGTCGTGATCAGGGAATCGACCGAAGGCCTGTTCGCCTCGATGGGCAAGGGCGTCGTCACCGAGGATGAGGCGCGCGAGACCATGCTGATCACGCGCAGGACCTCCGAGCGCCTGTTCGAGTTCTCGTTCCGCCTCGCCGAACGCCGCAAGGCGCGCGGCCGCGTTGGCGGCGGGCTGACCTGCGTCGACAAGGCGAATGTGTTCAAGGCCTTTGCATTCTTCCGCGGCATCTTCGACGAGACCGCAAAGCGGCATCCGGATGTCAGGGCCGATCACCTTTATATCGATGCCTGCTCGGCGCTCATGGTGAAGCGTCCGTGGGATTTCGACGTCATGGTGACGGAGAACATGTTCGGCGACATTCTCTCCGACCTTGCTGCCGGACTGATCGGCGGTATGGGCATGGCGCCGTCAGCCGACATCGGCGACCGCTACGCGGTGTTTCAGCCCTGCCACGGCACCGCGCCCGATATCATGGGGCAGGGCAAGGCCAATCCGACTGCGATGATCCTGTCGGTCGCGATGATGCTGGACTGGCTTGCCGACAAGCATGTGCTGGAGAGCGCGGCGGAAGCCGGTGAACGGATCGAGCGCGCCGTCGACAAGGCCTATGCCGGCGGCATCAAACCGATCGAGATCGGCGGCGGCAACGGCACCGCCGACATCGCCAAGGCCGTGCTGGCGCTGTTGTAGCTTCGAACCCGCGAGAAGAGGGGCCCGACGATCGCGCGACCGATTGTCGCTCTCGGCATCGATGCTGGAACGGACGCGCTTCTGCAAAAGGGCCAAATGCAAAAAGCGCCGCCATCGAGATGGCAGCGCTTCAGCAAAGCCTCGATCCGAACCAACGCATAGCCCGGTGCAGCGTTTTGCCACGGTTCGACGCGCTTGCGCGGATCGATGCGGTCCGCGCCACGAAACGGAGAAGGGCCGACGGCTCAGCCTTCGTTCGCGGCGATCGATTCCATCAAGGACACCAGTTGACGTTGAACCGTCTGGTCCTTGATCTTGCTGTAGGCTCGCAGCAACCTCAGGCTGAAAGCGCTGTCCAGGAAGAGGAGGCTTTCGACCTCGCGCGACTTGTTGTCGCCGTCGTAGAAGAACGTGACAGGCACGTCGAGCGCGGCAGCGATCTGCTGAAGGCGAGCAGCGCCGACACGGTTCACGCCCTTCTCGTACTTCTGGACCTGCTGGAAGCTGACGCCGAGCTTTTCGCCCAGCTCCGCTTGCGAGATCTTTTGCTCCACACGCCGCAGGCGAATCCGTTTGCCCAACTCAATGTCGGGCTTGCCGGCACTGCGTTGCTTCATCTTCTTTGCTGCTGATCTGTTCATTCTGGTTACCCGTCCTTCAAATCGGGAGGCCCTGCGCAGATTGGTCAGGGATTCGTCCATACTTCAGCGTTAACTTTGTCCGGATCGTGAGTTCGTCTCGCGAACCACGGTACTCCAAGCAGACTGTCGAATGGTAGCCAAACGCCGCGTGCTTTGGAAGTATCCAGATACCGGCGTGGTCAGACTACCTAAAGTCGTCAACGCCCGAGATAACTTACGATATCCCGCACTGTGTATTTGGCAAAATATTGGACAAACCACAACTACTACGGGTTGGGTCGACACAGATTTTGAACGCATGCTTACTACCGGCCTCTGCATGCGTGGTTCTACATCCCGTACTTGTACGGGACCTGAACGGCTCTGGATTTGGCCAAAAAATGACAGCGGACATAGCCGCGTGGCGCATCCCTCCCGCGCGTTAGGCGCATTAGAAGGAAAACAGAGCACCAATCACCCGCTGGACAATTTCGCAAAATTTCTGGATCATCTGTTCATTCACGCGCCCGACCACCCGCAGACCTTTGTGGAGAGGCTCATGAAGCGAAGAAATGAAACGCCGCGAATCTATCTCGCAAGTTCGGGAGCGGAAGAAATGCCGGTTGTCCATACCGAAGAACGGTTGCTCTCGCTGCTTGCGACGCTTGAGGAGTGCAGGGACTTCCTCACGGACAAGGCAAGTCCGGAAACGGCGCGTTTGCTGTCGCTGGCCATCCTCGAACTCAGGATGGAGCTGCATCAGGTGACCGACGCCGAGCTCAAGGCGCTGTGCGACCTGATGACTCCGGAGGAGCGGCCGCCGCAGGAAGTAAGGTCGGTCTCCGGCAAGCCGCTGCCGCCGTATCTGAAACTGGTCAAATAGCGCTCGTTTGCGCGTAGCCCGGATGGAGCGCAGCGCAATCCGGGGCCTAGCCAGATCGTGTGGCGCCCCGGATTACGCTGCGCTCCATCCGGGCTACGATTCACCTCACCCCGCCGTCACGTCGACCAGCTCGTCGCCGTCGAGGACCCGCGTGGCCTTTTCGCGGTCGAGATCGCCTTCCCACGCCGCCACCACGACTGTCGCAACGCAGTTGCCGATCAGGTTGCCGACGGCGCGGGCCATGCCAATGAACCAGTCGACCGACAGCACCAGCACGAGGCCGATGGCGGGAATGGTCGGCACCGCATTCAGCGTCGCCGCCAGGATCACGATCGCCGAGCCCGGCACGCCATGCGCGCCCTTTGAGGTGATCAGGGAGACGCCGAGCACCAGCAACAGATCGCCGAACGACAGCGGCGTGTTGGTCGCCTGCGCGATGAACACCACCGCCAGCGTCAGATAGATCGAAAAGGCGTCGAGGTTGAACGAATAGCCGGTCGGGATCACCAGCCCGACGACGGAGTCCTTGACGCCCAACCGCTCCAGCTTGCGCATGATCTGCGGCAGCACCGCGTCGGACGACGCAGTCGCCAGCACGATGGTCAATTCCTCGCGAAGGTAGGCCAGGAATTTGAGGATATTGATGCCGGCCAGGGCCATGACGCCGCCCAGCACGCCGAACACGAAGATCGCGACCGAGATGTAGAACAGCGCGACCAGCGAGACCAGTTGCTTGAGCGAGCCGACGCCGTATTTGCCGACCGTATAGGCCACCGCGCCGAGCACGCCGAGCGGGGCGGCGCGCACGATCAGCCCCATCGCGCGGAACAGCACCGCCGAGACAGCGTCGATCATGGAGGTGACCTTCTCGCCCTTTTCGCCGCCGACCAGCGCCAGGCTGACGCCGAAGATCACCGCGAAGAACAAGACCTGCAGCACGTCGTTGCGCGCCAGCGCATCGAAGGAGGTGGTCGGAATGATGTTCAGGAGGAAAGCGCCGATGCCGCCGCCCTGCAGCTTGTGGGCGTTGTCGGCATAGGTGTTGAGCGCCTTGGCATCGAGCGTCGAGGTATCGATGTTCATGCCATGGCCGGGCCCGAACAGATAGGCCAGCAGGAGGCCGACGACCAGTGCGATCGTCGTCATCGCCTCGAAATACATCAGCGCCTTGACGCCGACGCGACCGACTTTCTTCAGGTCGCCGGCGCCGGCAATGCCGTGCACGACCACGCAGAACACGATCGGTGCCACGATCATCGAGATCAGCTTGAGGAAGGCGTCGCTGAAGATCTTCAGCCCGATCGCGAAGTCGGGGGCGATCACGCCGAGCGCGATGCCGAGCAGCAGCGCGGCAAGCACCTGGACGAAGAGGGATGTGTAGAGCGGCTTGCGGGTTTCGGTAGCTGCTGCGGCTGTGATGCTCGACATGGTCTGCTCCCATGGGTTTTGCCCATGCGTAGCAACTTGCATGCCAAGCACGCGTCGCGACGGTTCGAAAGCTGTCGAAGTTCCGCGGCGCTTCACGCGATGCGCCGCGGAACAAAGAGGGTCAACGGTTGCTGTCGGTGATCGCGGCGTACACCATGGTGCGCAGCTCGCGCCGCAGCGGGTAGGCGCTGGAGGGGAGCACCTGCGTCATGAAGATCGTGATCAATTCTTCCGCCGGGTCGATCCAGAACGACGTGGTTGCGGCGCCGCCCCAATTGTATTCGCCGGGGCTGCCGGCAATCAGCGTCTGCGCCGGGTTCATGGTCACGGCAAAGCCGAGGCCAAAGCCGATGCCGTTATAGGCCGCTTCCGAGAACAGCGAGCGCGACAGGGCCGGCAGGTCGACGCCGCCGGGCAGATGGTTCGACGTCATCAGCTTCAAGGTCTTCGGTCCGATCAGCCGCACGCCGCCGACCTCGCCGCCATTGAGCAGCGCGCGGCAGAAGGTGAGATAGTCGGCGGCCGTCGAGCACAATCCGCCGCCGCCTGATATCAGCGAGGGCGGCGACAGGAACGAGCTGGTGGCCGGGTCATCCTGCAGCGTCAGCCCGCCCTTGCGGTCGGCGGCATGGAACGTCATGCCGCCTTGCGGGTCGGCGGAATAGCAGGCCGCCAGGCGATGCGCCTTGTCTGCCGGCACGAAGAAATCGGTGTCGTTCATGCCGAGCGGGTGGAAGATACGCTCCTTCAGGAATTGCTCGAACGGGATGCCGCTGATCTTGCCGACGAGATATCCGATCACGTCGGTGGCGACAGAATAATTCCAGGCCTCACCCGGTGAGAATTCGAGCGGGATCTTGGCGAGATCCTCGATCATGGTGTCGAGCGTACCGGCCTTGACGACCTCGCCGATCTTGTTCTCGCGATAGGCTGCATCGACATTGGAGCGCTGCTGGAAGCCGTAAGTGAGCCCCGAGGTGTGCCGCAGGAGGTCGACGATCAGCATCGGCCGCGACGGCGGCTTGGTCAGGAACGCCGGCGCGGTGCCGGCCTGGAACACGCCGAGGTTCTTCCATTCCGGGATGTATTTATGGACGGGCTCGTCGAGTGCCACGAGGCCTTGCTCAACCAGCATCATGAAGGCGACCGAGGTGATCGGCTTGGTCATGGAATAGATGCGGAAGATGGTGTCGTCCTTGACCGGCACCTTGCGCTCGACATCGGCAAAGCCTTGCACAGTCGAATGCACGATCTTGCCGCGGCGGTAGACCAGAAGCTGCGTGCCCGGAAACCGCCCGGCCTCGATGTAGCGCCGCTTCAGGTGGTCCTCGAGGCGGTCCAGCGCCGCTTGCGACATGCCGGCGGATTCGGGGGAAGCGGGGGTGGGGGCCAACATCGCTCTTCTCCGGTTTTGGGGCAGGCCTTGATAGCCGAAAAGTGTCCTGCGTTCCAATCACCTGGCGCTTACACCGTCGTGGGTCGTCGTGTAGGGTGAAGCCAAGCGAAACCAATTCGCAGGGATGGAAGCAATGCCGCAATTCAATGACACCGAGCTGACCGCCGCCGTCATCCAGAGCTTCGAGGAAACGCCGAATCCGCGGGCCAAATTCCTGCTTCAGGAATTGGTGAAGTCGCTGCACGATTATGTCCGCCGCACCGACCTCACCTTCGAGGAATGGGAATATGCGATCGATTTCCTGACCCGCACCGGTCACAAATGCACCGATATCCGCCAGGAGTTCATCCTGCTCTCCGACGTGCTCGGCGTCTCCATGCTGGTCGATGCAGTCAACCATCGCGACCGCGATGGCGCCACCGAGACCACGGTGCTCGGTCCGTTCTATGTCGGCGAGCACAAGGTGACGCCTGATGGCACCGATATCTCGGCGACGCTGCCCGGCGAGCGGCTCTACGTGCAGGCGCGCGTCACCGATCTCGACGGCAAGCCGGTCGCCGGCGCGCCGGTCGACGTCTGGCATGCCGACGACGATGGCTTCTACGATTCACAAAAGCCGAGCTATGCGACGCAGGGCCCGTCGTCGCGGGCGCGCTTCATCACCGGCGGTGACGGCCGTTTCCATTTTCGCACCATCCTGCCCTGCAGCTATCCGATCCCGACCGACGGCCCGGTCGGCGAGATGATCATGCAGACGCGGCGCCATCCGATGCGTCCCGCGCACATCCATTTCCTGGTCGCGGCGAAGGGCTATGAGCCGCTGATCACCCACGTCTTCATGGAGGGCGACAAATATCTCGACTCCGACGTGGTGTTCGGCGTCAAGGACGAGCTGGTCGCGAAGATAGAAAAGCGCACCGATCCTGTCATGCCCGACGGCACCAAGACGAGCGAGCCGTGGCATTTGATGACCTACGACTTCCGCATCAAGCCGGGCGAGGGCGCGCCGCCGGCACCGCTCGGCGTGAAGGCCGAGAAGGTCGGCGAAGACGCGTAGGCGGCGGTAGCCCGGGTGAAGCGCAGCGTAACCCGGGATCGCTCCTGACCACGCGCGCAGGGATCCCCGGGTTGCGCTGCGCTTCACCCGGGCTACCGCTCAAGCAGGGCCTGCTCATTTTTTGTGCGTCGCACAAACATTGAGCGAATCGCAAAATTTGGCGGCGGAACCGGACGAGACGCGCGGAGCGGTGCGACTCCCAACCCGTTACATTTCTTAGAATTTTTCCAGTCTCGCGGCTTGGCACGAAGCTTGAATAGCTAGCTTGCGACGCCATTGAAGCCGTCCCTCGAAACCAATCATCCGAATTGTGACACCGCCAGACTGGGGCCTCCCCAGCACGCGACCCCGTGCGCTTCGGGGCAGTGCCACAAGCGGACGGGCATTCAGACGCAAAGGACATTTGCACGCATGACGAAGCCGACCAAAGAGACCTCCCGCCATGGCGTCAGCCGCCGCCAGATTCTGAAGGCGGCAAGCGGAACGGCCGCATTGCTGGCCGCGGCGAAACTGAATTTCCCGGCCGGCGCGTTCGCACAAGGTGCAGGTCCTGAGGTGAAGGGCGCCAAGCTCGGCTTCATCGCGCTCAGCGACGCCGGTCCGCTGTTCGTGGCCAAGGACAAGGGCATCTTCGCCAAATACGGTATGCCCGATGTCGACGTGCAGAAGCAGGCTTCATGGGGCACGACGCGCGACAATCTCGTGCTCGGCTCGGAAGGCAACGGCATCGACGGCGCGCATATCCTCACCCCGATGCCTTACCTGATCTCCGCCGGCAAGGTGACGCAGAACAACCAGCCGACACTGATGTACATCCTGGCGCGGCTCAATCTCGACAGCCAGTGCATCTCGGTCGCCGGCGAATATGCCGATCTCAAGCTCGGCGTTGACGCTACGCCGTTCAAGGCGGCGCTGGAAAAGAAGAAAGCTTCCGGCAAGGCGGTGAAGGCGGCCATGACCTTCCCGGGCGGCACCCATGATCTCTGGATCCGCTATTGGCTCGCGGCCGGCGGCATCGATCCCGACAAGGACATCGAGACCATCGTTGTCCCGCCGCCGCAGATGGTCGCCAACATGAAGGTCGGCACCATGGATTGCTTTTGCGTCGGCGAGCCATGGAATCTGCAGTTGATCCATCAGCGCATCGGCTACACCGCGGTCACGACCGGGGAAATCTGGAACAAGCATCCGGAAAAGTCGTTCGGCATGCGCGCCGCTTTCGTCGACAAATATCCGAAAGCCGCCAAGGCGCTGCTGATGGCGGTGATGGAAGCCCAGCAATGGTCCGACAAGGCGGAGAACAAGCAGGAGCTCGCTTCGATCATGGGCAAGCGGCAATGGATGAATTGCCCGGTCGAGGACGTCTATGACCGCAGCGCCGGCAAGTTCGACTATGGCATCCCCGGTAAGGTGGTCGAGAACTCGCCGCACATCATGAAGTATTGGCGCGACTTCGCGTCTTATCCGTTCCAGAGTCACGATCTCTGGTTCCTCACGGAAGACATTCGCTGGGGCAAGTATGAAGCGGGCTTCGACACCAAGGCGCTGATCGCGAAGGTCAATCGCGAAGATATGTGGCGTGAGGCCGCCAAGGAAATGGGCGTGCCCGCGTCCGAAATCCCGACCTCGACCTCGCGCGGCAAGGAGACGTTCTTCGACGGCAAGGTGTTCGATCCCGAGAATCCGTCGGCCTATATGAAGTCGCTGTCCATCAAGCGTGTTGACGTCTGATCCGCGCAAAGCGGCGCGCATCTGCGCGTCGCCCGGCACCTGAACACGGAGAGAGATTTTCGATGTCTATGCCTGCACTGAAAACCGACGCCGTATCGACGGCACTTCCGGTTACGGCCGCGCCGGTCGTGACCATGACACCGAAGCGTGCGCCGCAGTCCGAGAAATACGCCAAGATGGCGAAGGAGGCCGCGGTGCGCGTGGTGCCGCCGCTGATCGTCGTCGCGTTCCTGCTCGTGGTTTGGGAGCTAATCTGCCGGCGCGCCGGCTCGACGCTGCCGCCGCCCTCGCGTGTGTTCAGCGATACCAAGGAACTGATCTTCGATCCGTTCTTCGATCATGGCGGCATCGACAAGGGCCTGTTCTGGCATTTGTCGGCGAGCCTGCAGCGCGTCGCCTATGGCTATTCGCTTGCCGCAATCATCGGCGTCGCGCTCGGCACGCTGGTCGGTCAATCGGTCTGGGCGATGCGCGGACTTGATCCCTTGTTCCAGGTGCTGCGCACCATCCCGCCGCTCGCCTGGTTGCCGCTGTCGCTTGCGGCCTTCCGCGACGGCCATCCGTCGGCGATCTTCGTGATCTTCATCACCTCGGTGTGGCCGATCATCATCAACACCGCCGTCGGCATCCGCAATATCCCGCAGGATTACCGCAACGTCGCCGCGGTGGTGCAGCTCAATCCGCTCGAGTTCTTCGCCAAGATCATGATCCCGGCGGCTGCTCCCTACATGTTCACCGGCCTTCGTATCGGCATCGGCCTATCCTGGCTGGCCATCGTCGCGGCCGAAATGCTGATCGGCGGCGTCGGCATCGGCTTCTTCATCTGGGACGCCTGGAATTCCTCGCACATCAGCGAAATCATCCTGGCGCTGTTCTATGTCGGCATCATCGGCTTCGTGCTCGACCGCCTGATTGCGGGCGTCGCGAAGATCGTGACCCGCGGCACCGCCGTGAACTGAGGGGACATGTCATGCAGGCCTATCTGAAGCTCGACCATATCGACAAGATCTTCACGCGCGGCAATGTCACCACCGAAGTGTTGAAGGACATCAACCTGACGATCGAGAAGGGCGAGTACGTCTCGATCATCGGCCATTCCGGCTGCGGCAAGTCCACGCTGCTCAACATCGTGGCCGGGCTCACCGGTACCACCCATGGCGGCGTGCTGCTCGAGAACCGCGAGGTCAACTCGCCGGGCCCGGATCGCGCGGTCGTGTTCCAGAACCACAGCCTGCTGCCGTGGCTGACGGTCTATGAGAACGTCAAGCTCGGCGTCGACAAGGTGTTTTCCAAAACCAAGACGCGGGCCGAGCGCGACGCCTGGGTGATGCACAATCTGAACCTCGTGCAGATGGCGCATGCCAAGGACAAGCGGCCGAACGAGATCTCAGGCGGCATGAAGCAGCGCGTCGGCATTGCGCGGGCGCTCGCGATGGAGCCGAAGGTGCTCTTGCTCGACGAGCCCTTCGGCGCGCTCGATGCGCTGACCCGCGCGCATCTGCAAGATTCCGTGATGGCCCTGCACCAGAAGCTCGGCAACACCATTTTGATGATCACTCATGACGTCGACGAGGCGGTGCTGCTGTCGGACCGCATTGTAATGATGACCAACGGCCCGAGCGCACGGATCGGTGAAGTGCTGGAAGTGCCGCTGGCGCGCCCGCGCAAGCGGCTCGAGCTTGCCACCAACTCCGGCTACCTCAAGTGCCGGCAGCGGGTGCTCGAATTCCTTTACGAGCGGCATCGCTTCGTGGAAGCGGCGTAGCCGGCAGTCGTTATTGCCGGGCTAGAGCGCGAAGCGCGTCTTCGCAAAAATGACGTGGCAATCCATCGAAGGCGGAAGATTTTCTGGGATGGATGCGTAGGTCAAGCCCGCGCACGACGCGTGGAGATGGAGAGAAAGCATGACACCGGAGCAAGTCAAGCTCGTGCAAGAGAGTTTTTCGAAGGTCGCGCCGATTTCCGAGCAGGCCGCGATCCTCTTCTATGATCGCCTGTTCGAGGTCGCACCGACGGTGAGGGCGATGTTTCCGGACGACATGACCGAACAGCGCAAGAAGCTGATGGCGGTGCTGGCTGTGGTGGTGAATGGGCTCAGCAATCTGCAATCCGTGCTGCCCGCCGCAAGCGCGCTCGCCAAGCGGCATGTGAGCTACGGGACCAAGGCGGAGCACTATTCCGTTGTAGGTGGTGCGCTGTTGTGGACCTTGGAAAAGGGCCTCGGCGAAGGCTGGACGCCAGAGATCGCGGATGCCTGGACCGCTGCCTACGGCACGCTGTCCGGCTATATGATTTCGGAAGCCTACGGCGGCACGCAGGCTGCCGAATAGAGGAAGCGCCGTGAGCGAACCGCTGGTCATTGTCGGCAATGGGATGGCGGCCGCACGCCTGGTCCACGAATTGTCGAAGGTGGCGCTCGGGCGCTACGCCGTCGCGGTGATCGGCAGCGAGCCGCGGCTCGCCTATAACCGTGTGCTGTTGTCTTCCGTCCTTGCCGGCGAGACCACGTCGGAGGATATCGAGCTGCAGCCGGCATCGTGGTGGCGCGACCGCGGCGTGACGCTGAAATATGGCTGCATCGCCACCGAGATCGATGTCGGCCGCCGCGAATTGAAGATCGAAGGCGAAGAGAGCATCACCTTCTCGAAGCTGGTCCTGACCACCGGCTCATCGGCGCTGCGGCTCAACGTGCCCGGCGGCGAGCTCGCCGGCGTGCATACGTTCCGCGATAGCCGCGACGTCGACCTGTTGCTCGCGCTCGCCGCGCGCAAGACGCGCGTGGTCGTGATCGGCGGCGGGCTACTCGGGCTCGAGGCGGCCTATGGGCTGGCGAAAGCGGGGGCGCCAGTGACGCTGGTGCACCTGATGGACCGATTGATGGAGCGCCAGCTCGACGCACCGGCGGGCGCGCTCCTGAAATCGCTGGTCGAGCAGAAAGGCATCGAGATCCTGCTCGAGGCCAGCACCGCGCGCATCCACGGCGAGAACCGTGTCGAAGGTGTCGAGCTTGCAGACGGACGATTGATCAAGGCCGACGCGGTGATCTTCGCCGCCGGCATCCGGCCGAACATCGCGCTGGCAAAGGAAGCCGGCATTATCGTCAATCGTGGAATCGTGGTTGACGATTGCTTACAGACCGGCGCCGAAGGCGTGTTCGCGATCGGCGAATGCGCCGAGCATCGCGGCATCTGCTACGGTCTCGTCGAGCCGGCCTATGAGCAGGCGCGGGTGCTGGCGCGGCATCTTGCCGGACAGGATGTCGCCTATGCCGGCAGCATCGTGGCAACCAATTTGAAAGTGTCCGGTGTCAGCGTGTTTTCCGCCGGCGATTTCATGGGCGCCGAGGGCAGCGAGAGCATCGTGTTCAGCGACGTTAACCACGGCAGCTACAAGAAGCTCGTGATTGCAGACGGACGCCTGACCGGCGCGGTTCTGATCGGCGACACGTCAGATGCGCTCTGGTATCTCGACCTGATCCGCAGCGCGAGGCCGATTGCCAAGATCCGCGGCGACATGATGTTCGGCCGTTCGCTGGCGGAGGCAGCATGAGCGCAGCCGATCCCGCGCTTCGCACCGTCAAGACCACCTGCGCCTATTGCGGCGTCGGCTGCGGCGTGCTGGCGACGCCTGACGGCAAGGGCGGCGCCGCGATCGCGGGCGATCCCGATCATCCCGCCAATTTCGGCCGCCTGTGCTCGAAGGGCTCCGCCCTCGGCGAGACGCTGGGGCTGGACAACCGGCTGCTCTATCCGATGATCCGCTGCGACAAGGGGATGGAGCGCATCGCCTGGAGCGACGCGCTCGACCATGTCGCGCATCGCTTCAAGCACATCATCGCGCGCGATGGCCCCGGCGCCGTCGCATTCTATCTCTCCGGGCAGTTGCTGACCGAAGATTACTATGTCGCCAACAAGCTGATGAAGGGTTTCATCGGCAGCGCCAATGTCGACACCAATTCGCGGCTGTGCATGTCGTCCTCCGTGGCCGGCCATCGCCGCGCCTTCGGCGCCGACACCGTGCCCGGCTGTTACGAGGATCTCGAGCAGGCCGACCTCCTGGTGCTGGTCGGCTCCAACGCCGCCTGGTGCCATCCGGTGCTGTTCCAGCGCATGCTCGCCAACAAGCAGCAGCGCGGCGCGCGCATCGTGGTGATCGATCCACGCCGCACCGATACATCGGAAGATGCCGATCTCTTCCTCGGCCTGAAGCCCGGCACCGACACCGCGCTGTTCTGCGGCCTGCTGGTGCATCTCGCAGACAGCGGCGCGCTCGATCACGCCTATATCGACCGCAACACCAGCGGCTTCGACGAGGCGCTGGCGCGCGCCCGCGGCATGGCCGGCAGTGTCGGCGCGACCGCGCTCGCCACCGGCCTCTCCGAGCAGGACGTTGCGACGTTCTTCAAGATGTTTGCCAGCACGCCGCGCGTGGTGACCTTGTATTCCCAAGGCGTCAACCAGTCGGCGCAGGGCACCGATAAGGTCAACGCCATCCTCAACTGCCATCTCGCCACGGGTCGCATCGGCAAGATCGGCGCGTCGCCGTTCTCGCTGACGGGCCAGCCGAACGCGATGGGCGGGCGCGAAGTTGGTGGGCTCGCCAACCAGCTTGCCGCCCATATGGTCTTCACGCCGCCGGATATCGACCGCGTCCGCCGGTTCTGGAAGGCGCCGCGCATCGCCACCCATGAGGGGTTGAAGGCGGTGCAGATGTTCGAGGCAATCGGGCGCGGCGAGATCAAGGCGTTGTGGGTGATCGGCACCAACCCGGCAGTATCGCTGCCGGATGCCGATGCCGCGCGTGAGGCATTGCGGAAGCTCGAACTGTTCGTGGTGTCGGAGAATGTTCGCTCCAACGACACTGTCGATGTGGGCGCGCATGTGTTGTTGCCCGCGCAGGCTTGGGGCGAGAAATCCGGCACGGTGACCAATTCCGAGCGCCGCATCTCGCGCCAGCGCGCGTTCCTGGAATCTCCCTGCGAAGCGCAGCCGGACTGGTGGATCCTTTGCGAGGTCGCAAGGCGCCTCGGTTTTGGTGCCGCCTTCGACTTCAAGTCCGCGGCCGATATTTTCCGCGAGCACGCGGCGCTCTCGGCATTCGAGAACAACGGCAACAGGGATTTCGATATCGGTGCGCTGACATCGCTGTCGGACGAGGCCTTTGACGCGATGGCGCCGGTGCAATGGCCGATGCGGCAGGATGCGCCGCCGCAGCCGCGCTTCTTTGCGGAAGGCGGCTTCTTCGCCAACGACCGCAAGGCGCGCTTCGTCGCGCCGGAGATTCCGGCGCTGCGGACCGAGACGACGCCGGCGCGGCCGCTGCGGCTCAACACCGGCCGCATCCGCGACCAGTGGCACACGATGACGCGCACCGGCGCGAGCCCGAGGCTCGGCCAGCATCTTCCCGAGCCGTTCGTGGAGGTCCACCCGGACGATGCGCTGCGCTACGGCGTCACCGACGGCAGCTTTGCCCGCGTCACCACCGATTACGGACAATGCACGCTCCGCGTCGTCGTCAGCGAGCGCCAGCAGCGCGGCATGCTGTTCGCGCCGATCCACTGGAGCGAGGCCACCGCGACCGGCGCCCGCGTCGGCTCGCTGGTCGCGCCGTTCACCGATCCGTTCTCCGGCCAGCCCGAGAACAAGGCGACGCCGGCTTCGATCGCTCCTTACGAATATGTGTTCCGCGGCTTTGCGCTGTCGCGCCAACCGCTGCAATTGCCTGTTCATGCCTGGGTCGCGCGCGTCGCGGTCAATGGCGGTCACGGCTATCTGTTCGCTGATAATGCCGACCTGCTCGGCTGGCAGCTCTGGCTCAGGATGAACACCGAAGGCGATCTTGCCGAATACAAGGATTTCGGCGGCGGCATCTACCGCGGCGCCTCCTTCAACGCCGGCCGCATCGAAACCTGCCTGTTCCTCGGTCCCGCCGATGATGCCGGCGACTGGAATGTGGTGAAAGGCTTGTTTGCTGCCGATGCACTCAGCGATGCGCAGCGTCGCATGTTGCTGTCAGGCAAATCGGCGGACGGTCTCGCCAACGCCGGTCCGATCGTCTGCGCCTGCTTCGGCGTCGGCCGCGCCACGATCTGCGACACAATCGCCGCCGGCGCGGGCTCTCCTGCGGAGATCGGCGCGCAACTCAAGGCCGGCACCAATTGCGGGTCTTGTATTCCGGAATTGAAGCGGCTGATTGCGCAGACGGGAGCGCGAGATTCTGAGCAGCCTCCGTTGGCTGCTGCCAACTAGATCTCTCCCCACGTCATTGCGAGCGAAGCAATCCATCTCTCCATGCGGGGGGAGATGGATTGCTTCGTCGCTACGCTCCTCGCAATGACGGCGGAGAGGCGGTCGACTGTGTCAAGGATGTCCTCTATGGTGCCGTCCGTTCCGCTAACGGGTGAACCAAGAAATGCTGTACCTGGAAACGCCGCCGAAATTGATCGAGACCACGATCTTCTCCGCCATGCCGGACGAATTCCGCCGCAAGCAGTCAACCGAGTGGGCCGATGCCAACCGCCCGGGTCAGCCAACCGATTGCTTTATCGAAGGGCCGTCCTTCGACGCCGACGGCAATCTCTACATTGTCGACATCCCCTTCGGCCGCATCTTCAAAATTTCGCCAAATAAGAAATGGTCGCTGGCCGTCGAATATCAGGGATGGCCCAACGGTCTGAAGATCGATTCCAAAGGCCGCATCCTCGTCGCCGATTACCGGCACGGCATCATGGAGCTCGACGCGCGGGCAGGGCGGATGCTTCCGGTACTGACCTCGCGCAATTCGGAATCCTTCCGCGGCTGCAACGATCTGCACATCGCCTCCAACGGCGACATCTATTTCACCGACCAGGGCCAGACCGGGCTGCACGATCCGAGCGGCCGGGTTTATCGTCTGCGCGCGAGCGGGCAGCTCGATTGCCTGATCAACACCGGCATCAGCCCCAACGGATTGGTGCTCGATCCGCAGGAGGCCGTGTTGTTCGTTGCCATGACCCGTGACAACGCGGTGTGGCGCGCGCCGTTCATGAAGGACGGCAGCGTGTCGAAGGTCGGCCGTTTCTGCTCGATGTTCGGCCCCGGCGGTCCGGATGGGATCACAATGGATAAAGCCGGCCGGCTGTTCGTCGCCCATGTCTCGCTCGGCCACGTCTTCGTGTTCGCACCGTCAGGCGAGCTGATCGCGCGTATCAAGTCCTGCGCAGGGAATGCCGTCACCAACGTCGCCATTGGCGGCGAGAACCGCGACCGGCTCTACATCACGGAGTCCGCGACGGGCACGGTGCTGGTGGCGGATATCAGCGTGCTCGGCTGAAGAAGATGGGAAATGTAGCCACGCCGTCATGGCCGGGCTTATCCCGGCCATCCGCGCTCTTCCGAGCTGCACCAAAGAACGTGGATGCGCGGGACAAGTCCGGGCATGACGGAAAGGAGGAGCGCTGCACCACGGCGCGAACGCCTCAGGACTTCCTGTTCCTCGCATTCACCGCGATCGCCGCGGCCGCGGTGCGGTTCTCCACCCCGAGTTTGGAATAGATCTGCTCCAGATGCTTGTCGACTGTGCGCGGGCTGAGCCCCAGGATTTGCGCGATGTCGCGGTTGGTCTTGCCCTTGGAGAGCCATGACAGCACCTCGCCCTCGCGCGTGGTGAGGCCGAGCTCGCTGGAGAATTCCGCGGGCATGTCGGCGCTGGTGTCCTTCGCCAGCCGCAGCAGGAATTCGTTGACGCCAAGCTTGCCCATATATTGCAGCCGCAATTGCTCGTTGGCTGGAAACGAGGCCATGGTCGTGGTCTTCGCTGCAGCCTTTCCCTTCTGCGTCTGCTCAAGCCATTGCGGGATCGGATCGGGCAGCGCGAGGTCGTCGCCGTCCTCCGCCAGCGTGTCCGACAGCAGCCTTTGCGCCTGTGGCGTCGCCCACAAGATCTTGCCGTGGCCGTTGACCGCGAGCAGATAGCGGCCGGAGACGTCGAGCGCAGCGCGGGCGCTCTGCGTCAGTCTCGCATTGGCGAGGTGGACGCGGATGCGCGCCAGCATTTCCTGCACCACGATCGGCTTGGTCACGTAATCGACACCGCCGGCTTCCAATCCGCGCACGATGTGCTCGGTCTCGGCGAGACCTGTCATGAAGATGATCGGCACATGGTCGAGCCCGGCATCGCGCTTCAGCCGGCGGCAGGTCTCGAAACCATCCATGCCGGGCATGACGGCGTCGAGCAGCACGATGTCGGGCGTGATCTGGTCGACGATCCGCATCGCGGAGGCGCCGTCGAGCGCCACCATCACGGTCATGCCGGCGCCGTCGAGCGCGTCGGTCAGGAGCCGCAGCGTCTCCGGGGAGTCGTCGACGACGAGCGCGATGTCGCGCTTCTTGGTTTCAGTGGTCATAGCTGTGCAGCGCCTTCAGGGTCGCCATGTACTGATCGAGGTCGAAGCGATCGACCAATGAGCGCATCTGCGAGACGAAATCGGTATGCTCGGGATGTTCAGTGCCGATCTCGTCGAGTTTCAGCTGGATCGCGCGGATATAGCCCAATTGCCCGAGGCCGATCAGTTCCTCGATATATTTCACCGGCGGCCGCGAGCCGCTCTCCGGCTGCCACTGCGGCACGGGCACCTCGTCGGCATCGTGCTGCCAGTCGAGCTTGAGCAGCAGGCGGATGGTCTCTAACAGGCGCGGGATATCGATCGGCTTCATCAGGTAGCCGTCGTGGAATGGTTGCGCGAGCGGGGCGCCATGCGCTTCCAGCGCGCTCGCCGAGATCATCAGGATGCGTGCCTGGTGATGGCCGGCCGAGCGCAGCGCCTCGGCAACAGTCCAGCCGTCCATGCCGGGCATGGAGATGTCGAGCAGGAACAGGTCGGGCCGGCAATGCTGCGCTAGCGCGAGGCACCCGGGACCATCGGGCGCGCTGAGCAGGATGAAGCCGAGCGGCGCCAGCACTTCGCGCAAGAGATCGCGGTGGGTCGGATCGTCGTCAGTGATCAGGACGGTCTTGCGCGGGCCATGATAGCCATAGACCGGCGCATCGGTCGGCGCGCTGCGCCGCGGGTTTGTCACTTCCGACAGCAATATCTTGACGCGGAAGGTGCTGCCGGCGCCGACGGTGCTGGTCACCTTGATGTCGCCGCCCATCACGCCCGCCAGCAGCCGGCTGATGGTGAGCCCGAGACCGGTGCCGGTCTGCGGCTGCGAGACGCCGAGCGCGCCACGTTCGAACGGCGCGAAGATGCGCTCGAGATCGTCAGGCTGGATGCCCGGGCCGGTGTCGATCACCTCGAACTCGGCGACCGGGCTGCGGTAGTGCACGACGAACTGCACGTGGCCGGTTTGCGTGAACTTGATCGCGTTCGACAGCAGGTTGATCAGGATTTGCCGCAGCCGCTTCTCGTCGGCATAGACCACGACCGGCAGCACCGCCGGCCGCTTGAACACGAAATCGATGCCTTTCGCGGCTGCCTGCAGACGGAACATGCCGACGAGCTGGTCGAGGAAATCGTTCAGCCGGACCTCGTCGCGCGAGAGATAAAGCCGGCCGGCCTCGATCTTGGAGATGTCGAGGATGCCGTCGATCAAGCCGGAGAGATGGTCGGCGCTGCGACGGACCACGCGGACCTGTTCGCGCGGCCGCGTCTGCAGGGTATTGTCCTGCTCCAGCAGTTGCGCATAGCCGGAGATCGCGTTCAGCGGCGAGCGCAATTCGTGGCTCAGGCCGACGACATAGCGGCTCTTGGCGAGGTTGGCGGACTCGGCGACTTCCTTGGCGCGCTGCAGTTCGGCGTCGGTTCGCTTGTGGGCATCGATCTCCTGGATCAGCAGCGCGGTCTGCCGTCGGGTCTCTTCCTCCGCCGCGCGCCGGCTCTGCTGCGCCAGCACGAACAGCCAAGCCACCACGCCGATGATGATGATCAGCGCAAAGAACACTTTCCACAGCACGTCCGACAACAGGTTGCCGGCTTGCACGGTGGCCGAGGTCTGCAGGTAGATCAGCCCGAGCACCAGCCCGACAAGGCCCGCCGAGACCGCGAACACGCCGAGATAATGCCCGAGCTGCGAATTGATGCGGGCATAGATCGGCTGCGGCAGCAATTTGCCCAATGTCTCCGACACCTGCGACTGGATGCGCGCATGCGGCTTGCACAGGTCATGGCAGCGCGCGTCGAGCGAGCAGCACAAGGAGCAGATCGGGCCGGCATAGGCGGGGCAGGCGGCCATGTCTTCGGGCTCGAACGAATGCTCGCAGATGCAGCACTGGATCTGCTCGAGGTTCTGCCAGCTCCGTTTCGGCTTGCGCGCGATGTAGTATTTGCCGTCGGTAGCCCAGGCGATCAGCGGCGCAACGATAAACGCCACCGCCAGCGCGACGAAGGCGGACAGCGCCTTTGCCGTTGGCCCGAACACGCCGTAGAAGGCGCTGATCGAGACGATGGTCGCAATCAGCATCGCGCCGACGCCGACCGGGTTGATGTCGCAGAGATGCGCGCGCTTGAACTCGATGTGCTGCGGCCGCAGGCCCAGCGGCTTGTTGATGACGAGGTCAGCAACGAGCGCACCGACCCAGGCGATCGCGACATTGGAATAGAGCGCGAGTGTCTGCTCCAGCGCCTTGTAGACGCCGATCTCCATCAACAGCAGCGCAACGACCACGTTGAAGACCAGCCAGACCACGCGGCCGGGATGGCTGTGGGTGAGGCGGGAAAAGAAATTCGACCAGGCGATCGAGCCGGCATAGGCGTTGGTCACGTTGATCTTGACCTGCGACAGGATCACAAACGTTCCCGTCAGCGCCAGCGCCAGATCCGGCTGCGACAGCACGTAGCGATAGGCCTCCAGGTACATGTTGGCGGGCTCGGCGGCGTGCTCATAGGAGACGCCGTGACTCAGCGCGAAGAAGGCGAGGAACGATCCGGCCAGCAGCTTCAGGGCGCCGAGGACGATCCAGCCGGGCCCTGCGCTGAGCAGCGCGATCCACCACGCCCGCCGCGACGTGCGCCGGTCGCGTGGCAGGAAGCGGAGGAAGTCGACCTGTTCGCCGATCTGCGCCACCAGCGAGAACACCACGGAGGCCGCAGTGCCGAACAGCAAGAGGTCGAGCTGGCCGGATGGGTTGCCATGCTCGCCGGAAAAATTGCGCCATTCGATGAACGAGCGCGGATGGGCGTAGGCGATCGCGGCAAAGGGCAGGATATGCAGCACGATCCAGATCGGCTGCGTCCACAACTGGAAGCGGCTGATCAGGGTGATGCCGTAGACCACCAGCGGGATGATCACGACTGCGCTGATGACATAGCCGATCGGCCGCGGGATGCCGAAACACATTTCGAGCGCGGTCGCCAGGATCACTGCCTCGATCGCAAAGAAGATGAAGGTGAAGGAGGCGTAGATCAGCGAGGTGATGGTCGAGCCGATATAGCCGAAGCCGGCGCCGCGGGTTAAGAGATCGATGTCGATGCCGAACTTGGCGGCGTTATAGGCGATCGGCAGTCCGCAGCAGAAGATGATGGCGCTGACCACGAGGATGGCCGCGGTCGCGTTCATCGCGCCATAGTTCAGCGTGATGGTGCCGCCAATCGCTTCCAGCGCCAGGAATGAGATCGCACCTAACGCAGTGTTGGCAACACGGCCGGCGGACCAGCGGCGCGCGCTCTTTGCGGTGAAGCGCAGCGCATAATCCTCCAGCGTCTGGTTGGCAACCCACTGATTATACTGGCGCCTGACGCGGTCTATCCGCTGCCGCCCTGCCAATTCCCCACCTCCTGAGCCGACGTCGGTCCCGCCCGGTAGTCCCGCCCGTCCTGCTCGCAAATCCCGTACCAGAACCTACGTCGCTATTTTGCGGTGCAGTATACGCAATCTTGCGTATCAGTGCGCTGCACAAATCTGGGCAATCCTCGCCTGACCATTAAGCGCGTTCTCGAACCACTGGGGTGCTCATGTCAGACGAAAAGAAACCGGGCCTGAAGTCGCCGCTTCGGCGCAAGCTACTGATGGGAATGGCGGCGCTGCCGGCCATCTCGATGCTTCCGCGCGCCTCGTTCGCAGAGGGTCCGGCAACGTCCGCGGTCAATACCACTGGCCTTGCCGTCACCGATAGCGAAGTGACCGTCGGCATCCTGCACTCCGTCACCGGCACCATGGCGATCTCGGAGACCGGATCGGTCGAAGCGGAAAAACTGGCAATCGAGCAGATCAATGCCGCCGGGGGCGTGCTCGGCCGCAAGATCAAGTTCATCCAGGAGGACGGCGCCAGCGACTGGCCGACCTTCGCCGAGAAGGCGAAGAAGCTCCTCGTCAACGACAAATGCGCCGCCGTGATGGGCTGCTGGACCTCGGCCTCGCGCAAGGCGGTGCTGCCGGTGTTCGAGCAGTATAATGGCATGCTCTACTACCCGACCTTCTATGAAGGCCTCGAGCAGTCCAAGAACGTGATCTACACCGGCCAGGAAGCTACCCAGCAGATCATCGCGGGCCTCGACTGGGTCAACAAGACCAAGGGCGCCAAGACGTTCTATCTGCTCGGCTCCGACTACATCTGGCCGCGCACCTCCAACAAGATCGCGCGCAAGCACATCGAAGGCCATTTGCAGGGCGCCAAGGTGGTCGGCGAGGAATACTTCCCGCTCGGCCACACTCAGTTCAACTCGGTCATCAACAAGATCAAATTGACCAAGCCGGACGTGATCTACGCCATCATCGTCGGCGGCTCCAACGTCGCTTTCTACAAGCAGCTCAAAGCGGCCGGCATCGACCTCTCCAAGCAGACGCTGCTGACGATATCGGTGACCGAAGACGAGATCGACGGCATCGGCGGTGAAAACATCGCAGGCGCCTATGCCTGCATGAAGTATTTCCAGTCGCTCGACAATCCCAACAACAAGGCCTTCGTCTCTGCCTTCAAGAAGATGTGGGGCGAGAAAACGGTGATCGGTGACGTCACCCAGGCTGCCTATCTCGGCCCGTGGTTGTGGAAGCTGACGGTGGAGAAGGCCGGCAGCTTCGACATCGACAAGGTCGCGGCGGCCTCGCCGGGCGTCGAGTTCAAGGGCGCGCCGGAAGGCTATGTCCGTATCCACGAGAACCATCACCTCTGGTCGAAGACGCGCGTCGGCCGCGCCAAGGCGGACGGCCAGTATGAATTGATCTACGAGACCGCCGATCTCGTCGAGCCCGACCCGTTCCCGAAGGGCTATCAGTGAGAACGCGCCTCGGCTGAGCGCTTCTCTCAACTCGCAAGCGGCGTGGGCCGGTCGGCCCACGCGATCGCCAACGCACGCGCCAAGCGCGGGCGCAGGCCTGACCCATGCAGAGGACGGATCATGTTCGGTGACTATTCGCTCAGCGATCTCGGCGCCATCTTCGCGATGCAAGGCTTTGCCGGACTGATCCTGTTCTCGGTCTACGTGCTGATGGCGCTGGGGCTCGCCATCATCTTCGGCCAGATGGGCGTCATCAACATGGCCCATGGCGAGTTCATGATCCTCGGCGCCTACGTCACCTGGATGACGTCGAGCGCCTTCCAGCAATATCTGCCCGCGCTGTTTCCCGGCTATTTCTTCGTCGCGATGTCATTGGCGTTCGTCGCCTCAGGGGCGCTCGGCATGCTCGTCGAATGGGCGCTGATACGCCATCTCTACAAGCGCCCGCTGGATACGCTGCTTGCGACCTGGGGTCTGAGCCTGATCCTGCAGCAGGCCTATCGCTCGGTGTTCGGCGCCCGCGAGGTCGGCGTCGAACTGCCGGAGTGGATGATGGGTTCCTGGCAGGCGACCGACGCGATCCAGATTCCGATCAACGGCATGTTCGTGATGGGGCTGACCGTCCTGATCACCATCGTGGTCGCCTATGTGCTGTTCTGGTCGCGTTGGGGACGTCAGGTCCGCGCCGTCGTGCAGAACCGCGTGATGGCCGGCGCCGTCGGCATCAACACCGAGAAGGTCGACCGCTACACTTTTGGCCTCGGCTGCGGCATCGCCGGCATCGCGGGCTCGGCCTTCACCATGATCGGCTCCACGGGACCGACCGCCGGCCAGCTCTACATCGTCGACACTTTCCTCGTCGTCGTGTTCGGCGGAGCGGCCTCGCTGGTCGGCACCATCGCGTCCGCCTTCACCATCTCGCAGGCGCAGTCGACCATGGAGTTCTTCCTGTCGGGCTCGATGGCGAAGGTGCTCACCCTGTTGGCGATCGTCGCGATCCTGATGATGCGGCCGCAGGGACTGTTTGCACTCAAGGTCCGCAAATAAGAACAAGCAGGCTCAGGTCATGATCATCAACTCGCGCTTTTTCAATCGCTCCGAGCTGATCGGCTTCGTCGCGCTCGCGCTACTCCTCTTCGTCATCCTGCCGCTGTCGCTGGATATCTTCCGTCTCAACCTGGTCGCTAAATATCTCACCTACGCCTTCGTCGGAATTGGCCTCGTGCTGTGCTGGGGCTATGGCGGCATTTTGAGCCTGGGGCAGGGCGTGTTCTTCGGCCTCGGTGGCTACTGCATGGCGATGTACCTGAAGCTCGAGGCCTCCAGCGTCGAGAACACCAAGATCCAGTCGACACAGGGCATTCCCGATTTCATGGATTGGAATCAGCTCACGCAGCTCCCCTTCTTCTGGAAGCCGTTCCACAGCTTCCCGATCACGCTGATCGCGATCATCCTGGTACCCGGCATCTTTGCCTTCATCATCGGCGCGGCGATGTTCAAGCGGCGCGTCGGCGGCGTCTATTTCGCGATCATCACCCAGGCGATCGCCGCGATCATGACCATCCTGATCGTCGGACAGCAGGGCTACACCGGCGGCATCAACGGCATCACCGACCTGCGCACCTTACACGGCTGGGACATTCGCACCGACCATGCCAAGTTCATCCTCTACTTCATCGAGGTCGTGCTGCTGTTCGCCTGCATCATAGCCGCACAGTTCATCCGCCTGACGAAGCTTGGCCGCATCCTGGTGGCGATGCGCGAGCAAGAGGACCGCGTCCGCTTCTCCGGCTACAGCGTCGCCAATTTCAAGATCTTTGCCTTCTGCGCCGCCGCGATCTTCGCCGCGATCGGCGGCGCGATGTTCACGCTCGAAGTCGGTTTCATGTCGCCGTCTTTCGTCGGCATCGTGCCGTCGATCGAGATGGTGATCTACACCGCCGTTGGAGGCCGGATGTCGATCTTCGGCGCGGTCTGGGGTTCGCTGCTGGTGAACTTTGCCAAGACCAGCCTGTCGGAATCCTTCCCGCAGCTCTGGCTGTTTGGCCTCGGCGCGTTGTTCATCGCAGTGGTGCTGGCGTTCCCGAACGGGCTCTCAGGCATCTGGCAGGACTATGTCCAGCGGCATATCGACCGCCTGCTGGCCTCGCGGAAATCAAAACCCGGCAACGGCTTCCCAGTCGCCGACGGCGCACCGGCGGAGTGAGGAGTGGTCATGCTCATCGGTCATCAGCCCAAGGATTTCCTGCTCGCTGTCTCCGGGCTCACCGTTTCCTTCGACGGCTTCAAGGCAGTCAACGATCTCTCCTTCTATGTCGAGGACAACGAGATCCGCGTCATCATCGGCCCCAACGGGGCCGGCAAGACCACCGTGCTCGACCTGATTTGCGGCAAGACCAAAGCCACGTCAGGCTCGATCCAGTTTCGCGGCAAGGAGCTGACGAAACTGCGCGAGAACGAGATCGTGCAGGCCGGCGTCGGCCGCAAGTTCCAGACGCCGTCGGTGTTCGAGGACCTCACCGTGTTCGAGAACCTCGAAATCTCCTTCCCGCGCGGCCGCACCGTCTTCGGCTCGCTCACCTTCCAGCGCGACGCCACCGTGAAACAGCGCGTCGAGGAAGTCGCCGAGATGATCTTCCTGAAGGACCGCCTCGACACCTACGCCGACGAGTTGAGTCACGGCCAGAAGCAATGGCTGGAGATCGGCATGCTGCTGATCCAGGATCCGGACCTCCTGATGCTGGACGAGCCTGTCGCCGGCATGAGCGTATCCGAGCGCGCCAAGACCGCCGAACTGCTCAACCGCATCATCAAGGGCCGCTCCGTGCTCGTCATCGAGCACGACATGAAGTTCGTCGAGGACATCGCCCACAAGGTCACCGTGCTGCACCAGGGACAGATCCTGTCCGAGGGAACGATGGAGCACGTCAAGAACGATCCGAAGGTCATCGAAGTCTATCTCGGACATTGAGCATGACGTTTCGCATAGCCGCCGCCACGCGCACCGTCGACCTCTCCCCAGCGGGGAGAGGTCGGATCGCATCGAAAGATGCGATCCGGGTGAGGGGGCTCGCGCTCTCGTGGGACCTGATTCCCTCACCCGGCGCTACGCGCCGACCTCTCCCTACGGGAGAGGTGAAGAAAAGCATCCGGCTCTAGGAGGCGATCATGCTGGCAATCTCCGATCTTCACGTTGCGTACGGCCAGAGCGAGGTGCTGCACGGCCTCAACGTCTCGGTCGCGCCCAACGAGATCGTGGCGATCATGGGCCGTAACGGCATGGGCAAGACCACGCTGATGAAGTCGCTGATGGGCATTCTGCCGGCCAAGAGCGGTTCGGTGACCATGGACGGCACCGAGCTCAACAAGCTCGAAAGCTATGAGCGGGTGGCGAAGGGGCTTGCCTATGTCCCGCAGGGCCGCATGATCTTCTCCACCATGACGGTGAAGGAGAACATCGAGACCGGCCTCGTCGTGCACGGTGAGTCCGAGGTGCCAGGCGACATCTACGAGCTGTTCCCGGTGCTGCTCGAGATGAAGAACCGCCGCGGCGGCAATCTGTCCGGCGGTCAGCAGCAGCAGCTCGCGATCGCCCGCGCGCTCGCCACCAAGCCGAAAGTGCTGCTGCTGGACGAGCCGACTGAAGGCATCCAGCCCTCGATCATCAAGGAGATGGCGCGCACCCTAAAGCGCATCCGCGACGAGCGTGGCCTCTCGATCGTCGTCTCCGAGCAGGTGCTGAGCTTTGCCCTCGACATCGCCGACCGCGTGCTGGTGATCGAGAACGGCGAAATCGTCCGTGACGATCCGCGCGATGCAGTCGATGCCGTCCAGATCTCGAAATATCTGTCCGTTTAACCAAGGCAAGTAAGAAGGGGAGCTTTTAATGCCAGAGACACTCATCAAGGTCGATCTCACCAAATCGGCTTACGACAACGACATGGTGCATAACCGCTGGCACCCGGACATTCCGATCGTGGCATGGGTTAATCCCGGCGATGACTTCATCATCGAGACCTATGACTGGACCGGCGGCTTCATCAAGAACAACGATTCCGCCGACGACGTGCGCGACATCGATCTCTCGATCGTGCACTTCCTGTCCGGTCCGATCGGCGTCAAGGGCGCCGAGCCCGGCGACCTCCTGGTGGTCGATCTGCTCGACGTCGGCCCGCTGAAGGAGAGCCTGTGGGGCTTCAACGGCTTCTTCTCCAAGCAGAACGGCGGCGGCTTCCTCACCGATCATTTCCCGCTGGCGCAGAAATCGATCTGGGACATCAAGGGTCTCTACACCTCCTCGCGCCACGTGCCCGGCGTCAATTTCGCCGGCCTGATCCATCCCGGCCTGATCGGCTGCCTGCCGGACCCGAAGATGCTCGCGACCTGGAACGCGCGCGAGGCCGAGTTGATCGCGACCAACCCGACCCGCGTGCCCGGACTCGCCAATCCGCCGTTTGGTCCGACCGCGCATGGCGGCCGTGCCAAGGGCGACGTGAAGGCCAAGATCGGCGCGGAAGGTGCACGCACCGTGCCGCCACGCGAACATGGCGGCAATTGCGACATCAAGGACCTCTCGCGCGGCTCGAAGATCTACTTCCCGGTCTATGTGCCCGGCGGCGGCCTCTCGATGGGTGACCTGCACTTCAGCCAGGGAGACGGTGAGATCACCTTCTGCGGCGCGATCGAGATGGCCGGCTGGCTGCACATCAAGGTCGAAATCATCAAGGACGGCGTCGCGAAGTACGGCATCAAGAACCCGATCTTCAAGCCGTCGCCGATCACGCCGAACTACAAGGACTTCCTGATCTTCGAAGGCATCTCGGTCGACGAGGCCGGCAAACAGCATTACCTCGATGTCCACATCGCCTATCGCCAGGCCTGCCTCAACGCGATCGAGTATCTGAAGAAGTTCGGCTACTCCGGCGCGCAGGCCTATTCGATCCTCGGCACTGCGCCGTGCCAGGGCCATATCTCAGGCGTGGTCGATGTGCCCAATGCCTGCGCCACGCTGTGGCTGCCGACGGAGATCTTCGATTTCGACGTGATGCCGTCGTCGGCCGGTCCGATCAAGCACATCACGGGCGACATCCAGATGCCGATCTCGCCGGACAAGTAGCTCCCTGCACGATGGATGCGGGACGACGCGTATTTGCCGCCCCGCATCCGCCGCGCAACGTCAGTCCGACCGCGCAAGGAAACAAAATGCCCGTCTACGAATATCTCTGCAACGAGTGCGGCCCGTTCAAGGACATGCGGCCGATGTCCGAATGCGACCTGCCGCAAGACTGCCCGCAATGCGAAGCGGAATCGCCGCGCGTCATCCTGACCGCCCCGAGCTTCTTCTGCATGCCCTCCGATAAGCGCAAGGCCCACGCCACCAATGAGCGCAGCGCGCACGCGCCGAAGACGCTCGACCAGTACAAGGCCTCACACGGCCCCGGCTGCGGCTGCTGCTCCGGCAAGAAGCCGGCGCGCTTGGTGACCAAGAGCAAGACCGGCGCCAAGGGCTTTCCGACCGCGCGCCCCTGGATGATCAGCCATTAGAACTTTGTTAGTGGCGCGTTGCGCGCAGCTCCAGTGTGGTTTGGGTGATCCTGGCGACGAACCCTTCGAAGCCCAAGACTCTCTGCCTGGCCAATTCGCCGTGGAGTTTGCTGATTTTCTGCGACTCGGCGATGAAAGTCTCGAAAGCCTGCTTCGCGAATTCCGTCTGAAGTTCGAACACCTTGTCGAGCGAGCGGACGGCCGCGAGCTTCTCCAGGAAGGACAAGGTCTGGTTCAGCGATTTCCTGGTGTAGTCGCTGTAGGCATCGGCGATCGTTGCAACGCTGACGGCGACGGGCTCGGCCGCTACGGTGGGGAGGGCGTGGACGGTATCAGTCGCGGAAGCCTCAACCGAAGCGCTTTCGATCGACGCGACCGGTGCGCTGATCGGCTCGCTGAACTGGACCTCCTCGCTGATCTGCTCAGCTTCATTGATTTGTTCACTGATTTGTTCCTGGGCGTCCTCCAGTTGGACCGCCACAGGCGCCCGCTCGGGAATTTGTCGTGCGCGGGCTTCCTTGCTCGGCTCGACCTTCTTGCGCTGCTGTCCTGTCTTCCCCTTGCGCTGGCTGGATTTTCCGACCGGTTTATTCCCATCCGCACTCAACATTGGAATCGCTCCGGATCTCAAATATCAACTAAGCTGCAAGCCTCCGCCATCTTTGCGCTGGATTCGCGGTTGGGCTTTGTTCTTCGCGTGGCAGTCATGTGGTGACATTTGGAAGGAGGAGCGCCAGCGGCCATCTTGTGCCCATTTCCGGCCGCGTTGGGGCACCGGAACGTTTGTTCTCTTAAGCACGGCGCATATACTGGGTAGCCACCGCGGCGCCGCCATCGGGGCCCAATGGAGGTCGCGCGAGTTCTCCGTGGGTCAATGGTCCAGTAGGGGAGTTGGTAATGCGGAGATTGAGGGGGCGGCGAAGGTTCAATTCTTTGACGATGCTGGCGGTTGAGGCCAATCATGTGATTGCGCTGCGGCTGATGAAGCTGATGTTGGGTGGCAGCGGGGCCCGGCGCGAAGCCGAACGTATGATTAGCGAAAAGATCGATGCGGCCGTCGAAGCCGGCACAAGGTTGATGTCTGGAGCTTCGGGAGATGAAATAGTTCGTCGGTATCGACGGCGCGTCGCAGCGAATGCGAAGCGGCTCACCAAATCGAACTTGGGTCCCCTAAAACGAACACGGCGCCGACGAAAGTAATCGGCGCCGACCAGTCGTCGCCATGCGCGTCTCGTAGCGCAAACCGGATTTTCGCAAGCCGTCCCACTGCTGCAAAGGGCTAAAAGCGATGTTACTGTTACGATAGCGCTGTGCCGTCGCGCCGCGGTACGATCCGCCGATGGGCCGATGATAGTCAGTAGTTAGGAACGTCAGGAGCGGGAGCATGAAGGCAGTTGCACTGATGGCCATCCTGCTCACTGCTTCAGTTGCGCCGGAAACCGTGCGCACTACCGCCCAGCAAGTCGCGAGCTGGCAAATGTCGCACTTTCATGAAGTACCCCAGGCGGCTGAGACAGATTGGACACGCGCCGCCTTCTATATCGGTCTCGCAAGATGGGCCGCGACACCAGGTCAGATGAAGTACTTCGACGTGATCCGAGAGCTTGGAGAGCGCACCGATTGGCAGATCGGCAACAGCGACTGGGCGCCCCCGATCTACCTTGCGGACGATCATGCCATCGGGCAGGTCTACATTGCCGCCTATGATCATTTCGGCGATCGACGCATGATCGAGCCGACCGTGCAGCGGCTGGAATACATCCTGCAGCACCCGCCACAGGTCTCGCTCGAATTCGACAACGCAAAGTGCCTGCAGCGATGGTGCTGGTCTGACGCCATCTTCATGGGGCCGGCGACCTGGTTCGGCATTGCGCGCATCCAGAAGGACCAGCGCTTCCGTGACTATGCCGACAGGGAATTCTGGGCCACGAAAGACTTCCTATTCGATAGCCAGGAGCGCCTGTTCTACCGCGACAGCCGCTTCATCGGGAAAACTGGCGCGCATGGCGAAAAGATATTCTGGGGCCGAGGTAACGGCTGGGTACTCGCTGGGCTTGCCAACATCCTACGAGAGCTTCGTCCCGGCGACCCGCTACGCGAGAAATACGTCAACCTGTTCGTCGAGATCGCAGATCGCGTAGCGAGCCTGCAGCGCCCGGATGGCTTCTGGTCCACGTCGTTGCTCGCTCCGCCCGAGGTCGGCACTCCGGAGTCCAGTTGCACTGGATTGCTGACCTACGGCCTGGCCGCCGGGGTGCGGATGGGATTTCTTGACGCAAGGCGGTTTAGTCCAGTGATTGAACAAGGCTGGCGGGCTCTGGCATCGGCGACGGTCAACGGCCGGCTCGGCCGTGTGCAGCAGATTGGCGACAGGCCGGACGCCGTTCAGATCGCGGACACCCAGCTCTACGGGTCTGGCGCGCTCTTGTTGGCTGCATCTGAACTGGTCCACTGACATCTACTTTCCTCCGCCGGTGCGGCGGGTCCAGATTCCAATTTGAGTGGCGCTCGGCATGTCATCGATCGGCTGTTCCCGCCCGCGACTGGCGTGAGAGCGGCCGCCTGCATCGGCAGGCCGCCTTTGCCGTCGACGTCGTCGACACCACCGGCGCGGGCGACGTCTTTCACGGCGCCTATGCGCTTGCGATCGGCGTCGGCCTTGATGTGCGCGAGGCCATGGCGTTTTCGGCAGCGACGGCTGCGCTGAAAGGATGGCCTCGCCGTGCGCGAGCGTCTCAACGATCTGACGACGGCCAAGGGAACCCCGTGGAAGGCTCGCTTTCCGGTGTTCACCGACATCAAGCAAGAGGGCGACTTCGCGCGCGCCTACTGAGACTACGCACAGTCCGGTCTTGATCGCGAGATCCGAGACCTGACATCGGTCGAGCTGTCCTCATCTAGAGCATGATCCGGAAAAGTGGACACCGGTTCTCCGAAAAAGATCATGCTCATACAAAGAGCTAGAGCGGGATGACGATTCGAAGAAAAGTCATCGCGCTCTAACGGCGCACGGCCAGACTGAGGGATCGGCTGTCATTCACGATAGCGTTCGTAGATCACCGACGCAGCGACGTCCCTTCGGACACTGACCGCCCCGCGATAGCGGGCTCCGCGGCCTTGGCACGGGACTTGGCATAATCGGCCGACATGGCCAGCGCGGGATCGCGGTGACGCAACTCCTCGGCCACGATCGATTGAAGCCAGCGGACGGCAGGTTCGTTGTCCATCCGGCGGTGCCAGTGCTGCTTCAATTGGATCAGAGGTATGGAGACCGGCGGCGGCAGAAGCTTGAGACCCGCGTCTGCGTACCAGGCCCCGAGCGAGAACGGTACGGTGGAGATCATGTCGCTCGTCGCGATCAATTGCGGCACGCTCATGAAATGCGGCAAGTGTAGGACGACCCGGCGCTGCAACTTGAGTTCTCGGACCCGCCTTTCGAATATCTCCTGACTGCGCCCCTGCTGGTTCACGACGATATGGTCCGCCGTGAGAAACTGCTCAAGCGACAGGGTGTCACCGATCGTCGGATGGTCCTTTCGAACAATGCAGGTGAAGGGGTGATCGAAGAGGTCTTCGGTCACAATATTCGGGCCGACGAGGTCCGGAAAGTAGCCTATCGCCAGATCGATCTCGCCGTTTTCGAGCGCGTCCTCCAGCTGTTCGTGGGACGTCGGTACGCATCGCAGGCCCGCTCCGGGAGCCATCATGCGTATGCGTTGGAGGATCGGCGGGATGAAGATCAGAACGCCGATATCCGAGGTCGTGACCGTGAATACGCGGTCACTCTCTTCCGGTACGAAGCGTGGCTTGCGCAGTATCTGCTCGTCGACCGTCGAGAGCACTGTTCGCACCGCTTCGGCGATCGATTCCGCAAATGGCGTCGGCCGCATTCCGCGCCCTGTCGACAGAAATAAAGGATCGCCAAAGAAGTCCCGTAGCTTTCGCAGGCCAGCGCTGGCCATCGGCTGGCTCATTCCAAGCTGACGAGAGACCGCCGACAGGTTCTGGGCGCGGAAGAGCCCGTCGAGCAGGAGAAGCAAGTTCAGATCGAGCCGTCTGATATCCATAATGCTGATAGCTTGTATTGGATAATACCGGATTTTCAATGGCGGCATTCTGCGCAATGGTGCTTCTGTAACGTCCCGTAGAGGCGACTTTGGGAGTGAAATCAGAGGCGTAGCCCCCCGGGAGGCTCAGGCCTCTCAGCCACACTTTCTCGGTCCACCTCTCATTCTTCAAACATCCGCTCACCTTACGTCGGTGCCGCTGGAATCGATCGCCCGTGGCTGCGAGGAATCGCCCGCTTATGCACGCTGAAACTGCATCGAATACGCAATACATCCTCACCCTGTCGTGTCGCGACGTGCCGGGAATCGTGGCCGATGTCTCGCGCTGCCTGTTTGAAAACGGCGGCAATATCGTCGAGGCCGCGCAGGTCGACGAGACCGTAAGCGAAAGCTTCTTCATGAGGATCGGTGTCACTCTCTCAGAAGGGGGCGCGAAGGCGGCGCGGCGCGGAATCGAGGCGATCGCCCGGAAATTCGGAATGGAATGGAAGCTCCGGTCCCAAGCCGAACGCAAGAAGGTCCTGCTGTTCGTCTCCAAATTCGATCACTGTCTTGGCGATCTCTTGTACCGCCATCGGCTCGGCGAGCTCGACATGGACATCGTCGGGATTGTCTCGAACCATCCGCGCTCGGCGCTCACCGTCAGCCTGGTGGGCGATATTCCGTTCCATCACCTTCCGGTCACGAAGGAAACGAAGATGGATCAAGAAGCGCAGATCAAGGCGCTTGTCGAGGAGACGAAAGCCGATCTCGTCGTCCTTGCGCGCTACATGCAGATCCTCTCCGACGATCTTGCGCGCCATCTCCATGGCCGCTGCATCAATATTCATCACAGCTTTCTGCCGGGCTTCAAGGGAGCCAGGCCTTATCATCAGGCGCACGCGCGCGGCGTGAAGCTCATCGGGGCGACCGCGCACTTCGCAACGAGCGATCTCGACGAGGGTCCGATCATCGAACAGGACGTCGAACGAGTCAGCCACCGCGACACGCCGGAAGATCTGATCCGCAAGGGGCGCGACATCGAGCGCCGGGTCCTCTCGCGCGCGGTCCATCTCTTCCTCGAGGACCGCATCATCATCAACGGCGAACGGACCATTGTCTTCGCCAACTGAGCAGAACGGAGAATCATCAATGCTCACACCCAAGGGCATGCGCAGGACGCCCGAAGGCTACTTCACCTCGCGTTGGGGCCTTCCCGAATATACCGACTGGATCGACGAGAGCATGTCCTGGAAGGAAACCTGCGCGCTCGGCGACTGGTCGTTCCTCTGGGAGCGGCGCTTCAAGGGACCCGATGCGCTGAAGCTGTTCTCGGACACCTCCGTCAACAGCTTCCAGAAGTTCGACATACGGCAGTCGAAACACGTCGTCCATACCACCAAACAGGGAAAGGTCATTGCGGAGGGAATCCTCACGCGCCTGTCCGACGACGAATTCATGCTGTTCGGGCGCGGCACGTTCTGGGTCGACTACGTGCGTCGCCACGGCGACTACAATGTCATATCCGCAGCCGACGACTGGTTCAATTTCCAGGTCCAAGGGCCGACGTCCGTGGCGCTGCTTGAGAAGGTCTCGAAGCAGTCGCTGAGGGACGTGAAGTTCATGCATTCGGGCGAGATCGAGATCGCCGGCTGCAAGATGCTCGCGCTGCGACAGGGTATGTCGGGCGAGATCGGTTTCGAACTGCAAGGCCCCATGGAGCAGGCTGCGGCTGTCTACGACGCTATTGTCGCCGCCGGCCAGGAGTTCGGCCTCCGCCGCATTGGCGGCCGGGCGATCTTCATCAACCACCTCGAAGCGTGCTTCCCGACGATCGTAACTGACTACATGCCTGCGATCTTCGATGAGGACATGAAGGACTATCAGGACGAATTCCGCGCAGCGATGCCGGGCTTCGCGTCCACGTTCAACATCGCCGGCAGCTTCCAGTCCGATGACATCCGGGCTTGGTACCGAAGCCCGGTCGAACTCGGCTGGGGCAAGAACATCAAGTTCGACCACGAATTCATCGGGCGCGCGGCGCTCGAGGAAGAAGTCGCCAATCCGCGGCGCGTGATCCGCACCTTGGTCTGGAACGGAGACGACGTGGCTGATGTCCACGCCTCGCTCTTCCAGAAGGAGCAGGAGCCCTACCAGTACATGGAAATGCCCCGCGACCAGCGCGGATTCATGTATGCCGACCGCGTGCTGGGCGGCAGCAAGGACGTCGGCGTGACCACGTCGCGGGGATACAGCTACTTCTTCCGCGAGATGCTGTCACTGTGCACCATCGACGTCGATCATTCCGAGATCGGCACCGAAGTCGTCGTGGTCTGGGGCGAACCCGGACGTCGGCAGAAGCACATTCGCGCGAAGGTGGCTCCGGCGCCCTACAAGAAGGACAACCGGCGCTCCGACCTTTCCAAGGTCTGAACCGCAACCATGACCGCGCGCATCATCGACGGAAAGGCGCTCGCTGCCGAGGTTCAGAAGCAGGTGGCCGAGGGCGTGGCCGCTCTCGTCGGTGGCGGTGTGGCAGTCCCGGAGCTGGCCGTCGTGCTGATCGGCGACGATCCTGCCAGCCACGTCTACGTCTCGAACAAGGTGCGGCAGACCGAAGCCGTCGGCATGCGGTCACGTCGGTTCGCGCTCGATGCGAACACGACAGAGCGACGGCTTCTGGATCTGATCGAGGAGTTAAACCGGGACCCGGCGGTGAATGGCATATTGGTCCAGTTTCCGCTGCCGCCCCACATCGATACGGCGCGCGTTGTGACCGCCATCCGTCCAGACAAGGATGTCGACGGATTCAATCCGTTGAACGTGGGACGGACTGCGGCCGGCATGCAAGGAGCCTTGGTTCCCTGCACACCTCTCGGCGTGATGCGTCTGATCAAGTCGGTGCACGACGACATTGCGGGGCTCGGAGCACTCGTTGTGGGCGCGTCGAACGTTGTCGGCCGTCCGATGGCGCGGCTGCTGTTGCAGGAACTGTGCACGGTCTCCATTGCGCACTTCCGCACGACCGACCTCGAGCGGCGATGCAGGGAAGCGGACATCCTCGTGGTCGCGACCGGCGTTCCTGGTCTGGTCCGGGGTCAGTTCATTAAGCCGGGTGCGACAGTCATCGACGTCGGCATCACCCGCATCAAGTCTGAGACAGGCGCCGAAAGGCTCGTCGGCGACGTCGCCTTCGACGAGGCGATCGACGTCGCCGGCGCGATCACGCCCGTGCCCGGTGGCGTCGGGCCGATGACCATCGCCTGTCTGCTCGCCAACACTTTGAGCGCTGCCCAAATGGAAGCCGCCCGATCGCAGGCGGCGGGAATCGACAGGATGACCGCCGTCTGACCGGAGCCTCTGGCGAGAGCAGCAAGGGCTTGCGAAGCCCGCGTCGCGTGGCTTCCAGGAAGAAAAATTCGAAGATCCATAACAAAAGGGGGGAGAAAGAACGTGACGACACAGGTCTTGGAAACGACAAAGCAGCCAGTCATCGACATCGGATCACTGGCCGAGGAGGGGGCGTGGAATACCTCGCGAAAGCAGGTGCTGCTCCTGTGTGCGCTCGCCATCATTCTCGATGGTCTGGACAATCAGATTCTCGGATTCGCCATACCATCGATGATCAAGGACTGGAGCGTCACGCGAGGCGATTTCGCGCCGGCCCTCGCGCTTGGCTTCGTCGGCATGACGATCGGCACGCCGATTGGAGGCATCGTCGGAGATTGGCTTGGACGCAAGGTGGCTCTCATCGCGTCGGTCTTTCTGTTCGGTGCGGCAACTCTGGCAATCGCCGCCGCACCTGGCGTGGGTGAAGTCAGCCTGTGCCGTTTTCTGGCGGGCCTCGGGCTCGGCGGCGCGCTTCCGGCTGCGACGGCCCTGATCGCCGAATTCACCCCTAAGCGAAACCGCAGCCTGTCCGTGATGTTGGGGATCGTCTGCATTCCGGTCGGCGGTATGATCGGCGGCCTGCTCGCCGCCCAGCTCCAGCCCGAGTACGGCTGGCGCATGTTGTTCGTGGTTAGCGGCGTATTGCCGATGATCGTCGCAGTGATCCTTGTGTTCGCGCTACCTGAATCTCCGCAGTACCTGTTGGCGCGGGGCGTCGATACGAAGAAGGTGGCGAAATCGGTACGGATTCTCGACAAGACTGCTGCGGCGTCCAGCGTCTTCGTCGATCGGCGCGATGTCGGGGGCGAACGCGCATCGGTCACCGCGCTGTTCATTGCTGCCCTCCGTCGCACGACGACGGCGCTTTGGATCGCATTCTTCTTCTGCCTGTTGCCGGTTTACGTCCTTTATGCGTGGGCTCCCACTCTCCTGACCGGCAAGGGCTTTGACGTGCAGACGGCGAGCTTCGGCCTGGCGCTGTTCAACTTCGGCGGCGTCGGTGGTTGCATCGTCACCGGGTGGGCGATCGGCCGATACGGTTCGCGGGTAGCGATCCTGACGGTCGCTGGTGCGGCGACCGTCGGCGCGGCGATCCTGGCATCGATACCGCTGTCGACCGAAACCCAACCATTGCTGATGGCACTTCTATTTATCGAAGGCTTCTGTCTGCTCGGCGCGCAGGGCTCGCTGTACGCGCTGGCCGCCTACGTGTACCCGACGAACGTTCGATCGACCGGCGTTGGTGCTGCGGCCGGCTTCGGTCGAGCGGGGGCTATCGTCAGCGCATATGTCGGCACCTTCGCCCTGAATTTCGGTGCAACCATGTTCTTCGCCGTCATCGCCGGGTGTGTGGCCATTACGTTCGTGGCGGTGGCGATCATCGACATCCATCAGCCCGCGCTGCGGGCCGAACCGTAGCGATCTCGCGTCTGAAGGAGCCATCGAGAAGCGAGTATCGACCGCCGCCGGGCTCACCAAGGTCGACAGCGGTCGACGCGCGACCGGTCTTCGCGCTAACTCGTGAGGAGCTGCGAATCAACGGCAAGTACCCGCGAGTATCCATTTAGTGTGGCCCATTGCGGAAGAAAACATGACGTCTGGCGGCTTCACGATCGGCTCGATCCGGGCGATTCTGCTATCGCTATCCTTTGGCGACGCCGGTGGTGATGTCGTTCGCCAAGATGTTGAACCGTCCGGCCGTCTTCATTTGCGCAATCGATGAAGACGGCGTCCAGGGGAGAGGGAGGCCTGGTCGAACTTTCCCGCACCCGGCGCCGGGCATCGCGCCCGGCTCGTCAATGAGGTGCTCGCGCCCGCGATCGTCGGACGCAAATTCGAGAGCCTGCGCAAGCCTTCGAAATGCGCCGATCTTCAGCCTCGTCCATTTAGCGGTAGTGGTCTGGGCTACGGATTCGCAAGCGCGCCGATAAGATCAATGAATACGCACAGGTCCTGGGAATTGAGGCGACGGCGCTTGACGCGCAACAGTCAGTCCATGACGAGGTCTAAAGCGTTCCTGAAGAAGCGAGGCCTATTGCGTTACAGCTTCCAGGAAAAGCATGGCTCTCTGGCGAAAGCACTCTCGTCTATCTTTCCCGTCAACTTCAACAGCACTGACTTAGAATCTTCCAAAGTACCTTTGGAATACTTCCAAACATAGTGTCGCTGACTCGAGTCGATCGATGATCGAGACATTCTAAGTCGCACCGCACGCATTTGCGTTGCAGTCACGATAGCGTCTCTCTAAAGAGGCGGTGCAGATCGCCAACAATCCGAAGTTGCACATGAGGACGTAGGCAACCAACCCGGAACGCGCGTTTGCGGGGGAGCTGATTCACCGGTCGTAAGTGTCGGCCGAGCTCGGACGCAGAGAGCGGATTTTCGATCCATGGTCGTTGAAGCCCGGTCGTGGAGCCATTTCACGTTGGGCGATGTGCTGTTTGATGAGGGGCTTTCTGGAAATGCGACGTGCAGGTGAGGTTGGGGCGGTAGTTCGCTTTGGTGCGACACTGCTAGGTGGAGTGGCGTTGATGGCGTGGTTCGAATCGCCCGCTCAATCCCAAACACCGCAAGGCGGCAACTCCCTTCCTCCCATTACTGTCGATGCTCCGACGCAACGGTCGGTCCGCAGCGCGCCGACCAAACGAAATGCCGCCCGGGTCCGATCAACTTCACGGCGCCCCACGGCGCCTAGCGCCCCGCAAACCGAAACCGCTGTCGTGCAATCGCAGCCGGGTGTCGTGCCCGCCTTTGCGGGCGGCCAGGTCGCTCAAGGCGGGCGGCTGGGACTGCTCGGAAACGCCGACACAATGAAGGCGCCGTTCAATCTGACGAGCTACACGGACAAATTCATCCGGGATCAGCAGGCGGCGACGGTTGCGGATGCCTTGATCCTGGATCCTTCCGTGCGCAGTTCCCACCCAACGGGAGGTACGGTCGATTCCTTCAACATTCGCGGCTTCCCAATTAACGAAGGCAATAGCGGTGAGTTCGCCTTCGAGGGCCTTTACGGGATCGCGCCGAACTACCGCATATTCACGGATTACATCGAACGCATCGAAGTGCTCAAGGGTCCCTCAGCTGCGCTCTCAGGGATCGCACCCAACGGCGGCGTCGGCGGCGTCATCAATGTTGTGCCTAAGCGTGCGGGAGAGGACTTGACGCGCTTCACCGCGGGTTACGGTTCGGCCGCACGGTTCGGCGGTCACTGGGATATTGCGAGGCGCTACGGCGACAGCAAGGAATGGGGCGTGCGCACCACCGGCAGCCTGCGCGACGGCGACACGCCCATTGACCGCCAGTCCGAAACGACGGGCGTCGGATCGCTGGCCCTCGACTATCAGGGCGAGCGCTTCAGGTCCTGGCTCTATCTCATCGCCCAGACCGATCGGTTCGACGCGCCGTCACGTCCTTTCCTCATGGCTCCCGGCCTACAAGTGCCGAACGCGCCGGACGGTCGGCTGAACGTGACGCAACCTTGGGAATGGTCGCGTATCAACGATCAGTCTGCCTTGTTGCGCACCGAATACGATGTAACCGATCAGGTGACGTTGTTCGCTGACGTCGGCGGATCGCGGACCGATGTCAAGCGATTCTTCGGTCTTCCGACGATCATCAATACGAGCGGCGACACGACTTCGACGCCCCAATTCTTCGGGCTTAGCGTTGATCGATACACATATGATGGCGGCGTCCGCGCCCGCTTCGATACCGGCTTCGTCCACCATGCGGTCGCCTTCCAGGCCTCCCTCTATCATGACGCGTTGAACCGGCGGCTCACCAATGGCAGTCTGGTCGCGTCGAACATCTACAATCCGACCGTGGCGCCAACTCAGTTCGCAAACGAGATCAGCGGGCGCCCCCCGCTCTCGGACAGTGAACTCACGGGGCTCTCGATTGCTGACACCTTATCTGTGCTGAATGAGCGTGTCCTGTTGACTTTGGGTGTCCGGCGCCAGGGCATCGAAGCGAACAACTATCTTTCCAATGTCGGAACACTGACGTCGTCCTACGACAAGAGCGCGACCACTCCCGTGGTCGGCCTCGTCGTCCGTCCCTGGGACAACGTCTCTCTGTACGCGAACTACATCGAAGGTCTAAGCCGGGGCGATGTTGCGCCGCAGACCGCTTCCAACTTCGGCGAAGTGCTCCCGCCCTACATCGCCAAGCAGTACGAGGCCGGCGTCAAGGTGGATTTCGGCCGGCTTGCAACCACCTTCAGCGCTTTCCAGATATCGAAGGCGAGCGGCGAGCTGTCCGCCGGGCGCTTCGCGGCGACCGCCGAACAGCAAGTCCGTGGGCTCGAGTTCAACGTCTACGGTGAACTCATGCCCGAGATTCGTGTCCTCGGAGGCTTCTCGCTGCTGGATGGCACCCTGACGAAGACCGCCCTCGCGGCAAACGTGGGCAACACGCCAATCGGCGTTCCGAACGTGCAGGCCAATATTGGAGCCGAGTGGGATCTCCCGTGGGTGACCGGGCTCACTTTGAATGGGGCAGTCATCTACACGGGCAAGCAGTTCGTCGATACAGCGAACAAGCAGCCGATCCCGGATTGGACGCGTCTCGATCTCGGTGCCCGCTATACGACGGCGATCAACGGCAGGAGGACGGTTTTCCGCGCGAACGTTCAGAATGTGACCGGTACGAATTACTGGTCGAGCGTAGCCTCATTCGGAACGTTCTTCCTGGGAGCACCGCGCACGTATCTCCTGTCGATGACCGTGGACATGTAATCGCTGCTCTTACAGTTTGGTGAGAGGCTTTATGGATGCTTATGATGGCTCGGTCGTGGGAGGAGGTGTCAGCGCATTTGTTCGCGCGTTAACCCCGCTGCTGGACACGCAGACCGAGCAGCTCGTTCGCGAACAGCCGGCGTGCCTGCAAACCCTCTGTTCCTTGTCGCTGCGCGTTGGCACCAACGACGCAGCGCCACCCTGAAGGCGCTTCCCGAACGGTTCCTGCTGACAAAAAATCAGGCTGGTCGATATGCAAGTTCGCTTCCTTTCGCCAACATGCTTGATCCCGACCGAAGAGGTCGATGCCAACCGGGTAGCGGAGCTGCAGATGCAAATCCTCCGCGCGGGTTGTTGGACTGTTCCGATCACGGCGGAGAAGGACGCTCTCTTCGTGATGGACGGTCATCACCGGCTAGCAGTCGCGCACCGCCTGCAACTGCCACTGGTGCCGGTGATTCTCTTGGACTACAGCGCAGTGCGGGTGGAGAGCTGGCGCGCGGGCCAGACGATCACGCCTGCGAGCATCCTCGCGATGGCGCGCAGCGGCCGAAAATTCCCCTGCAAGACGACGCGACATATTTTTGATCAAAGCCTGCCCAATTGCAACCTGCCGTTGGAGAGCTTGCGCCACCTTGCTCCGACAGAACGCGCCGTAGCCTATGCCGAAAGGGCGAGGCGATGACCTTGCATTGCTACAAGCCCGGCGCGGGCCTGTCACCGATTCTGCGGCCAAGCACGGCGGAGCTCTTGGCCGGCAACGGCCCGCTGCTGATCGATTGGGTCGCCCGACATGGGTCGCCGGTCAATCTGATCTGGCCCGAAGAGCTGCAGAGGAATATCGCGGTACTCAGAGGCGCCTTGCGGGAGAGCGGTGTCGCACACGCGGTCTACTACGGAGCGAAAGTCAACAAATCGCCGGGGCTGTTAGCCGCAGCATTGCGCACAGGGGCCGGCATTGACGTCTCAAGCCATTATGAGTTGCGGGATGCCAGACGGCTCGGCGCCGACGGCGCACAACTTGTGGCGACAGGCCCGGCGAAGACGGCGGCATTCCACAACGAGCTTATCAACTGCAACGCGCTCATATCGGTGGATTCACCGGAAGAGCTCGAGGATCTGATCCGCTGGCTTCCGGCAGGCGGCCCGCTTCAGCCGGTGCTGCTGCGTTTGCGTCCCGCCAACCAGGCGCAGGGTCGCTTCGGCATGCCGGCCGCGGCCATCCGGCATTGTCTGTCGCGCATTGCTGGCGAAGGCCGCTTGCGCTTTGACGGGCTGCACTTCCACCTGAGTGGCTATAGTTGGGAATCTCGCGCGCAAGCGAATAGAGAGGCCGCCGGTCTGCTCAGCGAATCCCGCGCACAAGGTTTTGCGCCGCGCATGATCGACATTGGGGGCGGGTTGCCGATCCAATATGTCGATCAGCGCGCCTATCAGGCGCATCTTGGGGCACAGATGCCCGAGGACTACCGCACCGGGAAGATACCGGATTCCTTCTATCCCTACGGGGGAGAGCTTTCCGCTGCCGAGTGGCTGCGTTGTTTGCTGAGCGCACCGATGGCCCATGGCCGCAGCTTTGCGAACTATCTTGTCCATGAGGGGCTGGTGCTGGGGATGGAGCCCGGGCGAGCACTGGCCGATCAGGCCGCGATTTCCGTCTTCCGGGTGTTGCGCGTGAAAGCCGTTGGCCCTGATGCCCATGTCGTCTTCGTCGAAGGCAGCAGCTTCAGCGCTTGCGAAACCTGGTTTGGCTCCGAATTTTTGGTCGATCCCATCCTGGTTCCGGCCACATCGCCGCCGATCGCCGCAAAATCTATCCGAGGTTATCTGGCCGGCCATAGCTGCTTGGACGAGGACGTCCTTAGCAACAGATGGCTCACCTTTCCCATCGCTCCGCGAGCGGGAGACCTTCTGGTTTACGCCAACACCGGCGGTTACCAGATGGACCTCCTGGAAAACGAATTCCATCGCCACCCGATGCCGAGCCGCCTTTGCGTGGTTCAGGATGTAAAAGGACAGCTAACGCTCGTCCCCGACACAGTAGGAGAGGCACAATGCTCTGCAGGACCGTAAGCCAGCTGATCGGCCAAACGCCGGTGATGCCGATTGCCGTACCCAACAGCGACGCCACGCTCGTGCTGAAGCTTGAAAAGAACAATCCGGGTGGCTCCATGAAGGACCGCATGGCGCGCAGCATGGTGCTTGCCGCGCTTGAGGACGGGCGGCTCCCGCCGGGCGGCACGATCGTCGAGTCGTCGTCCGGAAACACTGGGATCGGACTGGCGTTAGCCGCAGTGGAATTGGGCCTGCGCTTCATTGCCGTTGTCGATCATCACGCTGCGCCGGACAAGATCCGCATGATGCGCGCGCTGGGCGCGGAAATTCGTTATGTCGAAGGCGACTATCGGGAGGACGAGGTTGCGGTGGTGGAGCGCCAACGGCTGGCCGCCCAACTCGGCGCCCAGCTTCCTGATGCGTTGTTCATGAACCAGTCCGACAATCCGGCAAACCCGGAAGGCTATGCCGGTTTCGTCGACGAGCTCCTGGCACAGCTTCCAGACGGCATCGATGCCTTTGTCGGCTGTGTCGGCACCGGCGGGTCAATGACCGGTATCGCCCAGCGTCTGAAGCGGGTTAACCCTGCTGTCCGGACAATCGCTGTGGAACCGGCCGGCTCGATCGTCTTCGGCAAGCCTGGCCATCCCTACTACCAGTCGGGCACGGGAACGCCCGCCGGCGATGAAATCGGCAAGGTGCTCGACTATGGATGCATCGATGAAGGGGTGCAGGTCACCGACACGCAGGCCTTCGAAACAGCACGTTTTATCGCGCGGCGCCACGCGCTTCTGGTCGGGGGCTCGACCGGGGGCACCATCTACAAGGCGCTGGAATTCATTGCAGCCGGCAAGTTGTCCGGCACGGTGGTCACGCCCGTTGCCGACGGTGGCGAGAAATATCTTGGCTCGGTCTTCGACGATGAATGGATGGCCAAGCGCGATTTGTTGGATCCGACCATCGCCGCACAGCTCGACGCCTGGCTCACCGGAAGGGCGCGCGCAGCATGAAGGTGACGATCTGCGGTGCGGGGCGCACTGGGCATTTGAATGCCGTGCTCTTCAAGCAGCGTCCAGGTATCACTGTTTCCGTGCTGACGGGGGCGGCTGCCGTCGCCGATCGATGGACGAGGGGAGACGGTGTTTGGTGGGCCCAGACGCCGGACGGCCACCTCTTGAGCGGACGGCCCGACTATGTCGGCATCGATCCGAGCGAGGCACTTATAGGCACGGACATGGTGATCGTGACGCTGCCGGCCCACGCGCGGCCTGCGCTTCTACACTCCTTCGCAGGGCATCTCCCCCGGGACAAGCACGTCTATGTTGGCGCGATTCCCGGCTTTTGCGGCTTCAACTGGCTCGCAGCCAAAGCCCTTTCGGGTACGGACAATGTGGTGATCTGGGGCATGAAGGACGTGCCCCATACGGCCTTTGACTTGATGCCAGGCGAGCGGGTGCGCATGGGAGGGGCCAAGGCTCAGCTCTTCGCGGCGCTTCATCGCCGCGAGACTGCAGCGAGCCGCGCCGGGCTCCAGGCGATGCTGGGTCAGATTTATGAAGCCCCCGTCACCCTGCTGCGGGACTATCTCGAAATCACGCTGACGCCGGGCAACGCATTGATGCATCCCGCCGTGCTCTATGCCCTGATCGGCCCTGGCGCGCCTTGGGAAAACAAGCCCTTTGACCGTCCCCTTTGCTGGTGGAGCGATTGCCCACACGCCGGCGCCGAATTGCTGGAGGCCTGCGATGCGGAAAACCAGGCAATCCGCCATGCGGTCGAATTGCGCCTGGGCATTGATCTGAGTTCGGTGAAGCCGCTCCGACAGGAATTGATCGAGGCTTATGGCAGCCAGATCGAGGACGACCGGACCATGTATACGCTGCTGCGAACAAACCGTGCTTACGCGGGCATTCGCGCCCCACTTGTTCCCAATCCGGACGGGCCCGGCCTTGTCATCGATCGCGCAAGCCGCGCTTTCCACGAAGATATCGCCTTCGGGCAGGCGCTGCTGGTGGAATTGGCCACGCGGCTTGAAGTGGCAACTCCCGCTATCACGAAAACCTACAACTGGGCGCTCAACTACCATGGCGGGTTCAACGAAGGCGCGCCGGCCTTTTTGCCCGCCAACTGGCCGGAGGAAGCGTAGTGGACGAGTGGATGCCTTCCTCCGCAGATGCCGAAGCTCAGGCGCGTGCCGGGCGGCTTTGGTCGGACGCATCGCGCAATGCGGTCAACCGGCTGGTCCGCTGCCTGTTCGCCGAGCGCCTTCTTGAACCGGATGCATTGTTGTGGGCGCGCGACGGCAACCAAGCATGGCTCCCCCTTTGGCAGTCACGCCGGGTCCTGCATTTCACCGACCTGCGTCGTGCGCCTGCGGGGACATTGCAAAATCGTGGTTCTGTCGAAATACTAGACGAGACCGGTGCTCGCTACCGGATCGGTGGTCCCTCCGACCTCATCCGGCAGGTCGCGCCCGCCTTGGCGATCTCGCCAGCATCGGACGGCGTCGAGCATCTCATACGCGACGTCGAGGACAGCATGCGCAACGACATCCTGGCGCGTCGTCACCGGGAGCACTGGAGCGCCGAGCTGCGAGGGAAAGTAGCCGAAGCAGGCGTGCAGGGATTCCTCGCATATCTGGAAAAGAGCCTGCCGCCGCATCTGGCGGCTATGACGCTCGATCAGTGGGGCGCGCTGGAAGGTCATCCCTTTTATCCGACATGGAAGGCCAAACCCGACCTGTCGCCCGAGGACGTCGCGGCTTTGTCGCCTGAGTTCGGTGCTCGCGTGCGCGTCCGAATAGCAGCGCTGCGCAAAGAATGGTCGTATGTGGAGAAGATGCCGCATGTCGGCAGCTATTCGGAATGGTTCTCACAAAGCTTCCCCGAGCTCTGGCGCGACTGGGCCGAAGGATTGCATAAACGTGGAAAGTCTCGCGAGGACTGGCTGCCTCTCCCTGTCCATATCTGGCACCTCGACAATTTCCTGCGCCGTGAGTTCGCGTCCGAGATTAGTTCCGAAGTTTTCGATCCGGATGGCCCGGAGGTCATAACGCTGCCGTCAATGTCGTTCCGCACAATGCTGCCGGACACACAGGAGCCGAGGCCCTTTATCAAACTGCCGGTGGCGATCTGGATGACCAGCGAACAGCGCACTCTGCAGGCCAAATCGATTTACATGGGGCCGCGTCTCAGCACCCTGATTTCCGATATTCTGTCAAAGGAGAGGGATCTTTCTGACAGGTTGGAGATCTTCACCGAAGAGCTCGGCGCAATCCTGCACCACCCCGTAACGGGCGACGAGCATCCGGGCCGCTTTCTATCGGTCGTCTACCGCAACTGCGACGCTCTGGCGCGAAATGATGGGCTATTGCCGGTCACTGTTGCGGCACTCTTGACGGCAAGCCCGATCGATGGCCGCCCGCTCATTTGCGAATTGATTGCCAGAAGCGGCGATGAAAGTGAAGCAGCCGTATCGGCGTTCTTCCGTGCCTATGTAGGGACTGTCATCCGGCCAACGCTCGCCATGTATCTGCTTTACGGAATTGCTTTTGAGGCGCATCAGCAAAACAGCACGATCCTGTTCGATGAAACCGGCCGCCCGCGAAAACTGCTGATCCGTGATTTCGGCGACGGCCGCAGTTTTGCGCCCCTGTTCAAGGAACGAGGGTACCACCTCAAGCCCTTCACTCGCACGGGGATATTACCCACCACATTTGATGACAATATCAGTCTTGTGCGCTCATTCGTCATCGATGCCTGCTTCGTCTGCCACCTTCATGAAGTCGCACTGTGCCTCAACCAACATTATCCACTGTCGGGCACAAGCCTTTGGCGCATCCTGCGGGAAGAGGCCGAGGCAGTTTTCGATGCGCTCAAGCCGCGCATGTTGTCGGACGCATTCTGGCAGGAAGAACGCAAGGCCTTTCTTGAGAAACCCTGGCCGAGCCGCTCCGTGCTGCGGATGCACCTGGAGCGTTATCGCGACTATCGGGTTGAGCACGAGCTGCCGAATCCACTGGCGGGAGCGGAATGACAACTGCTTCTGCCTTGTTTCGCGGCTTCGGTCCTGTTTTTGTCTTGCTGTTCGGGCTGCAATTCATTTCCATGGGCGCCATGGAAATGAGTGGTCCATTCTGGCCGATCCAAATCAAAGCGTTGAGCCCTTCCGACAGCGTCTTTGGACTCGCAGGCGTGGGTGTCTATGTGGGCCCGATGATTGGTATGTCGCTGACCAGCACCTTTTGGGGGCGAATGGGCGATCGCTACGGCAATCGGCTGATGATGGTTCGGGCGCTCGGCGGGCTAGCGGTCACGCAACTCCTTGTCGCTGTTGCACAGGATGTCTGGACGATCATCGCGTTGCGTTTCTTGCAGGGCGCCTGCGCCGGCTATATCGCCCCAGCGCAGGCCTATGGCGTGCAGATTACCGGCGGGAAGGATCGCGCAAGCCTGTTCGCCTGGCTTCAGGTTGCGACCAATGTGGGCTCGCTGGGCGGCGCCTTCCTGGGCGGGCTCATTCTCGATCGATTCCCTTTTGCTGCAGTAAATCTGACCGCCGGGGCGATTTGTGCGCTGTGCGCTGCCGTTGCCTGGTTGAGCCTGCCCGTACCGACGCCAGGAGCTGCTGCCGCCAATCCCGGAAACGCGGGTACCGCAAAGCCTACGGCGTCGACAGGTGCTCCGATCGGAGCTCTTCTTGCCTTGATGGGGATGCTGCTTGCCAGCCGCATGGTCCTGCAGGTTCCTTTCTCACTGTACATGACCCGGGTATTTGGCGCGCCGCACTGGGTCGCCGGCCTCACTTACGGACTGCTGGCGTGCGGCTTTGTCGTGGCCGCGCCCCTATGGGCGCGGCTCTTCGAGAAACGAACGCCATCCTATGTGCTGGGCGGGAGCGTGCCGATTTCGGCCGCGTGCGTTTTGGTTACGCATCTGGCGGGCAGCACGAACTCCGTTGCCGTGTTCGCGTTCCTGTATTTTATCTGGGGCGCGCTTCTTGGGGGAACGACGCCGGTGCTTCTCGCGCTCATTTCGGCAGCTGTCTCTAATGATAGGCAAGGTTCGGTTCTGGGCCTTGCGCAAGCCTGCCAGCAGGTTGCTTCTGCGAGCGGCATCGTTGCCGGTGTCGGGGTCACCCAGCTCTTTGGTCTCGAAGCCGCTTTCCCGCTCGTCGCCACGCTTTACGCCTTGTCATTTTTGTCGGCTCTCGGCATCTGGCTCAAAACTGCGCACTCCGCTCAAGAAGGAAGTCGACCATGACGGAATACCGATCGCTGCTGCACGCCGCGGTGACGGCTATTGTCCTGATCGCTTTGCTTCCAACAGCAGCATTTGCCGGCGAACCTGGACTGACACAGACACAGGCGCCGCTTACCCTCACTGATATTGCAGGCCGCCAGGTGACGCTTAACGCGCCTGTCAAACGGATGCTTCTGGGCGAAGGCCGGCAGCTCTATCTCATCGCCTCGCTGGAACCCAAAGATCCCTTGGCCCACGTCGTTGCCTGGCGCACCGATCTGATCGCGGCCGACCCGGCCACTTACGCGCAGTATCTCGAAGTGTTTCCCGAGTTGGCGAAGCTGCCTTCCTCTAAGGGGCAGGAGGACAGCCTGATCGACATCGAATCGGCGATCATCCAGAAGCCTGATGTGGTGCTGCTCAATCTTGAAGCCATGCAGGCCAACAAGGACGCCAGCTACATCGAGAAGCTCGCGGCACTGAACATACCGGTTCTTTATATCGATTTTCGTCACCGTCCCCTGGAAAACACCGAGCCGACCATTCGGCTCCTGGGCAGGATCATGGGGCGCGAGGCGCGTGCGGAGGAGATCATCGCGTTCCGCCGCCAGGCTATGGCTGCGGTTGCCAACGTCCTTGCCGCCAAACAACCGAAGCGCCCCAATGTGTTCGTCGAGCGGATCGGTGGCTACTCGCAGGATTGCTGCCTGTCTTTCGGCGCCGAGAATTTCGGCAAATATGTCGAACTCGCTGGCGGCCATAATATCGGCAGCGATATCATTCCTTCGACCTTCGGGCAGATCAGTCCCGAGCAGGTCATCGTCGCCAATCCCGAGCATGTGGTGGTTACCAGCGCTGACTGGCAAGCCTATGTGCCCGGGGGCCATTGGATTCCGCTTGGACCAGGGGCGGATCCTCGGGTGACGCGCAAGAAGCTCGAATGGTTCGCTACTCGCGACGCCTATACCGGTATCGCGGCAAAGAAGACGCGGAATTTTCACGGCATTTGGCACCAGTTCTACAACAGCACATACGAATTTGTTGCCGTCCAACAATTGGCGAAGTGGTTCCACCCCGACCTGTTTGCTAATCTGGACCCCAATGCAACTTTTGCCGAATACCATCGTCGCTTCCTGCCCATCGAGTACCGGCCCGGCTATAGCGTCAGCCTTTCGGACAGCCAGTGATGACCGATGTCCATACCGAAACACTTCCCTTAGCCGGAGGCGACGCCTATCAAGCGCTCAGCGTCAGGCGATGGATCGTTCTCCTTGTGCTGGTGGTCGGTGTCTGCGGCGCATTGGTCGGTGACCTTTCGACTGGACCAGCCAGCTACAGGCTTGGAGAGGTTGTGCGCACGCTCGTTCTGCCGGCGGAAGCGGATGCGCAGATGCGCGTCATTGTCTGGTCGATCCGCATGCCGTCGGCCCTTATGGGCGTCGTGGTCGGTGTGGCGCTTGCCATCGGCGGCGCTCAGATGCAGACCATCTTGAACAATCCGCTGGCGAGCCCGTTCACGCTGGGCCTTTCCGCCGGTGCAAGCTTCGGCGCGGCCCTTGCGCTCGCCTTCGGTGTCGCGCTGGTTCCCATCGCAGGCGACTATGTCGTCGCGGCCAATGCTTTCGTCATGGCCATGGCAACCGCCTTCCTGATCCATTTGGCCAGCCTTCGGCGCGGAGCCTCGATCCATGTGATCGTGCTCTTGGGTATAGCGCTGGTTTTCAGTTTCAATACGGCACTCGCTATCATCCAGTATTTCGCCGCCGAGCAGGCGGTCGCGGCCATCGTCTTCTGGACCATGGGCAGCCTCACCAAGGCGACATGGCCCAAGCTCGCCATCACCGCGCTGGTCGTGGGTCTAACCTTGCCGGTCTTTCTGCGCCGCCGGTGGCAGTTGACGGCCTTACGCCTTGGCGAGGCGCGCGCGGCGAGCTTCGGCATTCCCGTGCGCCGCCTGCGGCTCGAAACCCTGATCCTTGTCTCTCTTTTGACGGCGATCCCCGTCGCGTTTGTCGGCACGATCGGCTTTATCGGTCTCGTAGCTCCGCACATCGCACGCATGATGGTCGGCGAAGACCAGCGCTTCCTGCTGCCCGCGAGCGCGCTGACTGGCGCGCTGATAATGTCGTTCAGCTCCATCCTGGCCAAAATCGCGGTACCCGGCGCCGTCCTGCCGATCGGCATCGTCACCTCGGCGATCGGATTGCCGGTCTTCCTCTATTTGATTCTGAAAAGCGGAAGAGACATATGGTAGTGCTGAGCACGCATCGCCTCGGCGCCCGCTTCGGATCACGCGAGGTACTACGTGATGTGACCCTTCCGCCCTGTTATGGCGGCGAGGTCGTGGCGGTCATTGGACCGAATGCTGCGGGCAAGTCGACGCTGTTCCGGCGCCTGGCAGCCATTCTTCCGGGGCCCGGCGAGTGCCGGTTGGAAGGTGTGCGCGATGCAGATCGCGCCGTCGCCTATATGCCTCAAGACCAAACGGCAAGCGCGGTGCTGACTGTATTCGAATCCGTGCTTCTTGCGCGTAAGCAGGTCAGCGGCTGGCGTCTGGAGAGGTCCGATCTTGTGGCGGTGGACCAGGCGCTGGCGTCACTCGATATGGGCGATCTTGCCAATGAAATCCTTTCCGAGCTGAGCGGTGGACAGCGCCAGCTCGTCGGGCTTGCTCAATGTCTCGTGCGCGAACCGCAGGTGCTGCTCTTGGACGAGCCAACCAGCGCGCTGGACATGCACCGCCAGTTGGAAGCGATGCGGCAGGTGCGCAGCCTTGCGCATGACGACGGTATGCTCGTGCTGATCGCGCTGCACCATCTCGACCTGGCGCTCAAATTCGCAGACAAGGTCGCTATCCTCTCTGATGGAACGTTGCACGATTTCGGCACGGCGGCTGAAGTCCTGACGCCGGAAAACCTTGCCGCAACCTTTCGCATTAGGGCACGTATCGAATCCTGTTCGCAGGGCAAGCCACATTTGATCGTCGACGACGCGATCTGATGTCCCACGCGCCGGTGGCATTTGGAAAGGGCCGCTCGGCTGCAGCCCGCGCATCAGGCCGCGGACCGATACCGAGTGTCGTTTGCCGCGTCTACCGCGCGCGCTTTGATTTCGATCCCCACATGCAGAGGCTTGTCGGTTCGAACCCGAACTGGCGCGGCCGATGCGATTCCTCGTCCTCGATCTCATCCACCCCGACCGAATATTCGAACACCATGCCGTCGGGGCCCTGGAAGTAAAGGAACCGCGCGCCGGACGTCGGGTGACGGCCAGGGCCGAAGACGATCGGCACCCGTTGCTCGGACAAGTGATAGAAGGATCGCAGCACGTCGTCGTTGCTTTGCACCTGATGGTTGATGTGCTGGATCCCGGGACCTCTGGCCGGCGCAAGCGCGATGGTGTGATGGATCGCGTTCACGCGCATCAGCGCAATATCTCCGATGCGATCGCTGACGCGCGCGTTGCAGACCTCCGTCCAGAACTTCTCGTCGCGGACCGGATTGGTCGAATTCAAGCCGACATGGCTGAAGCCGGTGATGCCGGCGTCCCGTGAAGCAAAATAGCGGCGGCCATGCTGCTCCGGACGGACAACCAGCTCGATCTGGTTGCCGCTCGGATCCTTGAAGCCAATGAAGGCGCGAACCTTGCGTGCCGAGCATTCGGCGGCCGCGCCGACATGCACCGGATGACCGAGCGCGTCCAGGGTCGTGGCGGCCTCGTTCAACTCGCTCTCGTTCTCGACTTCGAATCCGATGGTCTGATCGGCCGGGTCGCCCTCAAAGTAGCACAGCGTATGCGCACGTTCGTCTGAACGCAGATAGAGCGAGTTCCGCGATCTCTCGCTCACCTGAAGACCGAGGCATCTGGTCGCAAATGATTCCGCTTCCTCGAGGCTCGAGCTCCCCAGCCGCGCATAGGTGACATCCTTGAGCTGGATCATGGTTGCGCTCCTTTGCAGAGATCAGGTGATGGCTTGCCGCAGCTCCGGAATCTCGGAGCATTCGCTTCCCCATTCGCATAGTGAGGAAGCTGCCGGCGCAAACTGCCTCGCATGGTGCCGGGTATCGATGTCGGCCAGCCCATGTCCGTACGAGAAGACTTGTCCTTCCGGTCCGGCAAATCGCAGAAAGATCTGGCCGGATGCTGCTTCGCGGCCTGGGCCGTGCAGGATCTTGATCTGTCGCTCCTGCGCGAAATAGTGGTTCTGCATGATCGAATCGAGACTTTCGACTCCGTAGCAGACGTCAAGCAGCCCCGCCCGATCGGAAGGGTAGAGCGCAATCCGGTGATGCTTCCGGTCGATGCTGAGATAGGCAATATCGCCGACCCAATCGCTGATCGCCGCTCCCAGGATCGTGGTCCACAGCTTCAGGTCATCCGCCATCGCGCGGCTGCGAAGGCCCACGCATTGCAGGCCGGTGACACCGGCATCGCGGCTCGGGAAGTAGCGCCGGCCGCTTACCGCCGGGCGTGACACAAGGTCGATTTCATTGCCGCTCGCGTCGCGCACGATCAGCGCGCGCCGGACAAAACGCCGGCTGCATTCCTCCGCCGATGCCTCGCGGACTTCAAATCCCTCTCGCTTCAGAGTGTCGACCGCTCGATCAGTGTCGTTGGCGGACGCAATTTCCACGCCGATGCTTGACCTGTCAGCACCTTCGACGAGGCAGAGCGTGTGGAAGCGCTCGTCGGAACGGAACAGAAATTGCTCCTTGTCATCAGTGACGCGCTGAAGCCCCAGAATGTCGGTCGCGAAGGCCGCGGCGGCCGGGCCGTTCTGTACCGCAAGCCTCACATAGCAGAGCTGGATCAACGGGATAGGGGTGAAGTGCTTGGCGTCCATTTTCAACCACGGTTCTTTTGGTCGTTCGCCATCGCCGTCTGGAGGTGTTGGCGAACGATGTCGCGCCACACCTTCAGCAGGCGACTGAACTGTTCAGGATCTTTTTCGATCAGGGTTCGAACCGAATAGCCGCGGACCACGCTCAGCGTGAGCGAGAGGATATCGCTGGCGAGTTGCTTGGGAACGCCCGACGACATCAGCGCTTCGAGCCAGGCGGCCTCGACCGAAAACCGGCTGGTGCGGGAGTTCCTGTACGTCTCCCGCTTGAGAATGCGCGAGTCGCTGTCCGCGCTCATTGCGATCGCGAGCTCGATGAAGAAATAGTCGCCGAAATAGAAATCCTGCGCGTCCTTGATGATCCCTTCGATTGGATCGTTTCCGCTGTTCTGGGCGAGGTGGGCCCGGCGGGCGCTCTCCACCAGCGAGACTTCGTTGACGTGCCTGATGACGGCGACCAGAAGATCGTGCTTGCTCTTGAAATGATGCAGCAGGGCGCCGCGCGAGACGCCCGCGAGTTCGGCCACCTCGACGGTGCGCAGGCCGCGCAGTCCGTTCGCGCGCACCAGCTTCACCGCGGCCTCGATCAATTGGGTCTGCGTCGCTTCGCTGCGCTCCGCCTGGGTTCGCTTGGGGGCGTATTTCGGCTCGCTCGAGCTGTTGCGGCGTGATTGCAGCCGTTGCCGCGCCGCGGTGCGGGGCAGGGACGCCCGGCCTCCGTGTGCGCCTGGCTTCGTCTTGTCAGCATTCGACATAAACGTCCTCTTCGCTCAGTTTGACGCGGAAGGTCTTCAGCGCGACCGTGCAGGGCATGCCGGTCGGCTGCCCATTAGTGACGTCGAACGTGCCGAAGTGCCACGGGCACTCGACGATTTTCCCCGTCAGAATGCCTTCTTCCGACAGCGAAGCCTCGCCATGGGTACACAGATCGGCCGTGGCATAGATTGCTCCGTCCACATTGTACACGGCGATGTTGGTGCCATCCGGCAGCGTCGCCTGGCGGACTTCTCCCGGCGGGAACTCGTCCAGCCTTCCGATCAGCACATCTTTGGTCATCGTATTCATAGCATCGTGCTTCCGCCATTCACGCTGATGACCTGGCCTGTGACGAACGAGGCTTCCCTGGAGGCCAGATAGCACACCATGGACGCGATCTCGTCCATCTCGCCGGGGCGTCCCATCGGCACCACGTCGACGAATTTTCGGATGGATTGCGGAGCCTTGGCGGCCGCGCGTTGCACCTGGGGCGTATTGACGATGCAGGGTGCAACGACATTGACGGTGATCCCGTCGGTCGCGAATTCGCGCGCGAGCCCTGTGGCGATGGCGTGAACGCCGCCCTTTGCCGCGTTGTAGGCCGCGTGATCATAAAGCCCGTTGCGGACGGAGTCGGCGCCGATATTGACGATCCGGCCGTAGCGCTTCGCCTTCATCACCGGCACGGCGTGCCACGTGCACCACAGCATCGTCCAGAGATTACGGTCGATGGTCGTCCGCAGTGTCTCAGGAGTGTGCTCCAGGAACGGCTTGATGATGCCGCCGCCGGCATTATTCACGAGGACGTCGATCGTGCCGAACGCCTTGACGGCATCGCCGATCAATCGGCCGGCGACATCTTCCTTCGAGAGATCGCCGCTTCGGACCAGCGGCCTTTCGCGGCAGAGCGAGGAGAGACCGTGGGCCGTAGCGGTCAACCTATTCTCGTCGAGGTCCGAAAGCACCAGCCTGGCGCCCTCTCGGGCAAAATGCTGCGCGATCACCGCGCCGATGCCGCTGGCGGCGCCGGTGATCACCACAATCTGTTCGGCAAATCGTTTTTCCATCGGGGCTGTCTCTCAGAGCACAATGGAAATCCGGCCATGCGGACGCAGGCCTTCGCCGCCAAGCAGGCAGCGTTTCTCGCTGATCCTTATCCTGCTCTCATCGACCTTCAGGCGGTAATTGCTCGTGCCGAAATAGAGATCGGTCGTGCCGTCCTTGGTGCGGAAGGTCTGGAACACCGCGCTGACGTCGACGGAATCTTCGCCTCGCCCACGGATACGCACGTTGCCGACGATGCGGCTGGTCTTGGAGTGCGGGAATTCGGCGTGCGCGGTTCGTTTCATCAGGCGCTTCACCCGCTCACCCAGCCGGAACCGGTCGTCGGCTATATAGAAGAGGTTGTTGTCCGCCGAAGCGTCCGGCGGCAGATCGGTGCAGGGGACCTCGTAGGTTGCGTCATCGGTAAAGAGCTCCAGCCATTCCGGCAGTCGCCATTGATCGAGCAGGTCTGCTTCGTGAAACAGGAAGTCTTCCACGTCTGATCGTTCGATTGCGCACATGACGATCTCCTTCAGGCCGCGACGTTCTTGATGCTGGAGATGGGCGCCGTGAACATCATGGCGTTCCACTGGGTCCAGAACGCGCGCATCTGAAGCTCGTCATTGTGGGCGGGGCGCTCCTTGCCCATTCCCTTGGAGATGTCGTTCCATTGCGCTTCCTTGGCATTATTGAAGCCGCGCTGGCAATGTTCGAGCGCCTCGGCATCGTCAGGCGTCGCGAAGCCGCCGGGCCCGAGAAATTCGAGAAAGTTGTTCAGGCGATATTTGCGAGCCCATGAGGTCTCGTCGTTCGGCCCCAGAGCCCAGGCGCTGATGACCATATAATCAGCGGCCATCGGAAAGTAGGTGCGGACGGTCAGCGCCATAATGTCGTTGACGACGAGATTCGGGAAGATGAAGAGATTCCGGTTCTTGCGGGAAATGCGGTCGGCGCGTTCCTTGCCGAAGCGCTGCACCAGATTGTCGTAGAGGCGGCTGATTTCCTGCTTTCCGCTATCGCTCCACGCTGGAATCCATTGCGCGACCGGCCGCGCCCACGGCGCGCCGTATTCGAGAACGGCGTGGCCGTTGCCGAGGTCGTAGCCATATCCGCCCCCGCCCATCCCGCCGGCAAGTCCATCCGTCGTGTTCATCAGATAGTCGAAGTAGCTCGCATGCGTGGTGGTCGCATGATAGCCATCGATGCTGTTCTCGGTGAGAAGCTTCCAGTTCGCCCGGATCGAGTATTCCTGGGTGCCGGCAATGATCGAGAGGCCCGCGTCAGTCTGATCGCAGATGAGATCGAGATATTCCTTCGCGCCGGCGAGGTAATCGACGAGAGGGACGATGTTCCTGTCAAAGGAGACGAAGCAGAAGTCGCGGTAGGTCTCGAAGCGCGGAACCGCTTGCATGTTGGAAGATTCGCGATTTTTGAATCCTTCCGCATAGGCTTCCTCGCCGGGCTGGCTGCGCAGCTTGCCGTCGGCTCCGAACACCCATCCGTGGTAGAAGCACTGAAACGATTTCGCATTCCCTTTCCGCTCGCGGCAGACCTGCGCGCCGCGGTGAGGGCAGGTGTTGAGAAGCGCGCGAAGCGTCCCCTTGCTGTCGCGCGTGAACAGGATGCTGCGACCGGCCACGGTCCGGCTCACGAAGTCGCCGGGCTTGGGAAGCTCGGATGCATGGCCGAGATAGAGCCACGAGCGCTCGAACACGAGCTCCTTCTCCGCCTTGAATATCTCGGGATCGGTAAAGTTGCGGCGTGCAACCTTGAAGATCTGCTGGGCGGGATCAACCAGGATCGCTGGCTGACGGCTGTCGGTCTGCATGTCGTTTCCTCCGTCTGCGCTCTTCATGACGCGAGAGCTTGTTTCAAGTCGAAAGCGGGATTGGCGATGTCGGATGGATTGACCCGCTTCCGGGAAGCGGCAAGCCTTCGTAGCAGCGCCATGTCCTTGGGTGAGCTCACGGTGACGGCGCCGACCACTTCGCCGTCGCGGAGGCTGATGGTGGTGAAGCGTCCGCGCTCGACATCCCCGCGCACGATCTCGTCGGCGCCGCCGGGGTGGCCGATCACCTGGATGTTCGACTCGAATTGGTCGGACCAAAACCAGGGCGGCGCCTCGTAGGCATTATCCTGACCGACCATGTTCCTGGCGCTCGCGATCGCCTGGTTCTGCGCATTGGCCCAGTTCTCCACGCGCATCCAGCGTCCGTGCCAGTCGCTCCATTGTTCGGCGACGTCGCCGGCTGCATAGACGCCTTCGATGTCGGTCATGCCGGAGGGGCCGACACGAATGCCTTGATCGACTGCGAGCCCCGCCTGGCGGGCAAGGTCGGCCGCAGGCTCAACGCCGACACCGACGACGACGAGATCGGCCGGAACCATCCTTCCGTTGGACAACTGAATCCCTTTGGCCGTGGCGCCCACGATGGTCACGTTGCAGCAGACAGCGACGCCGCGGTCGCTGTGCAGCCGCCTCAGATACCCGCTCAGCACTGGCGAGCCGACCTGTGGTAACAGCCGATCGGCCTTCTCCAGCACGGTGACCTCGCAGCCGCGGACGATGGCCGCCGAGGCGACCTCGAGACCGATCACGCCGCCACCGACCAGCACCACTTTGGCGTCCTGCGTGAGATTGCGTCTGAGTGCTCGCGCATCGTCGATGCAGCGCAGATAGCAGACGCGCAATCCGCAATCGTCGAGATCGCGCAACCGACGCGGCCGCGTGCCGGTCGCTAGCAGCAGGCGATCGAATGAAATCTCGCGGCCGTCCGACAGCCCGATCGCACGACGATTCAAATCAATCGCAACAGTCGGCGTGGAGGTGCTCAGCTCGATGTCGATCGCTGCCCAATCCTGCGAATTTCGGATGAAGCGCGGTTCTTCGTCCACATTGACCAGCATGGCCTTCGAAAGTTGCGGTCGCTCGTAGGGCGGATGCTCTTCTTCGCCGAGCAAGGTGATCGGCCCGCGATGCCCGGCGGCCCGCAACGCCTCGGCAGCGCGCGCGCCGGCCTGGCCTGCGCCCACGATGACGATGCGTGTCCGGGATAGATCCAATGCGTTCACTCCCCTTGAGCGGTTCTTTGCCGCTCGCAGCGCACCTCTCGCGGCCGCTTGACAAGCAGGATAAAAACAATCATTCCTGTTTGTAAAGTGAATTATCCCGCGCAACTCGAAAAGCGGTTCGCTGCAGCGCAGGGATCAGGGAAGGAAAGGAGGGCGCCATTGCCAGTGGTGGATGCCCATACGCATGTCGTGCCTGCACGACTCCCGGCTGACAAGGCGCGCGACCCGCTGTGGCCGAGCGTCGAGCTTTCCGGCGACAAGGCCGCGGTGATGATTGGCGGAAAGGTGTTCCGCAAAATCGACTCGCGCTCGTGGGACGTCAGACGCAGGCTGGCGGACATGGAGGAGGACGGCACCGCAATGCAGGTGCTGTCCCCGATGCCGGAGCTGCTGTCGCATTGGTTGCCGGCTGATGACGCCGAGCACCTCGCCGAGATCATCAACGAACACATCGCCGCGATGATTGGCGAGGCTCCGCGCCGGTTCGCCGGAATCGGCATGGCCTGTGTTCAGGATGTGCCGCGCGCGCTGGCGCAATTGCAGCGCATCAAGGCGCTTGGTCTCGCCGGCATCGAAATCGGAAGTCATATCGATGGCGTCGCGCTCGGCAGCGAAGCGCTCCATCCGCTCTATGAAGCCGCTGAGGCGCTCGACCTCTGCATCTTCGTTCATCCGTTGCATCCGGCCGGGGTTGAGCGGATCGGGGCGGGACCCGAATTCGCGGCGACGGCAGCATTTCCAGTCGAGACCGCGCTTGCCGCAGTGTCGATGCTTGCGGCCGGCGTGCTCGAGAAATTTCCCAGGCTGCGCATCCTGCTCAGCCATGGCGGGGGCGCGCTGCCCTGGATCCTGCCGCGGCTCGACTGCGGCTGGTCGCTCGGCGGCGAAATGCAGAAACGGATGACGAGATCGCCAAGGGAAATCGCGCGCCGCTTCTTCTACGACTCGATTCTCTACGACGGCCCCGCGCTTCAGTTCATGTCTTCGGTCGTGGGATCGAGCCGCATCGTGGTCGGCTCCGACTATCCGTTCACCATTCGCCAAACGCATCCCGGCGCATTTGTCCAAGCAGCGCTGCCGGACTGCCCGGGCGTTCTCGCCGACAACGCCTTCGCTTTTCTTGGCCGCACCTTCGATCTGGAAACCCAGCATGCAGCAACTAGCGATCGTCATCCCGACGCATCACAGCAGGCATAGCGTCATGATTGCCTGCAGGTCGCTTCCACAAATGTGCCTGCTCGGTCCTGTTCCGCCGCGGACACCGGGCCGGAGCGATGCGCAGGTGCCGTCCGACGCTGCGCTCGGCGTCAGCCGCTACGGGCGTATCTCGTATGTGTATTTCTACAGCGAGGATGAGCCCGATGACGTCGTGTTCGGCCTGCTCGACATGGAGATCGCCGTTCAGCGTCGGGGCCGCAACGAATTCGCCCTGGAGATCTACTGCATCGGCGACGGCTATCAGAGCGGGCACGGCTCGAGCGCGGCGGCACCGCTCACCGTGGAGCTGAAGGCCGGCAACCGCACGGTGGCGACGACGCGCTGGAACTATCCCGATGTGCTCAATGGCCACATGGATCCACTGACATTCACGACGTCGATCACTTTGTCGGAAGCGGACTTCGAGGCGCTCGACCACGTCTATCTGCCCTCTGTTCGCGCCGAGGCGATGATATGCCTGGAGTGAAGCGGGACAGGTCGATCGTCATCGGAACGCACAGCGTTTCGTGCGACGCGCTGCTCGCACAGGGCAGGCGCGCTGCATCAGCGCTTGCGGCAGCCGGCGTCAACGAAGGCGATGCGATCGCACTCCTGATCCGGAACGATCCGATCTATTTCGAAGTGATGCAGGCAGCCTCTCTGCTCGGGGCCTATGTCGTACCGCTCAACTGGCACGGCACCGCGGACGAAATCCGTTACATCCTCGCCGATTGCGCGCCGCATGCGCTGATCGGCCATGCTGGCCTGTTGCAGGGTGTTGCGGCCGCAATTCCGGCCGACCTTCCGACGTTTTTTGCGCCGTCCGGTGCCATGGCCTCGTCGGACGCTCCTTCGTGCGCCCGCGCCTGGGCTCCGCATCGTGACGGTTTTGCCGAATGGCCGGAACCGGCGCGCGCCCCGCGCGGGACCATGATCTACACCTCCGGCACCACCGGCCGACCGAAAGGCGTGCGTCGCGCGCCGATGAACGCCGAGCAGGTGAGCAAGAACGCCGCCTTGCTGCGACAGATCTACGGCATCGAGCAAGGCATGCGCGCATTCGTGTGCGGCCCGCTCTATCATGCCTCACCCGGTGCGTTTGCCAGGCAGGCGTTTCAGCATGCCGATCTCGTGGTCTTGCAGCACAATTTCGATCCCGAAGAATTGCTGAAGACGATCGAGGAACATCGCATCACCCATCTCACGATGGTGCCGACGATGTTCGTACGCCTGCTTCGGCTCAGCGACGCGGTCCGATCGCAGTACGACGTTTCGTCCATTCGCTGGGCGACCCACACCGGTGCCGCGTGCCCGCCTGATGTCAAGCGGCGCATGATCGACTGGTGGGGGCCGGTGATCCACGAAACCTATGGCGCCACCGAAACCGGACCGGCCGTCGGCTGCAACTCGCATGAATGGCTTGCCCATCCGGGTACCGTCGGCAGGGCGATGGCGGGCACGACCTTACGTATTTACGACGACGAGGGTCGCGAGCTCAGCACAGGACAGATCGGTGAAATCTACCTGCGCACGGAGGCCTATGCCGATTTCACCTATCACGGCAGGCCGGAGCAGCGCGAGCAGATCGATCGGGGCGGGCTCGTGACCTGCGGTGATGTCGGCTACGTGGATGCTGACGGCTATCTCTTCATCTGCGACCGCAAGCGCGACATGGTCATCTCCGGCGGCGTCAACATCTATCCCGCGGAGATCGAAAATGTCCTGGTGAACTGTCCGGGCGTACGGGACTGCGCAGTGTTCGGCGCACCCGACGAGGAGTTCGGGGAAAGCCTGGTCGCCGCCATCGAAGCCGAGGGCGGGATTCGGCTTGCGGCCGAAGCCATCGCGACATTCCTGGAAGGGCATATCGCCCGATTCAAGATCCCGAAACGGTTCGTGTTTCATGACGCGCTGCCGCGCGAGGCGAGCGGAAAAATCTTCAAGCGGAAACTGCGCGACGCCTATCTGCAGGCGAACGCCCGAAGCTAACAGAATCATCATCGAAGTCGGAGATCAATAGTGGAACTGAAGGGTAAGCATGTCGATGTCGCGGGTACGCGCACGCACTACTACGACGTCGGGCAAGGGGAGCCCACTATCCTCATCCATGGCGGAGGGCCGGGGGCTTCCGGCCTGAGCAATTATCGCAAGAACGTCGAGGCTCTTGCGGCGCGCCGTCGCGTCATCGTGTTCGACCTTCCCGGATTTGGCGAGACCGAGGGGAAGCTGAAGGACGGCCCGATCTTCGAAGCGATGGGTGACTTCACCCGCGCCTTCATGGACGCGATCGACGTCAAGGAGGCGAGCTTCGTCGGCAATTCCCTCGGAGGCGCGACGTCGCTGATGGTCGCCTTGCGCGCGCCTGAACGAGTCAACCGGCTGGTGCTGATGGGGACCGGCGGAAGCCAGGCGATCTTCTCGCCGATGCCGACCGAAGGCCTGCGGCGGATGGCGATGTTCCATGGCGGCGAGGGGCCGACGTTGCAGAAGCTGAAGGGCGTGATCGATCTTCTGGTGTTCGATCAGTCCTCGATCACCGAAGAACTGCTGGCCGAGCGGCTCAAAGCCGCCACCCTCCCCGATGTCATCGACATCTTCAAGCGGCCGCCGCTCGATATCTGGCGTGAGAATCTCGCCGCGCTGAAGCATCGCACGCTTCTGATCTGGGGACGCGAGGATCGGGTCGTGCCGCTCGATTCAAGCTTCATCCTGCTCAAGACCATGCCGAACGCACAGCTTCACGTCTTTCCCAAATGCGGGCACTGGGCGCAGTGGGAGAAGGCCGACGAATTCAATGCGCTGGTCGCTGACTTCCTGGACCGGCCATGAGCAATATTATCGAGAATATTGCGACACGCCTGCAGGAAGCCGAGGCGGCATGCCGCCCGATCGCGCCGATCGCAAGCGATATCGGCGAGGGGCGAGTGGAGGTGGCCTATGCGATTCAGGCCGAAGTCACGCGGCGCGGGATTGCCGGCGGCCGCCGGCTCGTGGGCCGCAAGATCGGGCTCACATCGAAAGCAGTGCAGCAGCAGCTTGGGGTCGATCAGCCCGACTACGGCGCGCTGTTTGCCGATATGGAGATCCCGACCGGCGAGCGAATCGAGGTCGCGCGACTGATCCAGCCGCGTGTCGAGGCGGAGATAGCGCTGGTCCTGGAGCGGGATCTTGCGGACGGTGGCACCACTCTCGGCGAATTGATGCGATCGACGGCCTATATCGTCCCCGCGCTCGAGGTGGTCGACAGCCGTATCAGCGATTGGAAGATCACGATCCTGGATACGGTGGCCGATAACGGCTCAAGCGCACGCTACGTGCTCGGCGCCTCGCCGCGCCGCCTGACTGATGTCGATCTGGAGGCCTGCGGCATGACGATGACGCGCAACGGCGCCATCGTCTCCGTCGGTTGCGGCGCGGCCTGTCTCGGCCATCCCCTGCGCGCCGCGCTCTGGCTTGCCCGCGCCATGGCCAAAGCCGGCCAACCGCTGCGGTCTGGCGATGCCGTGCTGACCGGCGCGCTGGGACCGGTGTCGCCGGTCTCCGCGGGCGAACTCTACGAAGCCAGGATTTCGGGGTTCGCTCCAGTGAGTGTTTCGTTCGTGTAGCTCACGGGGCCCCTCGCTGCCGCAGAGCAGCGGGCCCGTTGCAGCATTCAATTATCGCAAAAATGAAAGGGAGGAGCCGACATGACATTGATCTCGCGGCGAACAACCATCGCCGGCCTCGGCGCAGCGGCACTCACGTTCGGTCGAGCGTCGCGCGCACGCGCTGCAAACAATTACGGACCTGGAGTAACCGACACCGAAATCAAGCTCGGGACCACGGCACCCTATAGCGGGCCGGCGTCCGGCTATGGCGTCTACGGACAGGCGCAGACCGCTTATTTCCAGATGGTCAACGATAATGGCGGCATCAACGGCCGGAAGATCAACCTGGTTTCGCTGGATAATGCCTTTTCGCCGCCGAAAGCCGTCGAGCAGACGCGAAAGCTGGTGGAGTCGGAGGAAGTCTTTGCGATCGCCGGTTTCCTGGGAACGGCAACTAATGCCGCCGTGCAAAAATATCTCAACGCGAAGAAGGTGCCGAGCCTGTTCCTGACATCAGGCGCCGAACGCTTCAATGATCCGAAGGAGTTTCCCTGGATCGTTCCGTTCTATCCAATCTATGTCGCGCAAGGCGCGGCGTTGGCCACGTTCATCCTGAATGAAAAGCCGGACGCCAAGATCGCCGTCCATTATGTCAACGACGATCTCGGCAAGGACTTCCTTCGCGGCCTGAAAAAGGGGCTGGGGGGCAAGGCGAGCGCCATCGTCAAGGAGGTCAGTCACGAGATCACCGAGCCCACCATCGACAATCAGGTCGCCGATTGCAGGGCGACCGGTGCCGATGTGTTCGTCCAGCTCACCTACTCCAAATTTGCCGCGCAAGGCATCCGGAAGGTGGCGGCAATGGGCTGGAAGCCGCTGCACGTCGTCAATTCGAATTGCAGCTCGATCGGAGGCACGCTTGCGCCGGCCGGCCTGGACAATGCGAAGGAATTGATCTCGGCATGGTGGGAGATCGTCGTGACCGATCCAAGACACCGGGACAAGCCAAGGGTGAAGGCCTATGTCGACTTCATGAAGAAATACATGCCCTCGGTCGGCATTGACGACAATACGGCGACGCCGGGCTACAACAACGCCTACATGATCGAGCAGGTTCTGAAGCGTTGCGGCAACGATCTGACGCGGGAAAACCTCTTGAAGCAGGCGACGTCGCTCAAGGGCGAACTGCCGCCGCTTTTCCTCGACGGCATCAAGGTCGAAAATTCTCCAACCGACTATCGCGCCATCCACAATCTGCAGATTTCCCGCTTCGATGGTGGGAACTGGATTCCCGTCGGCGACATGATCGATCTCGGTGCGATTGCGTCCTGAGCTCTCGCGAATCTCCGGGACCGCTGGGCGAGGGCGGCAAATGCCGCGCTCGCCTTTTCTGATGGAGAAACTGCATTCGCGAGCAACGCTGCGAACGCCCGGATGGATCACTCGGCGGACAGCGGATCGCCTGCCAGTGTCCAGCTCTCTCCGTCGAAAATCGCGATCCGAAGCGTCTTGAAGGGCGTGTAGTCGTCGGGATGCATGCTGATCGAGATGCCCGGAAGCATCATCGGCAGCCGTTCGCCATGGAGCGATGTCGCCTGGCGAATGAGGTTGTCCCGCGTCAACTGATCGCCGCATTTCTTCAGGGCGAGCGTCACGGCGTGGACGTTCATGTAGGCGACCAGGACGGAATAGTCGTCCGGATTGGCTGATGGCGCATATTTCTTCAGGAAGCTCTTGTAGGCCTTCACCTCTTCGTCATCGACCCATGCCGGGTCGCCGGGTTGTTTGAGGAACTGTGTCGTGACCAGACCTTTCGATGCCTCGAGGCCCGCCGGCTTCAGGATGGTTTCCACGGATGCCGTCGAGCCGCCGATTACGTGGAGCGGGCGCCACTTGAGCTCGTAGACCTTCCGGATCGATTGCGCGGCCGCCTTCGATGACGATTGTTCAATCAGCGTGTCGATGCCGGCGGCTTTCAACTGAACGATTTGCGAATCGATCGTCGGATCGGCGAGTTCGTACGAAACCGCCGTGACGATCTGCGCCGCCTTTTCGCCAAGCCCGGCCCGCAAGCCTTTGAGGTAGTCCTTTCCGTAATCGTCGTTCTGGTACAAGACGCCGATCTTGGCGTCGGGTTTTGCCCTCGCGATATATTTGGCGACAACGCGGCCTTCCGTCTCGAAATCAGGGTAGAGCGGCACGGTCCACGGAAAAGCCTTGGGATCGTTGAAGCGGCGTCCGCCGGCGGTGATGAAAAGCTGCGGCACCTGTTTGGAGTTCAGATATTTCTGAATCGCGACATTCGGCGCCGTTCCGATGGTGCCGACCTCAGCGAGCACGCCGACGTCCTCGATGAGCTTGCGCGACTGCTCGACCGCCTTGGGCGCACTGTAGGCGTTGTCCAGTTGCGTGAAGCTGATCTTGCGTCCGTTGATCCCGCCTTGCGCGTTCAGCATTTCGAAATAGCCGACGACCGCCCGTCCTGCGCCGGCACCGAAAGCAGAGGCGGGACCGCTGAGCGGGGTCGATTGGCCAAGCTTGATCTCGGTGTCGCTGGCTCCCGGGCCATAGGCGTTTTGTGCGTAAGCAGGTGATGCGGCGAGAAGCGCGGATATGGCGACGGCGGGCCAAATCCGGTGGATGGTCCAGGTCAAGATCGTTTCCTCCATGTTGTATTTGATTGTTCATTGTTGTTATCGCAGCAACTCGCGGGCGATCACCACGCGCTGGATCTGGTTGGTGCCTTCAAAGATCTGGGTCAGCTTGGCGTCGCGCATCATGCGTTCGACCGGATAATCCATGGTGTAGCCGTAGCCGCCGAAGATCTGGACGGCGTCGGTGGTGACCTTCATGGCGGTGTCGCTGCCGATGCATTTGGCCATGCTGGCGAGCAGGTTCAATCGCTTCCAGTCGCCTTCATCGCCGGCCCGCGCGCATTCGTAGACGAGTGCGCGCGCGGCCTCGATCTGCATAGCCATGTCCGCAAGCATGAACTGCACGCCCTGGAATTCTGAGATCGATCGCTTGAACTGCTTGCGTTCCTTCGCATAGCCGATGCAGGCGTCGAACGCGCCCTGCGCCAGTCCCACCGATTGGGCGCCGATGGTCGGCCGGTTGAGATCGAGGGCGCGCATTGACGCGCGAAAGCCTTTGCCTTCCTCGCCGACGAGGTTCTCGGCCGGAACCCGCACATTGTCGAAGAAGATCGGCGTATTCGGAGCGCCGTGAAAGCCCAGCTTTCGTTCGTGTCGCCCGAACGAGATGCCCGGCATCTGCTTCGGTTCGACGATGAAGGCGCTGATGCCGTCCGCACCGGCACTGTCGCTCGTCCGCGCCATCACCACGATATAGTCGGCGACGACGCCATAGCTGCACCATTGCTTGCGGCCGTTGAGGACGTAGCAGTCGCCATCTTTCCTGGCGCGGGTGTTGAGCGCGGAGACGTCCGAGCCGGCCTGTGGCTCGGAGATCGCGATCGCCGTCACGACGCCGCCCTTGGCGATGATCGGCAGGTATTTCTTGCGCTGTTCCTCTGAGCCGAAGTGAAGCAGCGGCATGATGAACATGGTGTTGAGGGCTGCGATCGAGGCGCAGGCGGGCGAGACCTTCGAGATCTCCTCGCGCGCGATGCAGGCCATCGTCAGATTGCCGTTCGGGCCGCCATATTGTTCCGGCACCCAAAGCTGCATCAGCCCCATCTCGCCGAACAGCTTCACGATCTCAAGTGGGAAACGATCAGTGTCGTCGATCTCGGCGGCGATCGGCGCCACATGCCGGGCGACCATTCTTCGGATGTTGTCGCGAAACGCGGTCTGCTCCTCGGTGAAGCTCATGGGGTTTCCGCCTGTTTTTTTGTAAGGAGCCAAAAAGGGGCTTCCATTGAATGGGTGATCCATTTAATAATTCACCCGATGAACACCAAGTCAAGCCCTCGTAGCTCCACCCGGCCGCGGTTGACCTCGCTCAACCGGCGGGAACGGGCCCCCGATCACCGTGCAGCCGGGGCACCGGCTGCACCGCAATTCCGGCCGATCCATACCCGCCGCGCATTCGAGGAAATCTGTGAGCGTATTCGTGAGCAATTGGCGCTTGGCGTGCTGAAGCCCGGGGACAAGCTTCCGGCCGAACGCGACCTGGCCCAGCAACTCGGCGTCAGCCGCAATGTCCTGCGCGAGGCGCTGCGAAGCCTCGAGATGGCGGGCGTGCTGCGGCTGCAGAAGGGCGTCAAGGGAGGGGCCTTCATCCGCGAGGGCGATACCAGTCGCATGAACGACGTCATGCGAGACATGCTGAGCCTTGGCACGATTTCAGTGCGCGAATTGTCGGAAGCGCGTGTCCATGTACTTGATCTCGTCGTACGGCTGGCGTGTGCGAATGTGCGGGCGGCCGATCTGGACGCGCTTGAGGCGAATGTCGCGCGCACCGAACTTGCCACGCGCGAAGGCCGGCTGCTCGACCGGGTCGAGTGCTCGCGGGAGTTCTACAAGCTGCTGGCCGCGGCGACCGGAAACAAGGTGATCGCGATGATCATGGATTCGGTCACGGAGATTCACATGCGTTTCGTCTATGCCAAGGTGGTATCGAGCGGCGTCGCGATGGCCCGGCTCGCCGAGAAACGCCGGCAGTTTCTGGCCGCGCTGCGCGAGCGCAATGTCTCGTCCGCCACGCGCCTGATGCGCACGCATCTCGAATCTGTGCAGCGGATGCTGGAGCAGGATCCCGGCGCCATGTCACTTCATGTTGCCTTGGCGGAGGTCCAGCCCGGTTTCCGCCGTTGAGCGGCGGCATGTGACGACCAGCCTCGCCTGAACAAGAATATAAACGGAGGAAAATGTGTCCAGATATGCCAATTACGAGTGCCTGAAGATCGAGGTTGCGGACAAGGTGGCGACCGTGACCTTGAACCGCCCGCAGGCGCGCAACGCGATCAATCAGAAGCTGATCCGCGAACTGCGGACGATCTGGGATGACCTCGCCGATGATCACGCCGTCAATGTCGTGGTGCTGACCGGTGCCGGCGATTTCTTCAGCGTCGGTGGCGACGTGAAGGCGATGTCGGAACGGCCGGGCGGCGACGTCCTCGAGGAGGGCGAGGTCCATGATCCCATGATCAGCCGGCGCGGGGTCACCCGCCAGCTCGAGCTCGACAAGCCGATCATCGCCGCCATCAACGGCGATGCGATCGGCCTTGCGGCGACCCACGCGTTGCTGTGCGACATAACGGTGATGGCCGAAGACGCGCGGATCGGCGACACGCATGTCTCGCGGGTCGGCCTGGTCGCGGGCGACGGAGGCACCGTGATCTGGCCGCTGCTCGTTGGGATCAACAAGGCCAAGGAATTCCTGATCCGCGGCACGCTCCTAAGCGGCAAGGAGGCCGAGCGGATCGGGCTGGTCAACCATGTGGCGCCGCGCGCGGAGGTGCTGGCCAGGGCCCGCGATATCGCCGTGGAGCTTGCGAACGGCCCCACCTGGGCCATTCGTTGGACCAAGCTGTCGATCAACCAGATTGTCAAGGATCGCGTCAACATGCTGCTCGAAGCCTCTATGGCCTTGGAGCAGGTGACGTTCGAGACGGCCGACCACAAGGAGGCGACGACGTCGTTCAAGGAGAAGCGCAAGCCGAAATTCGGCCAGGCTTAGCCCAGTCATGCGCGCGACCGAGCTCGCGACTGAAGACACGAGGGAGATGCTCCGGGATTCCCTGCGCGGATTTCTCGGCCAGCATTGGCGCGCCGACGCCATGAAGCACGGCCCGTGCCCGGAGGAGATCGCCGCCGTCTGGAGCAAGCTCGTTGGTCAGGGCGTTGCGTCGCTTGGCAGCGATCCCGACATGGGAGGGCTGCGCGAGGTCCTGGTGGTGATGGCGGAGCTGGGCCGCGCCGCATGCCCGGCGCCGATGTGGTCGGCAGCTCTCGCCAATTTTGCGCTCGCGGGAGCAAGGTCCGAGGCTTCGGTCGATTTGCTAAGGCGCCTGCATGCGGGCAGCGCGCGCATCGCGCTCTCGTTTGGGGCATTTGATCCGGACCGCGCGGCTGGAGCCATCGAGGTCACGAACATGAGGGCAAGCGGACTGCTGCGGTTTGTCGAGGCGGCGGGAAGCTGTACGCATCTGCTTGTGCCGATCAGTTCATCGGCGCTTGCGCTTGTTGCGATGGATGGCCCGGCTGTCGGCGTTGAACCAACCCGCGCGGTGGGCGCCTGGGGCCTTCACCAGGTTCGGCTGAACGCTGCGCCGGCTGAAATCATCGAAGTCGAATTCCTTGCCGTCCATGACCTATTGCGCAAGGCCAAGCTGGCGCTGATGGCGCGGGCGCACGGCGCCTCGCGGCGCGGGTTCGAACTGGCGGTCGACTATGCCAGGGAACGCCGGCAATTCGGGCAGCCGATCGGAAAGTTCCAGGCGATCCAGCACAAGCTGGCCAATTGCTTGATCCTGCTCGAAGGCGTACGCCTGATCCTCGACCATGCAGGGGAACTGCATGATCGTGGCGATCGTCATTGGCCGTATTTCGCCGATTGCGCCGCCTCCGTTTCCGCCGAGGCGCTGCGGCGTGTTTCGCTCGAGACCCAGCATACGTTCGGCGCCATCGGCTATGCCGAGGAGCACGAGGCGCCGCTGCACTTCAAGCGGGTTCATCTCGACACGATCGCGCTCGGCGGCGCAGCGCATGCAAGGCTCGGCATAGCCTCCTTCCTGCTGGATGATGGCGGTGCGGAACTGCCGCAATACGATCTTGGCCCGGCCGGCAATGCGCTGCGCGAGGAGATCCGGCAATGGTTGGAGGAGAATTGGTCGGGCGAGCGCAAGGCCGCCTTCGACGCGCAGCCGTTTGCCAAGCGTGAGTTCGATACCGAGTTCGCGCTCGAGATTGGGAAGACGGGCTGGATCGGGTTGGGATGGCCGAGCAAATTCGGCGGGCAGGGGCGCTCGCCGCTGGAGCAGATCGCCTTCATCGAAACGATGGAGCGGAGCGAAGCGCCGCGCATTGGCGCCGCGATCCAGGCCAACGCGCTGATGATGTTCGGCACGCCGGAGCAGCAGCAAAAATATCTGCCGGAGATTCTCCGCGGCGAGGCCATGCACGGCATGGGCTACAGTGAACCCCAGGCAGGCTCCGATCTCGCCGCGCTGCGCACCAGCGCCGAGCGCGATGGCGATCAGTGGATCATCAACGGCCAGAAGATCTGGACGACGACGTGGTGGGGCAAATACATGTTCCTGGCCGCACGCACCGACAGGGACGCCAAGCCGCCGCATGCCGGCATCAGCATGTTCATCGTGCCGATGAACACGCCGGGCATCTCCATCCAGCCGGCGACGACGATGTATGACGGCTCCTTTGCCAATATCTTCTACGACAACGTCCGCATTCCCTTGGGCAACCTCGTTGGCGAGGTCGATGGCGGCTGGAAGGTATTGACCGGCGCGCTCGCCTTCGAGCGCGGCTTGGTCGGCGGCGGGATCGTCCTTAAGGTCGCCCACGCTTTCGAACAATTGCGCCGGCATATCATGGCGACCGGTAGCGACCGGCCGGTGCTTGCCGATGACCCGATCGTCCGCGACAGAATGGCCGTACTCGCGTCTGAAATCGAGGTCGGCCGTCAGTTGATGATGCATTGCGCGGAACTGGCGGCTGATGGCGTCACCCCGCCGGAATATGGCGCGATCAGCAAAGTGTTCTCCAGCGAGCTGATGGAGCGCTTCGGCGAAACCGCCCTCGACATTCTAGGCCAGCGCGCCGCGCTTTCCGAAGGGATGCCTGATGCAATCGACAATGGACGGTTCGAACAGAACCTGCGTCATTCGCTGATGTGGGTGATCAGCATTGGAACCAACGAAATTCAGCGCAGCCTGATCGCGCAACGGGCGCTTGGGTTGCCGAGATAGGAGTGGCCGCATGCCGGAGCTCAACACCGCCACCGCACCCCTGGAAGGCGTCAGGGTGCTCGATTTCTCGATCATGCTGGCTGGTCCCTATTGTGCGCGGCTGCTCTCGGACGTCGGTGCGGAGGTCATCAAGATCGAGCCGCCGGAGGGTGACGACATGAGGCTGCGTGCACCGCTCCGCGACGGCCACAGCGCTTATTTCGGCCAGCTCAATGCCGGAAAGCGGAGCCTGGCACTCGACCTAAAGAACAGCGAAGCGATCGGCCTCGTTCACAGGCTGGTAGAGCAGACCGATATCGTCGTGGAGAATTTTCGTCCCGGTGTCATGGACCGGCTGGGACTCGGCTATGAGGCGCTGCGCGGGATCAATCCGCGCCTGATCTATTGTTCGATCTCCGGCTATGGCCAGTCCGGTCCGGCGGCGGAACGTGCGGCCTATGCCATGATCGTTCACGCAGAAAGCGGGTTCGACCGTGCGCTGATGCGGTATGCGGGCGATCGCGATCGTCCCGCAGCGGGCGCCGTGTTCGTCGCCGATCTGCTCGGAGGCATCTTCGGCTATTCGGCGATCCAGACCGCACTCGTGCAGCGATCGCGCACCGGAGTGGGGCAGCGGATCGACGTCGCGCTGATGGATTGCATGCTGAACCTGCTCGTCTACGAACTCCAGGAGGCGCAGTTTCCGGTGCATGCGCCGCGGCCGACCTATGGTCCCGTGCGCGCCAGCGATGGCGATATCCTGATCGCGCCGGTGACGTCGCGCAATTTCGCCGCCCTTTGCGAGGTGACGGGGGACCGCGCCTTGGCCGAGGATGCCCGCTTCAACACTGTGCCGGCGCGCGGCGCAAACTGGGGCGCAATGATGCGGCAAATCGGGACGTGGACCGAGCGCCACACGGTGCGAGAATGTATCGCGGCGCTCGATCGCGCCGGCGTTCCCTGCGCCGAATATCGCGATCCCGGCGCGGCGCTGACGGATCCGCATCTTTCGCAGCGCGGCGCGTTCGCGACGATTGCTGACGGCGCAGGCGAGTTTTTCGGCGTCAATCCACCCTGGAAGATGTCGGGAGCGGACTGCTCCATGCGGCGCGAGGTGTCGGCGGTCGGCGCGCACCGCGACGAGGTGCTGTCACGGGCGCTGGGCTTGTCATCCGCGGAAATCGCCAGCCTGGCGGAAGTAGGAGCGTTCGGAAAATAGTTCGCCCGCGCCAGCAATGCTGCAGAAGAATTCAATCCTCGGATGATCCGGAAGAGCCCGATGGCGCCGCCTTTGCGATCGCCAGCATGCATTTCAGAAAATGCGCGCGATCTTCCTTGCGCAGCGGCGCCAGCATCAGGTCCTGCAGTTCAGCAGCGGACGGGACAACGCTGAAGAGGGCAGCCTCTCCCTTGGCGGTGATCTGAACCTGCACGGAGCGCCGGTCTTCCGCATTGCTCTTTTTCGAGATCAGCTTTCGCGCCGTCATCCGCTTGAGCATCTCGCTCAGCGTATTCCGGTCGCAACTGATGTGCTCCGCGAGGACCGATGGCGTGAGCGGGCCGCGTTGATACAGCGCCATGAGCACGCCGAACTGCCGGGGGGTGATGTCACTCTGGCGCGTCACTTTCTGATAGAGGACGTCGTAGCGGGCTTCGAGCAGCCGAAGAAGAAAGCCGATGCCACCTTCCAGCCGCCAGTTTCGGGCGAGCTCCGCAACTGAATCCGTCTTCATTGTCTTGTCGGCTGACATGCCGTTGTCGACCCGCGCTGTAGTCCATCTGACACCAAGTCACCATAGCCGTTAGCAGCTTGGTGTTCCGTCCTCAACCCTTGGGCCGGGTGCCGAGAGCGAGCCGGATCTGAACGCGGGTCGGAAACGCCGCATCGGCCTTGCAACACAAGCGTCGATATAGTACGTACACGTAACAAATACGGACGCGAATGGGTCAAGGTTCGTCCAGGGAGGATGGTTTTGGATCTGCGCCAGTTTTTGTCGATCCCGTATCTCCTTGAGGCTGAAGCCGTCGAAACCGAGCCAGGCAAGTGGCTTCTGCGGCTCGCTTATCCGGAACTGCCCGGCTGCATCGCGGAAGGGTTTGTCGTCGAAGACACGCTCAGAGAGCTCGAACGACGACGGATCGAACAGATCGTGAGCCTGGTGGAAGCGCGCAGTGAGCCGCCCGTTCCTCGAAAGCCGCTTGCCGCTTCCGATCCGCTGTGGACCGCCCGCGATCTGGGCTTGTCACCCCGCATCGCTGCTCTCCTCGAGCGCGCAGCCAAATGAGGCCTCGCGACGAATTGTTGAATTGAGCGGAGGAAGGTCATGCTGTCGCACGAAGACAATGAAAGACTGGTCCGGGTGGGGAAGGGCACGCCCCTTGGCGAGCTGTTCCGACTGTATTGGATTCCCTTTCTGCCGTCAGCCGATCTCGTAAACGACGGACAGCCGAAGCGCATCCGGTTGTTGGGCGAAGATCTGGTCGCCTTCCGCGACACCGAAGGCCGCGTCGGATTGGTCGATCATGCATGTCCGCATCGCGGCGCGCCGCTGATCTTCGGCCGCAACGAAGATTGCGGATTGCGATGCGTCTATCATGGCTGGAAGTTCGATGTGACAGGCGCGGCGACGGACATGCCGGCCGAGCCGGTTCGCAGCCGCCTGAAAGAGCGCGTCCGGATCAAGGCCTATCCCTGCCAGGAGCGCAACGGGATGCTTTGGACCTACATGGGGCCGGATGCTGCGAGCCCTCCGCCGCTTCCGAACGTGGAGTGGAATCTGGTGCCGGCGGACCAGGTGCATGTCTCCGTGCGCGTCCAGGAGTGCAACTGGCTGCAGGCGGTCGAAGGCGAGATCGATTCCGCCCACGCGCCGCTGCTGCACGGCCGGCTCGACTCTCAGGGCACCACGAGCGCGTGGATTCAGAAGCGCGACCTCCGTCCGACGTTTGAATGCATCAAGCAGGATTTCGGGATGAGCATCGCCGCCCGGCGGAACTACGACGAGAACACACTGTACTGGCGCGTCAACCAGTTCCTCCTGCCGTTCTATACGCTCGTCCCGCCACTGTCGCCGTTCCCCGATTTGAGCGGGCACGCCTGGGTGCCGATCGATGACGAGAATACGCTGTGCATCATGTTCTCGTATCATCCCTCGCAGCCATTGGCGCAGAAGACCCGTCAGATATTCGCAGAGGGGCACAACGGTCGGGAGAGCGGGCACGCCAGCAGGCATGCACTCGTCCAGCACCCCGTGACCGTTCCCTACGCCGGATACTGGACCAAATACAATCCGCAGAACGGCTTCCAGTTCGACTATGAGGCGCAGCAGACCACCTGGTTCTCGGGGTTGCCCGGACTGTGGGTGCAGGACGGCGCTTGTCAAAGCGGTGTTTCGCCGATCTACGACCGTACCAAGGAGAACCTCTGCTCCAGCGACACCGGCATTGCGATGACGCGGCGCTTCCTGCTCGAAGCGCTCGGCACTTATCGCGATCATGGCACCAAGCCAAAGAGCGTGACCGACCCCGACGTGTTCATGGTCCGCGCCGTGTCGCTGCAACTGCCGCCGGAAGACTCGTGGGTCGACGTCGGCGCCCGCTTCATGCGCGCGCAGCTCGGCGCCGATTTCGGGTACAAGCTGTGAGCTCGTTCGCTCGTATTATGCGCAATCATCGTGCAAGCGGAGGCGCCGGGGCTCATGGCTGAGAGCACCATGCGGGTCCGCGTCAAACGGATCGGCTACGAGGCCGAGAGCATCAATTCATACGAATTGGTCGCTCCGGGAGGCGGCGATCTCGCTCCTTTCACGGCCGGCTGTCACATCGATCTGCATCTGCCGAACGGAATGATCCGCAGCTATTCGCTCGTCAATGACCAGAGCGAACGGAAGCGCTATGTGGTCGCGATCAACAGGGATGCTGAAGGTCGGGGTGGCTCCAGGCTCATCCATGACACGGTGCGGGTCGGAGATATCATGACGATTTCGCATCCCAGGAACAACTTTGTCCTTGAGGAGGATGCGGCGCATTCGGTGCTGATCGCGGGCGGAATCGGAATCACGCCGCTGCTTTCGATGATCCGCCGCCTCGAGATGCTAGGTCGCTCCTGGGAGCTGTTTTACGCAGCCAGGACTCGTTTCGCCGCGGCGTTCCTTGACGAACTGCATGCGCTTCGACCGGACGTTCAAGAGAACCTGCACGTGACGTTCGACCACGCGCCACTCGGCCGCAAGCTCGACCTTGCGGCGATCGTCGAAGGCGCCCCTGCAGAAGCGCATCTGTATTGCTGCGGGCCGCTGTCGATGCTCGGGGCATTCGAAGCGGCGACCACTGCTCGGCCCGCCGCTCACGTGCACGTGGAATATTTCAAGGCAAGGGAAAAGCCGGCCGCCGAAAGTGGGTTTGAAGTGAGGCTTGCGCGCAGTGGCCGAACGATAACGGTTGAACCAGGCAAGACGATCCTGAACGCGCTCCTGGATGCAGGAATGACAGCGAACTACGCCTGTGCCGAAGGTGTCTGCGGCACCTGCGAGACCCGGGTGATTGAGGGAATTCCCGATCACCGCGATCAGTTTCTCAGCGCGGAGGAACGAGCGGCCAACAAAACAATGATGATCTGCTGCTCAGGTTCGAAATCAGCGACGCTCGTGCTGGATCTGTGATTGGAGATCTAAACAACAAACCGACGGGAGGAAGAATGCTGGATCAGCTCGAAGCGGAATTTCCGGAACATGCGCCGCGCACTTCCGATGCGCCAAAAGCGCTGGATGGAATTCGGGTGATCGATTTCTCGCACTTCATCGCCGGCCCCTTCGCCACGATGATCCTCGCCGACATGGGTGCGGAGGTCGTCAAGATCGAGGCGCCGGAGAAGGGCGACGATCTTCGCCGTTATCCGCCCTTGCATCCCGATCTCAGGCACGGCGCTCCGTTTCTCTGGACCAACCGCAACAAGCGCAGCGTCGCGGTCAACCTGAAGTCGCCGGAAGGCCTCAAGGTCGCGCGTGAACTGATTGCTACGGCGGACGTCGTCGTCGAGAATTTCTCGACCGGCGTGATGAAGCGACTGGGCCTCGACTACGACAATTGCCGCAGAATCAAACGTGACGTCATCTATTGTTCGGTGTCAGCCTATGGCCGGGACGGCGCCTTTGCCGATCGGCTCGGGTTCGATCCGATCGCGCAGGTCGAGAGCGGGTTCGTGTCCATGAACGGCTATGCCGATCGCGAAGGCGTGCGCGCATTATCGCCGGTCATGGATATCTCAACGGCGATGATGGCCTCCAATGCGATCCTCGGCGCGGTGGTCGCGCGCCAGCGCAGCGGTGTCGGACAAGCCATCGAGGTGTCCCTGTTCGACACCGCGGTGCTGATGACGGGTTACGCCACGCTGCAACATCTGTTCAGCGGCGCTGATACACAGCGGCATGGCAACACGTCTCCCGATACGTGCCCGTCGGGCGTGTTCCAGGCGCAGGACCGCTCCTTCTATATCAACTGCGGCAACGACAAGATCTTTCAGCGGCTGATGGCGCAAGTGATGGGCCGCGCCGACATGGCCACGGCCGAAATCTACGCGACCGGTCCCGAACGCATTCGCCGGCGCGACGAATTGTTCGCGATTCTTGGTGAAGCTTTCGCGCAGCAGCCATGGTCGTATTGGCAATCGCGGATGCGGGCGGCGGGCGTGCCCTGCGGGCAGGTGCGCAGCGTCGGCGAGGCCATTCGTTCTCCGGAAGCGCGGGAGCGTGCGATCGTGACACGCATCCCGCATCCCACGGTCGGATGGGTGCCGAATGTGAGCCTGCCGATCCGATATTCTGAAACCCCGGTCGTGGATCCCGTCGTTGCGCCGGCCGTGGGCCAGCACACGGAGGAAGTTCTGCGCGAGGTGCTCGGCTACGACGACGCGCGACTGGCACGCCTTGCGGAAGAGGGCGCTCTCGGCGCTCGGCGCCAGCCGGCATCGGCAGACAAGCAGGCATGAGCGGGCGGAGCGATCGTACGCTCGGGGCCGCGTTGCCGTCGTCGGGATCGGTGAGACCGAGTATTATCGGCACGGCCTCGCCGGACGCGGAATTTAAGCTCGCGCTGAAGGCGATCCTCGCCGCCTGCAGTGATGCCGGGCTCGATCCGCGCGACATCGACGGCTTTGCTTGTACAACGACGACAGCTCCACCAAGAATGAATAGCTGTTGCAGTGGGCAGCGCTGTCGCGCGGAGGGGCACGTCGCAGCGCAATATCCTTAGGCGCTTTATAAATATATATAGCTTGATCAAAAAAATACTTCGTGTCTTAATTCGCGCCAAGGGTGCGCAGCATCCAAAAAAAGATCAGGGAGGAAGACGATGTCGCACGCGCGGCCACGCGATGCGTGGGGTTGTCTGTTGTCGTTAGCGTTGGGGGTGGGGACAGCCACCATCGTCACACCGGCGCACGCAGAGAACGGCATTACCGATACTGAAATTGTGATAGGCATTTCGGCCGCGTTGTCCGGCCCGAATGCGGGTTACGGCGCGATCGCCCGCGGCACCGAAGCGTGCTTCAATTACCTCAATGCTGAGCAGGGCGGCGTCAAGTTCGGCGACGGCAAGACGCGCAAGGTCCGGCTTGATATCTTGGATGATGCGATGGAGCCCGCGCGTGCGGTGCAGAATGCGCGTCGACTGGTGAGCCAGTCCAAGGTGTTCGCGGTCGTCGGCAATGTCGGCACCGGCGCCAATCTCGGATCGCGGCCGTACTATAACGCCGAGCATGTGCCGCAGATGTTCATCGCAACGGGTGGCCCGATGTTCGGCGCAAAGTCCGAGGTCGAAAAGAACCCTTGGACCATGGCCGCGTGGCTCGCCTATAACACCGAAGCCGCGATCTATGCGGCGTTCATCAAGCAGAAATTCCCGGACGCCAAGATCGCGCTGCTCAACGATGACAGCGGCGGTCCGTTCTTTGCTGATGCGTTCCTGAAGTCGGCCAAGGAGCTTGGTCTCAACATCGTCGCTCGCGAAGAACACACCTATAGCGAACCGACGATCAACGCGAAGATCAGCCGACTTGCCGCTTCGGGCGCCGATCTGTTCGTCGATGCGACCACGCCAAAATTCGTCGTGCAGGCTCTCAAGCAGATGGCGGCAATCAACTGGAAACCGGTGCACATCATCTGGGGTGTCGGATCGAGCATCGGTGGCGTGTTCGAGCCGGCCGGCGTCGAGACCGCCAAGGGCGTCTATAGCGGCCAGTGGATGAAGGACCAGACCAACCCGGTCTACGCCAACGACGAAGACATGAAGCTCTACGTCGCCAAGCTCAAGCAATATGGCGGCTCGCTCAATCCCGCCGACCAGAATGCGGCGGCCGGCTGGTACGCCTGCCACGCGACCAAGGGCCTGTTCGAGCGGATGGAGCAGCCGACCCGCGAGGCCTTCATGAAGGCAGCTCGCAGCATGAAGAACCAGAAGGAGCCGCTGATGCTCGATGGCATCACGCTGAACACCAATGGTGCCGAAGACGGCTACCCGATCGAGTCCGTGCAGATCTCCCAGTTCGACGGCGTGAAGTTCGTGCCGGTCGGCCCTGTCCTCAATTACGAGGGCAAGACGCCGCTCTACGAACCCCCAGCCAAGTCGCAATGACACGTCGCAACGAGGAGACAACGTCCATGACCAACAACACATTCAAGACCATCGGATTCATCGGGCTGGGCGCCATGGGCAGTCAGATGGTGAAGCATCTGAAGGGGATCGCCGACATTCTCGTCTACGATACCGATGCGGCCCGTGCGGCTGAGGCCGCTAGGGCAAGCGGTGGCCGGATCGTCGACGGTGTGAGCGGCATGAGCTCGGCTGATGCGGTGATCCTGATGCTGCCGACAAGCGCGATCGTCGATCAGGTGCTGCATGGCGCCGATGGCGGCAGGGGACTGCTCGATTATCTGCCCGCCGGAGCCATGGTGATCGACATGAGCTCGTCCGCGCCGACCAATTCGGTCGCGAACGCGGAGATCGCTGCCAAAAAGGGAATCCGCTTCATCGACGCGCCGGTCTCCGGTGGTGTCAAAGGCGCGGAGGCCGCAAGCCTGGCGATCATGGTCGGCGGTACGCAGGTTGATTTCGATCGGGCGCTGCCGGTGCTGCAGAAGATGGGCGCCAAGGTCTTCCTGGTCGGCAAGGTCGGGTCGGGCCACGCGGTCAAGGCACTGAACAACCTGCTCGCCGCCACGGCCTTTGCCGCCACCAGCGAAGTCTTCGCGGTCGGCGCCAAGTTCGGTCTTGATCCAGCGACGATGCTCAAAGTGATCGATGCGTCATCCGGCCAGAGCTTCCAGACCACCCATGTCTGGCAGAAGGCGGTCATCGACCGCACTTTCCAGTTCGGCTTCGCGCTCGCGTTGATGGAGAAGGATGTCCGCGTGGCAATGTCGCTGTTCGACGCGATGGGATCCGATGCCCAGCTCTCGCGCACGACGGCCGCGATCTGGGCCAAGGCGCTGGCAAGCGCGGCGCCCGGCTCGGACATGACGGTCGTCGCCAAGCAGGCTGAAGCGGCCCTCGGCCTGTAACGCCGGGGAGATTGGAGAAGCAGCTTCCCTTAGCCCTCACCGTGGGGACGAAGATCGCATGAACGGCTCAACGGCTCATCTCTCCCCGCGGACGGCGCCGGCTTCCACGGCGCCGCCGAAGCTGGCGGTGGACAATCTGTCGCTCAGGTTCGGCGGCCTCGTTGCGATCAATGCACTATCGTTCCAGGTCAGGCGGGACGTCATCTGCGGCCTGATCGGCCCCAATGGCGCCGGCAAGACCAGTTTGTTCAATTGTGTCAGCCGCCTCTACAATCCGACGGAAGGCAGGATCACCTTCGACGGAACTGACATCACACACTATCGGTCGAAGGACATCGCGAAACTCGGCATTGCTCGTACGTTCCAGAACCTGGCGCTGATGAAATCGCTGACGGTCCTGCAGAACGTGATGCTCGGCGGCTATCACCATGGTCGCACCTCGCTCTTGCGCGCGCCGTTCGTGCCGGTGTCGCGGCGGTCCGAAGAAGCCGCCCAGCGCCGCGCGGCGATGGAACTGCTGGCGCGCCTGCAACTCGATCACCTGCACGATGAACGCATCGACAGCCTGCCTTATCCGACGCTCAAGCGGGTCGAGCTTGCCCGCGCGCTGGCGTCTCGTCCCTCGCTCCTGATGCTGGACGAGCCGGCTGGTGGGCTGTCGCATTCGGAGGTCGATGAACTCGCGCGGACCCTGGTCCGGGTGCGTGACGAATTCGGCATGACTTTGCTGTTGGTCGAGCATCACATGGGCATGGTGATGAATGTCTCGGACGACATCGTCGTGTTGGACTTCGGCAACAAGATCGCCGAAGGCAAACCGGCCGACGTGAAGTCGGACCCTCGCGTCATCCAGGCCTATTTGGGGAAACAGCGTGAACGTTCTCGAAATCAAGGGCGTTAGCGCCGGCTACGGGCGCATCCCGGTGCTGCACGACGTTTCGCTCGCGGTCGGCGAAAAGAGCATCGCCGTGCTGCTCGGCGCCAACGGTGCAGGCAAGACGACGACGCTGCGCGCCGTCAGCGGTATGGTCAAATATACGGGACAGATCCTGCTGGACGGCAAGGACCTGAAGGGACTGGGCCCCGACCGGATCGCGCGCCTGGGCATCGCCCACGGCGTGCAGGGACGCGGCACCTTCAGCGACCTGACCGTCGAGGACAATCTGGCGGTCGGCGCCTTCCGTCGCCGCGACAAGGCCGAGATCGCAGCCGATATCGAGCAGATGTACGCGCTGTTTCCTCGCTTGCGCGAGCGCCGCAAGCAGAAGGCGGGTAGCCTCAGCGGCGGCGAACAGCAGATGCTGGCCGTCGGCCGGGCGCTGATGCTCAAGCCGCGGGTAATGCTGCTCGACGAGCCGTCGCTCGGGCTCGCGCCGGTCATCATCGATGACCTCTACGGGGCGTTGCAACGCGTCAACCGATCGCAGGGCATCGCGATGCTGATCGTCGAGCAGAACGCCAATCTGGCGTTGGAGATTGCCAATGACGCCTACGTGCTTGAGACCGGCTCGATGGTGCTGTCGGGCACGGCCCGAGATGTGTCCGAGAACGACGGCGTCCGCGCTGCCTATCTTGGTAACTGAATATCCGCGACCGGTCTTTGCTCATGCAGGTTACTCCAATAACTGAATAGAGAAGCTGACGATGCAGTACTTCTTTCAGCAGATCGTCAACGGCATCGGGGATGGCGCGATCTACGCGTCGCTGGGCCTTGCCCTGGTGCTGATCTATCGGACGACGAACATCGCCAATTTCGCCCAAGGCGAGATGGCGACATTCTCCGCCTACATAGCCTGGCAGATGGTCGATTGGGGCGTGCCGTTGTGGTGGTCGTTTCTCATTGCCATCGTTGTATCGATGATCGTTGGCGTGCTGGCCTATCTGCTGCTGGTCCGGTCGGTTCAGCACCGGGATGAATTGACGATCGTCATCGTCACGCTCGGCCTGTTCCTGGCCTTCAATAGTTTCAACGGCGCGATCTGGGGATTTCTGCAGCTCTCATTGCCGAGCCCGTTCCCCGAGAAGAGCTTCGCCATCGGCGCGCTCAGGTTCAATGCCGAGCTGGTCGGCACGATCGTAATTCTGATTGCGATCTCGACCGGCATGTTCCTGCTGTTGCAGCATACGCGGCTCGGCACCGCACTGCGCGCCTCGGCCTCCAATGCCACATCCGCGATGCTGGTCGGCGTTCCCTTCACGGCAATGATGGCGATCGGATGGGGACTGGCGGCCGGGCTCGGGGCGGTGTCTGGCCTGTTGGTCGGCCCGAAACTGACGCTCGATCCCAACATGATGGGCGCCATCATCATCTACGCCTTCGCTGCCGCCGTGGTCGGCGGATTGACGAGCTATCGCGGCGCGGTTGTTGGCGGTGCCATCGTCGGCATCTCGCAAGCCCTATCGATGGCTTATCTTCCCTGGCTCGGTTCCGATCTGCAGATCCTGCTGCCGCTGATGTTGATCGTCGCTGTGCTGATCATCAAGCCTGAAGGTCTGTTCGGCAGCACCGTGGTGGTACGCGTATGAGCAGCATCGGAATTCCTGCCATGCAATCGGTTCGGCACGGCGATGTGGCCGTCACCAAGATCGGTATCGGCTTCGTACTGGCGGTGATCCTGCTCGGCATGCCGCTTGTGATTCCTGAATATCAGACATTCCAACTGACCGGCGTGATGACCTATGCCGTGGCGGCGCTGGGCCTCAACCTGATCACTGGCTATGTCGGGCAGGTCTCGCTCGGCCACAATGCCTTCTTTGCTTTGGGGTCGTATGCCGCCGTGCTTAGCGTCGTGTATCTGGGCGTCAACGATGTCCTGGGGGTCCTGATTGCGGCGATTGTCACATTCATCGCTGGCGTGCTGGCGGGTTATCCGGCCAAACGGTTGCGGGGGCTCTATCTGGCCTTGATCACGCTGATCCTCGCCGTATCCGTCATCCCACTGGTCAAGCAGTTCAAGGCCTATACCGGCGGCGCGGCCGGCCTGATGGTCGACAAGCCGGTGCCGCCGGCATGGTTCACCCTGGGCCAAGATGCATGGATCTATTACATGGTGCTGGCGTTTACCGTCGTTGTCTTCTGGCTGGTCAGGAACTTCGTCGGCGGCAGTAATGGCCGGGCGCTGGCCGGCATCCGCGAAGGCGAACTGGCCGCGTCATCGATGGGCGTCGATGTCAACAGGCTCAAGGTGATCGTGTTCGGGGTTGGTTCGATGCTGGCCGGCGTCGGTGGTGCACTCGCGACCTTTACGATCGGTTTCATTGGCCCGGACTCGTTCACGCTGATGCTGTCGATCAGCTTCCTGGCGGCCATCGTCGTGGGCGGACTCGGAACGATCTGGGGAGCTTTGGTCGCCGGCCTGTTCCTGCAGTTCGTGCCGTCCTACGCCTCGGATCTCGGCCAGGCGTTCTCCGGTGCGGTCTATGGTGGTATCCTGATTGCATGCATGACCTTGATGCCGAACGGGATCGTCGGCTCGCTCATGAAGATTACCAGCAGTCGGCGCGAGGCCAGGAAAGTTGCCGATAGAGCTGCTGCGAAAAGCGCCGAGAAAACGGCTGTGAAAGCCGCTGCCGATCGGGGCGTACGTGCCACCTGATCGCTCCGCCGGCTACTCATGAAAGATGCGGCTCGGCCGGTGGCTGCTATAACGATGGAAGGAAAGACCATGACTGTACAAGTTCAAATCAATGGAGGGCTGAAGGCATCCGTGAGCGAGGCGGACAGCTCCGTGCGCCTTGGACCGACGCTTCAACTGTTGAATGGCGAATGGGTCGGCAGCGTCGATGGTCGCACGCTGGCGGTCGAATGCCCCGCCACCAAGAAGACGATTGCCCACACCCCGCGCGCGTCCGGGCAGGATGTCGAACGCGCGGTGGTCGCGGCGGAAAAGGCCTTCGTGAGCTGGAAGAAGGTCACGCCGTCCCTGCGCGGCAAGGCGCTGCTCAAGGTCGCGGACGAGCTTGAAGTCCGCGTTGAAGAATTGGCCCGCATCATCGCCCACGAAACCGGCAATGCGCTGCGCACCCAGGCGCGTCCGGAGGCGCTGACCTGCGTGGAGGTCTTCCGCTACTTTGGCGGTCTGGCCAGCGAACTGAAGGGCGATACGCTGCCGCTCGGCGATGACATATTGAGCTACACGAGGCGTGAGCCGCTTGGCGTCGTTGGCGCCATCGTGCCCTGGAACGCGCCGGCGACATTGTCGTCGATCAAGATCGCGCCGGCCGTGTGCGCCGGCAACACGCTGGTGCTCAAGCTGGCCGAAGACGCACCGTTCGCCGCCTTGTTCATTGCCGAAATCTGCAATCGGCATCTGCCGCCAGGCGTGTTGAATATCGTGACCGGCCTTGGTCCAGAATGCGGCGCAGCGCTCGCCACTCATCCGCGCATCAGCAAGCTGTCGTTCACCGGCTCAACTGCGGTCGGCCGCAGCATCCTGGCTGGCGCGGCGGACCGCATCGTGCCGGTGTCGCTCGAGCTTGGCGGCAAAAGCCCAGCTATCGTCTGCGAAGATGCCGACGAGGATTGGGTGGTTCAGGGCGTCGCATCCGCGATGCGCTTCACGCGGCAAAGCCAGTCATGCACCGCCGGATCGCGCCTGTTCTTGCACCGGTCGATCTACGACACGTTTCTCGACAAGCTGGTCGCGCTGATGAACAGCTACAAGATCGGTAATCCTCTCGACGAAGCCACCGACATGGGGAGCCTGATCAACAATAAGCAATATGGTCGGGTCTGCGGTTACATTGAAGACGGCATCAAGAACAAGGACGTCAAGCTGATCGCCGGCGGCCTGCCGCCGAAGGAGGGCCCGTTGAGCGCCGGCTATTTCACCATACCGACGCTGTTCGCCAGCACGTCGAACAACTGGCGTCTTGCTCAGGAGGAAATCTTCGGTCCGGTGCTGGTGGCGATCCCCTGGACCGACGAGGCCGAGGTGCTGAAGATGGCCAATGACAGCCACTACGGCTTGGCAGGCTATGTATTCTCGCGCAACACGTCGCGCGCCATCCGCATGGCCCATGAGATCGATTCCGGCTGGGTTCAGGTCAACCAGGGCAAGGGCCAGATCATGGGCCAGCCCTATGGCGGCTTCAAGCAGAGCGGGCTCGGCAAGGAAATGTCGCTGGGGTCGATGCTCGAGGGCTTTTCGCGGTTGAAGACCGTAACGGTCAACTTGACGCTCTGATCGGCTTGCGTGGATTGGGGGAAACCGGGTACCGGTTTCCCGTCAATGACGGAACGCGCTTTGCGTGGAGATCATGCATGGAGGCAGACTGAAGCGCGATCGCTATTCGAACTGAAGCTATTTCCTTTTGCGTCGGGGACCTAAACGTGTCGACCATGGCCCGGACGATCGCCTTCCGAAGTTGCCAAGGACCCATGTAGTGACCGAAATGAAGGTGAGCGACCGCATTTACAGTGTTGTCGAAAGGCAGATCAGCCAGCGCGAGTTGCTGCCTGGGGATCCGGTCGACGAAGAAAACCTGATGATCCAATTCGGCGTGTCGCGTACGCCGGTGCGCGAGGCCATTCTGCGCCTCAAGGCCGAGGGGCTGGTGTCCAGCATCTCCCGCGGCGGCGCCATCGTGTCGAAGATGGATTTCGCACAGCTCCTGTCGGTGTGGGAGTTGCTGGCGGAGCTCGAAGGGCTATCGGCCCGCTACGCCTGCGAACGCATGACCAGCAAGGAGCGCGAGGCCTTGGCTGACGCCCATAAGGCGTCCCGCAGCGTTGTCGAACGTAACGACGCGCTCGGCTGGCAGCAGGCCAACATGGCGTTTCATGAGGTGCTGTATGCGGGCTCCCGCAATCCGTATCTCCGCCAGGAGATCCTGCGCATGCGTACGCGAACCAGCGCCTATCGCAATCATTCGTTCGATGCGATGGGCTACATCAGTAAAGCTTATCAATATCATGGCCTGATCCTCCAAGCCATTCTCGAACAGGATCCATCCGCCGCCGCCAAGGCGGCTACGGCGCACCTGACGCCCGGCGAGGGAGCGCCTGGCGTGATGGAAATCATGCATAAGCTTCCGAAGGCTCTGCTAGGATGAGCCACTGGCCGCCTGCTGAGAGCAGGCTGGCCGATTTCAGACCCGGGCTCGATCCGGCGGCATGGTGGGATCGCCGCTTTCCGTCTCGGCGAACCCCGCCTGCAGAACCTCCTCGCGCTTGTGACGGAGATGGGTGCGCAAGATGTGGGAGAGGCCGACGCCGTCGCGACGCTGCAGCGCGTTGAGGATCGCTTCGTGCTCATGAAGCGCTAACGCCCAACGGTCCGACGTCATCGGCGTGACATAGCGCGCGCGCCGAATGCGCGCGGTGACCGAATTGTACAGACCGACGAGCACGGGATTGCCGGCCGCCGCCACGATCGCCTCGTGGATGGCCCGGTTGCAGCGGTAGTACTGAATCAGATCGCCGTTACGATAGTGATGTGCCATCGCGGCATGCGCAGCGGCGATCTCACCGATTTCTTCCTCGGTGACGCGCTCACATGCAAGCTCGCCGGCCAGGGCTTCGAGCCCCTGGCAGACCTCGAACAGGTCACGCATGTCCTTGTCAGTAAGCCTGGCTGCGCGGGAGCCGCGGTTTGGCAGCAACTGCACAAGGCCTTCGGCCGCCAGCACTTTGAGGGCTTCGCGCAGCGGTGTGCGCGAGATCTGCAGCCGTTCGCATAGATCGCGCTCGGGAATTCGGGCGCCAGGCGGAATTTCGCCGTCGAGCAGGATCGCGCGAATGCGGCTGACGACCTCCTCATGCAGCATTTCGTCGAGCCTCCGATTTGAATTCAAAAATGAAGAATATCGACCTAATCCTCCAAGTTCCAGCTTGATAATTCCCTATTTTGCATTCAAAGTTAGGAAAACGACTGGGTAGAGGAAATGGATCAGGACGTGGCGGAAGATCTCGTTTTCGAGGTCGCGAGCGGCATTGGACGGGTCACGTTCAATCGTCCTCAGGCCAGAAACGCCTTCACTTTCGAAATGTACGAGCGGCTCGCCGAAATCTGCGAGCAGGCGAACAGCGATCAGGCAATCAAGGTGCTGGTGCTTCGCGGCGCTGGCGACAAGGCCTTCGCGTCGGGAACGGACATCAACCAGTTCCGTGCCTTCACGACACCGCAGGATGCAGTCGATTACGAGAACCGTATCGACCGCGTCCTCACCACGCTCGAGCAGTGCCGCGTGCCGACGATCGCCGCGATCAGCGGCTTCTGCACCGGCGGCGGTGCCGGCATCGCCGCGGCCTGCGATCTGCGCATCGGCACCAGAAGCGCGCGGATCGGCTTTCCCATTGCCCGCACGCTCGGCAATTGCCTGTCGATGTCGAATGTCAGCCGGCTCGCCGCCCTCGTTGGACCGGCACGCGTCAAGGATCTGATCTTCACGGCGCGGCTGGTCGAAGCCGCCGAGGCCGCGGCGATCGGCCTGCTCACGGAGGTGGTCGATGATTTCGCGGCGCTCGACGGGCGCGCCGAGGAGGTCGCCCGGCTCCTTGCCGGCCACGCACCGCTGACGCTCAACGCGACAAAGCAGGCGGTTGCACGCTTGCAGAAGCGGCTGACGCGCGAGGAGGGGGAGGACCTCATCGTCATGTGTTACATGAGCGAGGATTTTCGCGAGGGGCTGGACGCGTTTCTCAACAAGCGCGCACCGCAATGGCGCGGGCGATAGGGATATGACGATGCAAGGCAACCAATCGCAGCCCGCTGCCCGTCCGCAAGGACCGCTCGCCGGCCTCAAGGTCGTCGACCTCACCCATGTCATGGCGGGACCGACCTGCACGCTGATGCTCGCCGACATGGGCGCCGATGTCATCAAGATCGAGAAGTGGCCGAATGGCGATGACACCCGCTATTCGGTGCCGCCGAAGATTGGCGACGAGGCGGCCTCTTTCCTGATGATGAACCGCAACAAGCGCGGCGTGGTGCTGGACCTGAAAACCGCCGGCGGGAAGGAGGTGCTGCGGCGGCTGATCGCACGTGCCGACGTGCTGGTCGAGAATTTCGCGCCGGGTGCCATGGAGCGGCTGGGCTTCGGCTATCAGGCGTTGCACGAGGAATTCCCGGCGCTGATCTATTGCTCGCTCTCGGGCTTCGGCCGCACCGGACCCTACAAGCATCGCCGCGGCTTCGATCTGGTCGCCCAGGCCATGAGCGGGATCATGAGCTTCACCGGCGAGCGGCCAGACGGCCCACCTGTGAAGTGTGGTCCACCCCTATCGGACATTACCGCCGGCCTCTTGGCCTGCATGGGAATTCTGGCTGCGTACGCGCATCGGCTGAAGACCGGTGCAGGGCAGTGGGTCGAGACCTCGCTGTATGAGGCGGCGCTGGTGCAGACCTACTGGCAATCGACCATCGCGCTCGCCACCAACACGGCACCGCGCGCGATGGGCTCGGCGCATCCGCTCAACGCGCCATACCAGGCATTCGAGGCTTCGGACGGCTGGCTTGTTGTCGGGGGCGCCAATAACAAGAATTGGCTGTTGATGCTGGAGGCGCTGGGCGCAGCCGAGCTTGCATCCGATCCGCGCTTCGTGACCGGCGCCGATCGCATGGCGCATCTGAAGGAGCTCGAAGCGGTCTTGAGCGAGCGCTTCCGCACGGGGACACGGGCGCACTGGCTCACGCTCTTGGAAGAGAAGGGCGTGCCATGCGGTCCTGTACACGACATGCTGGAAGCGCTGAACGATCCGCAGACGCTTGCACGCGAGATGGTCGTCGAGGTCGAGCATTCGACACTCGGACCGGTGAAGACGATTGGGCTCCCGGTCAAGTTCTCCGTGACACCGGGAAAAGTGCGTTCGGGCGCGCCGGTCTATGGTGAGCATACGCGCGAGGTGCTGTCCGAGTATGGGTTCGATGACAGTCAGATCAAAGCGCTCGAGAAAGAAGGCGCAATCGTCTCGGCAGCAGGTGGTCGATAAAAGCCGGTCGCGCAACGTGACAGGCCGATACGACAAGTAAAACAGGCAAAAAATCAGCCGGAGGAAACCATGGACGTCACGTCGAGATTCCTGCTGCCTGCCGCCGCAATCCTGCTCGCCGGCATGATTCCGGCGGGCGCGGCGTGGCAGCCGCAGAAGCCGATCGAGTTCGTCGCGACCGCAGGGCCGGGCGGCGGCACCGACAATCTGGCGCGTGCGGTCCAGAACATCATCACCAAGTACAAGCTGACCGACCAGCCGATCGTGGTCGTCAACAAGGGCGGCGGAAGCGGTGCGGAAGGTTATGTGTACGGCAAGGCTTCGGCCGCCGATCCCCACAAGGTGATCTTCGGCACGTCGAACGCATGGCAGCAGCCGCTCGTGTCCAAGGTCGCCTTCAACTACACCGATCTCACTCCGATCGCCGCTATGGCGCAAGATGAGTTCCTGCTCTGGGTCAAGCAGGACGCCCCGTACAAGACCGTCAACGACTATCTGAAGGCAGCGGCCGCGAATGAATTCAAGATGGGCGGAGCGCAGTCGAAGGATACCGACGAGGTGCTGACCCGCATGATCGAAAAAGTCGGGCACATCAAGTTGACCTACATTCCATTCAAGAGCGGCGCCGAGGCCGCCGTGCAGCTCGCGGGCGGTCATATCGACTCTCACGTCAACAACCCCTCTGAAAGCCTGGGGCAGTGGCGCGGCGGAACGCAGCGCCCGCTCTGTGTCTTCAGTCCAAAGCGATTGCCGCAGGGGCCCAAGGTCACCGCGACCGAAGGCTGGAGCGACGTGCCGAGCTGCGTCGAACAGGGACTCGACATCCCGCAATATGAGCAGCCCCGTACCGTCTGGCTGCCCGGCAAGGTCACGCCGGAGCAGGCTGCCTTCTATGTCGAACTCATGAAGAAGGTGCGGGCGACACAGGAATGGAAGGACTACATCGAGAAAACCTCGCAGGTCGATGCCTTCCTGACCGGAGCCGAGTTCGACAGCTACATCAAGCAGGACCTCGAGCACATCAAGCTGGTCGCGGCCGAGCAGGGCTGGCTCGTCAAGTGAGCCCGTCGGCCACGTCGAGCGAAGCTATGCGGGGCTTAGCGCCGGGCTGGAGCAGTCGATGATCTCACGCCGTGCTCTCGAAATTGCGACCGCCATTCTCACCGGCAGCTTCGGTGTCGCGGTGGTCGTGTCCAGCTTCGACAATGGCATCGGCTGGTCGGCCGCCGGGGTCGACGCCGGCACCTTTCCGTTGCTGACCGGTGTGATCATCGTTGCTGGCAGCCTCTACAATCTCGCCCGCGGTGTCCTGCCGGGCGGCACGCTGGCAAGCGTGCCCGTGGCCATCACAGGAATCGAGCTGCGCCGCCTCGCAGGGCTGTTCGTGCCTGCCGCTCTCTTCGTGGCGCTGATCCCGATCGTCGGGATGTATGTGGCCTCAGCCGGCTACATCTTCGCTGTGCTGGCGCTGCCGAGGCATCAATCGCTGCTTCGCTCACTGGCGATGGCATTGGCGACGCCGCTCGCGCTTTATGTGGTGTTCGAGCGCATGTTCCAGGTGACGCTGCCGCACGGCGCGCTCGCCGCTGCGTTCGGGCTCTGAGGAGGAGAGCGAATGGAAAATCTCCAGGAGCTCCTGCACGGCTTCACGATCGCAGTCACCGTGCCGCATCTGGTGCTGATGGTGATCGGCGTCCTGCTCGGCATTCTCGTCGGCGTGTTGCCGGGCCTGGGCGCGCCGAACGGCGTGTCGTTGCTGTTGCCGCTGACCTTCGGGATGCAGCCGGTCTCGGCCATCATCCTGCTTTCGAGCATGTATTGGGGCGCGCTCTTCGGTGGCTCCGTCACCTCGATTTTGTTCAACATTCCCGGAGAGCCGTCGTCGGTCGCCACCACTTTCGACGGCTATCCGATGGCGCGCGACGGCAGGCCGACGACGGCGCTTGCCACCGCCTTCGGTTCGGCCGCGTTCGGCGCCCTGGTCGGGGTCATTCTGATCACCTTCCTCGCATCGTGGGTGGCGCAGGTTGCGCTCGCCTTCGGGCCGCCGGAGTACTTCGCCGTCTATTTCCTCGCCTTTGCCAGTTTCGTTGGCATGGGCGGCGCGGCGCCGATCAAGACGGTGGTCGCTCTCGCGATCGGTTTTGCGATTGCTGCGATCGGCATCGATACCGTCTCCGGCAGCGTACGCCTGACAATGGGGATCGACGAGCTCGTGAAAGGCGTGAGCTTCGTCGTGGCGGTGATGGGATTATTCGGCATCGGCGAGCTGCTGGTTGCCGTCGAAGAGGAGTTTCACGCACGCGGGGTCTCCTCAAGGATCGACTGGAAGGAAGTCTTCCGCGCGGTCGTCCGCCTGCCGCGGCATGGCATCGCTCTGCTGCGCAGCGCGGCCATCGGATGCTGGATGGGGATCACGCCGGGCGGCCCGACCGCGGCGTCCTTCATGAGCTACGGCATCGCCCGACGCTTCTCACGACGCGGCCGCCATTTCGGCACGGGCGAAGTTGAGGGGATCATCTCCCCGGAGACCGCCGATCACGCGGCCGGCACCAGCGCGCTTCTGCCCATGCTGTCGCTCGGCATTCCCGGCTCGGCGACCGCCGCGGTGATGATGGGCGGCTTGATGATCTGGGGCCTCAATCCCGGGCCGATGCTGTTCGTCGACCAGAAGGATTTCGTCTGGGGCCTGATCGCCTCGATGTATGTGGGCAACATTGTCGCCGTCGCGCTCGTGCTGCTCACCGTTCCGATATTTGCGGCCTTGATGCGGATTCCGTTCGTCATCATTGCGCCCCTGATCGTGATCATCTGTGTCGTCGGCGCCTATTCGGTGTCGAACTCCTATCTCGATGTCGTCATGATGCTCGGCTTCGGCGTCGTCGGCTATCTCTTCAAGAAGCTGTTCTATCCGCTCGCCCCGCTCGTGCTCGCGATCGTTATCGGCGACAAGGCCGAGGATGCCTTCCGGCAGTCGATGCTGATGTCCAAGGGATCGCTCGGGGTGTTCTTTGCCAACCCTCTCGTGACGAGCCTTGTCTTGGCCGGGCTGGCGCTGGTGCTGCTTCCGCTCGCGCTGCAGATCGCGCACGTCCGGCGCAAACCGGGTGAGCGCAAGTCCATTGCGCCAGGTCCCGAAGATAGCAGGTCTCGACCAACAGCAACCTCGGCGGCGCAAACACCGCGATAATGCCGATGCCTCCGTCGCTGTTCGCAATCGCGGACAGGGGCAGCATCTATCTCAATGGCCGCGCCGATCTCGCACCTGCTTCGCGCGGGATGCTGGAGTTGCTTGCATTCGGCTCGATCTACGGTGCCGGTGCTGTGGTCACCGTGAGCGCAGCCGATCCATCAGCATCGTTTGATCCCTTGAACCCGTCATTCATTACCAAGCCAAGTACGTCGTTCGATCTTGGTCAATCCATTCCATTCCGTTGCATGCAGACGATCCGGTGCCGGTTCGTCTCTACGCGCTGAATGGCGACATTCTCAATCTGACGGCGGGGGACATCGTTACAAACTTTGATGGCACAGTCTCGCCCTGCCGCGGAGCAAAACCCATTTCGATAAAGGCGGGGAGGGATATCGTCAACGTGTCGGGCTTCATGCTGAACAACAATCTCACCGACGTTTCGCGGTGTCGGCGGGGCGCGATGTCATCTCATGGCAATTTCGAGGTCGCCGGCCCCGGACTGCTGCTGGTCTCCGCCGGACGCAACATCACCCAGGAGGACCAGGGTTCGATCACCAGCATCGGTCCGCTTGTGGTCGACGACGCCAGGCCCGGCGCTAGCATTTTGCTATGCCGGCGACATCACGATGTTCGGCGGCTTGGTGGAGCTGCTTGACACGGCCCTCTTGCAGGTGCCATTAATAGTCCGAACGATCGATCTAAGAAAGAGCGCGGGAGGTTAAAGGGAGGAGTCATGTCTGGTCAGTCGCCAAACCCGGATTATCGCACGCTGATTGAACCGACGCGGGTTCGCAGTGTGGTGTATCACGACCCGCAGATCTTTGAGCAGGAACTGGAGCGCATCTGGCATCGGACGTGGGTCTATGTCGGCCACATCAGCGAGGTCCCGAATAAAAACGACTATGTGACGAAATCCATCGGGTCGACTCCGGTGCTGATGGTTCACGATCGCGATGGCAAGATCAGTCTACTTCTGAACAAGTGTCCGCATCGCGGCAATCAGCTCTGCGCCTACCGGCAAGGCAACCGCGGCACGTTCACGTGCCCTTATCATTCCTGGACATTCGCCAATACGGGAGATCTGATCGGCTATGCCTATGCCGACGGCTACGGCGATGCAGACAAGTCGGGGTTCTCGCTCGGCAGGGTGCCGCGCGTCGGCATCTACCGGGGGTTCGTCTTCGGATCTTTCGCGAACGAGGGGCCGTCCCTGGAGGAACACCTCGGCGGTGCGACGGCCTCGATCGACCAGCTGTTGGAAAACTCGCCCGAAGGCGAACTCGAGCTGACCGCAGGCTTCCTGCAGCACCGTACCAAAGCGAACTGGAAGTTCATGCTCGAGAACGAGACGGACGGCTACCATCCGGCGTTCGTCCACGGGTCGGTGTTCCAGGTTACCGACAGTGGCATCGGCAAGCTCTACGGTCCGCAGTCCACCGCGCTCACGCGTGATTTCGGCAATGGCCACACCGAATTCGACTTGCGGCCGGAGTGGCGCCGGATCGGCAAGCCGCTCGAGTGGTTCGGCACCAGCGAGACGCGCTTTCCGCAATACGTGAAGGCGATGGAGCAGGCTTATGGCGCTGAGCGGGCGCGCAGGATCATGATCGACGGGACGCCGCACATCATGATCTTCCCCAATCTGTTCATCGCCGAAATCCAGTTGTTCGTGCTGCAGCCGATCGCCGTCGACGAGACAATCCAGCATGTCACCGCGCTACAGTTCAAGGGAGCGCCCGAGCTCAATCGGCGCTTGCGCCAGCAGACCATGGGCTCGGTCGGCCCGGCCGGGCTGCTGCTTGCCGACGATACCGAGATGTATGAGCGCAATCATCGCGGTGCAGTGATCAATGACCCTGAATGGGTCACGCTAACACGCGGTCTGCATCGCGAGCGCCGGGACGAAAACGGCTACCTCGTCGGTCATTCGACCGACGAGGTGCCGCAACGCGCCATCTGGCGTCACTATACCGAACTGATGACGGCGTGAGGTTGGTATGCCGCAGTCTACAGCCACCGCAATGTTGCATCTCGAAGCGGAACAAACGGATCTTCTGCGACGCGTCGAGCAGTTTCTGTTTCTCGAAGCCCGCCTTCAGGACACCCATGCCTATGACGAGTGGGAGGCGTTATGGGCGGACGATGCGACATACTGGGTGCCGGCCAATGGATCGGATACCGATCCGGAGCGGCAGATGTCGATCATCTACGATAACCGCTCGCGTATTGGCGTGCGTATTGATCAGCTCAAGACCGGGCGCCGCCATACCCAGACGCCGAGGTCGGAGCTGGCGCGGATCATCTCGAATGTCGAACTCGTCACTCGGGTCGGTGACGAGATCGAGGTGAGGGCGAATGCGTTCATCTTCGAGGATAACCTGCGCGGCGAAACCCTCTGGGCGTCACGCAATGAATATCGCCTGCGGATCACAGATGGTGGTTTCAAGCTTGTGCGGAAAAAGGTCGGTCTTGTGAACAACCACAAGCCGATCTTCACCCTGTCCTTTCTCATTTGAGTGTCGCGGCGAACGACGGAGGCGAACATGACATCAGAGCTCAAGACGGCCTTGGGGTACGAGTGCTGGGTCGCAGAAGGACCGGTTCTTCTGGATTATGCTGACCATGTCGCGACATTGACCCTCAACCGGCCAGAGTCTTCGAACGGGATGAATATCGCCATGGTGCAGGCGATCCACGAGGCGGTGATGCGCTGCCATGGTGACCCGCGCGTGCGCGTCGTACATGTACGAGGTGCCGGAGCAAATTTCTGTGCCGGCGGAGATGTGCGTGAGTTCGCATCCAAGGGAGAGGCGCTGGGTGACTTCCTGCGCACAGTGACGGCTTATCTGCAGATGGCTGTGGGTGGACTGATCCGCCTGAACGCCACGGTGGTGAGTGAAGTGCAGGGCTATGCGGCAGGCGGGGGCGGGCTTGGTCTTGTCTGCGCGTCCGACCTCGTCGTGGCGGCGAAGTCCGCCAGGTTCATGGCGGGCGCCACCCGGGTCGGAATGGCGCCCGATGGTGGTGCCTCGGTTATCCTGCCGCGTTTGGTGGGTTTCCGGCGGGCCGCGGAGATTGTTTTGACCAACCGCGTGCTCGGAGCCGAGGAAGCCCAGGCTATTGGTTTGATCAACAGTATCGTTCCTGACGATGGGCTCGCGGGAGAGACGCGCAAGCTCGTCGGGAGGCTGGCCGCCAATGCTCCCAGGGCGAGTGCGGCCGCCAAGCGGCTGCTCTGGAGCGGGATCGGCCTCAGCGTCGAGTCCTGCCTTCCCGAGGAGGCGCGGACGGTGGCAGAGCTGTCGTGCACCGCTGATGCGCGAGAAGGTTTGGCGGCCGTGCTTGAAAAGCGCACGCCGAATTTTACCGGAGCTTGATCGAAGATGCCGGGAGGGCGCTTGCAGCGGGCTCTCGTGACCGGCGGCGCGAGGGGTATCGGGGCGGCCATCTGTCGTCGCTTCGCCGCCGACGGCTTCGCAGTCACGCTCTGTGACCTTGACGCGGAAAGCGCCGGGGTGGTCGCCGGCGGGATCGGCGCCGATTTCGAGGCGATCGACGCGACGGACAGTGCCGCCGTTGCGCGCTTCGTTGCCAAGAGAGGTCCGTTCGAGGTGTTGGTCAACAATGTCGGTGTCGATCAGCACGCCTTCTTCACCGAAACCGGCCCGCAAGATTGGCGCCGCCTGATCGCGGTGAACTTGGAAGCCACATTCGCCTTCACAGTCGGTGTCCTGCCGGCGATGCAACGGGCGGGTTATGGCCGTGTCATCAACATCGCGTCGGAAGCCGGGCGGCTCGGTTCGAAGGGCGGGGCGGTCTATGCAGCCGCCAAGGCCGGGGTGATCGGATTCACCCGGTCGATTGCGAGGGAGAACGCCCGGTACGGCATCACAGTGAATGCCGTTCTGCCGGGACCAATCCGTACTCCGATGGTCGAGGAGGCGATCGCGCAGTTCGGTGACAAGCTGCGACGCGACATGGCAAGCCTGACGCTGCTGAAGCGTCTCGGCGAACCGGATGAGGTCGCTGCGGCGGTATCCTTCTTTGCTTCGCCGTCCGCATCGTTCGTGACCGGTGAGGTGTTGGGCGTGTCCGGCGGCATGGGGTGTGGTGTCTGCTGAGCCGGAGGGCCGCGCGGAACGGATCAGCGGCCGCTCGTTCGTTCTGCAACGAAGCGACCGAGTTCGGTCAGCGATTCGTGGCTCTGCCGTAACTCACCAAACATCTGAAAATGATGGAACATGTGGTCCCATACGCGCACCTTCACGTCCACGCCGCTCTGCCGCGCCCGCGTCGCCAGTAGAAGGGCATCATCGAGCGTGATGTCGTGGTCGCCGGCGTGGATCAGGATCGGTGGCAGGCCGGCAAGGTCGGCATCGACCGGTGAGGCTGATGGTGCTGATGCGTTGCCGTTATGGCCGAGATAGGCGCGGGCCATTGCAGCGAGTTGCGCTGGTTTTGAAAAGACATCGAGGGCGGCCCGGCTCGCATAGCTGGCACCACGCATGGTCAGATCGAGCCAGGGCGAGATCAGCGCCAGGCCGGACGGAAGCGGCAGGCTCATATCACGTGCGCGGAGCGCGACGTTCATGGCGAGCGCAGCGCCGGCGGAATCGCCGGCGACGACAATGCGCGACGACGGCAGGCCCTGGCCGAGCAGCCAGAGATAGGCTGAGATCGCGTCCTCGGCCGCTGCGGGATATTTGTGTTCGGGGGCAAGCCGGTAATTGAAGCCGAGCACGCGTGCGTTGCTGGCGCGCGCAAGGCGCACCATCAAGCTGCTGTGGGAGCGGAGCGAGCCGACCTGGAAAGCGCCGCCATGGCAGAACAGCACGACGCGGTCTGTGCAGCTTCCTGGTGGCGTGATCCACGCGGCCGCCATGGGTCCGATATGGATCGCTTCACCCAAGGTTTCGGAACCGTCGGCAAAGAGGGCATCAAAGCTCTCCCGAATGGAGGTCAGCGAGGCGGCCAAACGCCATGAAGCGACCGCCGCCACGATACGGTGCTTGATGGCTTCGAGATCATCCCTGTCGTTCAATGCAACCACCAATCGTCTGCTTGCAATCCAAGAAAGCACAATACATAGTTCGAACGTTCGATCTATAAATAAACGATAGGACCTCGGGCCATGGAGGAACATGTTGCGGTGGTGGGGGGTGGGCAAGCCGCTGCCGCCCTAGCGATCCGGCTGCGCACCAAGGGGTTTCGAGGCAGGATCACGATTTAATGGTGATGAGCCCTGGGCCCCGCATCAGCGTCCGCCGTTGTCGAAGAAGTATCTCAGCGGAGAGTGGGAAAGGGAGCGGTTGCTGCTTCGTTCGCCATCCTATTGGAGCGACAATGACATCGACATCCGTGCTGGGCGCGCGGTGACGTCACTCGACCCGGTGCGCCGGACGCTCGGGCGCGGCGACGATTCGGTCGGCTTGGACGAAGCTCGCATTGACCACTGGCGCTTCGCCGCGGCCGTTACCATCCTGGCTCACCAATTTGGAAAACGTTTGCGAGCTCCGCTCGCTGCACGATGCCGAGCGCATGCAGCGCCACTTCAGGAAAGGCCGCAGGCTGTTGGTGATCGGAGGTGGCTTCGTCGGACTGGAGACGGCCGCCGTCGCCGCAGAAGCAGGCCTTCGTGTCACCGTTGTCGAAAGTGCTGCCCGCATCCTGGAACGCGCCGTCTGCCCGGCAACATCAGAATACTTCCGCCGGCTTCATTACGCCAAGGGCGTTCGTATCGTCGAGGGATGTGCGGTGAGACGGGTGGTCGGCGGCCCCGTGCGCGAAGCGGAGTTGACCTCCGGTGAGCGCCTTGAAACCGACCTGGTGCTTGTCGGCGTCGGCGTTCTGCCCAATGCGGAGCTCGCCGCGCGTGCAGGTATCGACACAGGGGACGGCATCCTGGTGGATGAGCACGGCCGTACCTCGGCTGCGGATGTGTGGGCGGCGGGGGATTGCGCGGCTTCCGCTATGCGGCGAACTGATCCGCCTCGAGAGCGTTCAGAACGCTATCGAACAGGCTGAAGCGGTCGCTGATGACATGCTAGGCGAGGCCGCGCCTTACGCACCGGTGCCCTGGTTCTGGTCCGATCAGTATGATTCCAAGCTGCAGATTGCCGGCTGGAATCGCGGCTATACCGAGGTCGTTGCATGCGACACGGATCGTGGCGTGTCCAACTGGTATTACCGGGAAGGGCGCCTAGTCGCGGTGGATTCGATCAACGACGCCCGTACCTTCATGGTGGCGAAAAAGCTGCTGTCGCAAGGGATCAACGTCGATCCGTCGAAGCTTACCGATCAAGCGTTTGATCCCCGCAGTCTGCTCCCGTGAAGGCGCGAGGCCCGGGTGAAATCAGAATACTCTCGAATTCCTGTAGCCATCGAGGAAGAGGCTGACGCAGCGGTCGGCAAGATCAGTAGGCATCATGCGGCCGTCCGGCTTGAACCAGGTATATGTCCAGTTGATCATGCCAAAGAACAGCATCGCATCGACATGAGCGCTCGCCTCGTCCTTCGCTCGCTCCGGGCGGATTTTCGCCAGCATGTCGGTGACGATCGAGATCAGCTGGCGCTGTTTCTTAATGACGTCCTTTCTCACGTTGTTGGGCAGGAACTCCATGCAGGTGAGCATCACCACGTGCTTGTCACGGGAGACGGAATAGATCTGGAGGAAAAACCTGATCAGTTTCTGGAAACAGGCGATCTCATCCTCGCGTCCCGAAAGGATGTCGTCGCAGCCGGCCAGCAGCTTGTCGACATGTTCCGTCAGCATGAAGACGAGGATAGCTTCTTTCGATTCGAAGTAGTGGTAGAGGCGGGATTTTGAGCAGTCGCACGCGGCGGCGATATCGCCGATCGATGTCGCCGCATAGCCGCGGTTTGCAAACAGCCCAGCTGCCTGCTTGATGATCGAAGCCTGGATGGAGTCGTAGTCAGGGGAGCGAGGTCGTGTCACAGGTGTCCTGAAATAATCGTCCGAACGATCGGACTATACCGCCCGGTGGCTGACTTGGCAATTTTGCGACCGGTTTGACGCCGCCTCGTCACCGTCCAGGCGTGGCAGCGATCAGTGGCAGATGGGGTGGTGCCGAGATAGCGGACATGCTCGGCTGAGATATCGCTCAGGCGCGCGGTGCCGAGCAGTGTCATGGCGCGCTCCAGCTCGGTCCCGAGGATCGAGATGACATGGGCGATGCCGGGTCCGCCGGCGGCGGCGGCACCGTACAGCGTGTTGCGTCCCATCAGGACCGCGTTCGCGCTGAGCGCGCGCGGTTGATGATGTCCGTCCCGCGCCGGAATCCGCTACATGTCTGAAGGCCGCCGCCCTCCTGTCAGGCGCGCTCGGCACGATGCAGCACCCGTGTCGCCTTGGCTTCGTAGCGCGGCAAGGTCCCTTCCCGGAGACACTCGACGTCAACGCCCATGCCGAGACGGGCGCGCACCTCGCGCTTGATATCCGCAACGATCAGTTCGGCGGGGCGGCCGGCCGTATGTTGCGCCTCGACAGCGATGCACATCGTTCCGATCGTGATGCGCTCCTTGTCGACATAGATCTGCCAGGCCTCTTTCACTGTTCCCGGCGTCGCGGCGATGATGTCTTCGATCTGCGAAGGGAAGACGATGACCCCCTTGACTTTAATCATGTCGTCGCTGCGGCCAATGATGCGCCCGATCTTGCGCATGCCCCTTCGCCCGGAGCGACAGTCGAAGGGTGAGGTCGACAGCCGCACCAGGTCGCGCGTGCGCCAGCGCACGACCGGCGAGGCTTCGCGACACAGCGTCGTGATGACAATCTCGCCGACCTCGCCAGGGGCAACGGGGCGAAGCGTCACCGGATCAAGGATCTCGGTGATGATCGTATCTTCGTTGATGAGCTGCAGCTCGTCCTCGTCATGGGTGAAGGGGGTGGAAATCGCCAGCACCGGGCCGCCGGCTTCGGTTGTGCCGTAGATGTTCTGGCTCACGAAGCCTTCCGGCATTTCCGCTTCCAGCTGGTTGCGGAATTCGGCAGATACTGATTGTCCGCCAAGAATGGCGAGCTTCATCGTCCACTCCGCCTTGGGATCGATGCCCATCTGCTTGGCGGTGGTGACTAGCGACATAAGCCAAAGTGGTGACATCGAGGCGACGTCGTAGCTGTGGTCGCGCAGCCATTTCACCACGAGTTCGCCGCGACCGGGCCCGATCGGAAACGTGGTGCAGTCGAGCGCCGCGAAACCTACATCGAGTGCCGGTCCTCCGATCCAGAGACCGTAACCATAGCCCTGATAGGCGCGCTGGCCGCGCTGCACGCCAGCGGCCGTCAGGATCCGTGCCATCTGATAGGGCAGGAGCTGACCATAGTCGTGCTCCGTCATGCCGAATAGGACCGGCAGCCCGGTCGTCCCTGAGGTTGCCGTGAATCTCCGCACCGAGTCCATCGGCGTGGCCAGGAACGGGAATGGATAGCGGCTGTGCAGGGCGGATTTGTCGAGCAGCGGCGCATGCTCGAGCCCGTCCGCGGCGGCGAGGTCCGAGGGCTTCATGCCGGCGGCCGCGAAATGCGCGAGCCAGTCCGGCCGCTCGCCGAGGCGTCGGCCAAGCTTGCTCAGTCGCTCCTGCTGAAGGCGGCAGATGGCCGGATAGTCTAGGCATTCGATATCGGGGTGAAGCATCCCGGGTTCCTCCTGCGAATTCATCCCTGGCGACCGTGTGTTGGGAAACCACGGCAATTTTTCTCTTTCTTAGACCGAACGTTTGGTCTAAGTAAAGGACCAACGAGATATGCGAGCCACCGAAAGGATGGCCGTCAAGGGAACCAGCCGGTCGAACCGGCGGAGGAAACAACGTTCAAGGAGGTCGAATTGAACAAGCTGATCGTTGCACTTGTTGCGGCTGTATCGTGGGCCGCACCTGCGCTGGCCGAGGTCAGGATTGGAATCATTGTGTCCGCCACGGGGCCGGCGGCATCCGTCGGAGTGACGCAACAGCGGACGGTAAGTGTTCTGCCGCCGAAACTCGGCGGCCAGGATGTCCGCTACATTCTGATGGACGATGCGTCGGACACCTCGACGTCGGTCACGGTCGCCCGCAAACTGATTACGGAGGACCGCGTTGACGTCATCGTCGGTCCGAGCCTGACCCCGAATTCGCTCGCGCTGCTGGATATCGTCGCCGAGACCGGGACGCCGATGATCAGCCTGGCCGGATCGGCCTTGATCGTCGAGCCGCCGGTTGACCGGCGGCGCTGGGTGTTCAAGACCCCGCAGAGCGATGCCCAGATGGCGTCCATTGTGCTCGATCATATGAAGCGTCGGAGCATCAAGTCGCTAGCGCTGATCGGGTTCAACGATGCGTATGGTGAAGGCTGGATCAAGGTGATGACGGCCCTGGCCGAGGCGGCCGGCATCAAGGTGGTGGGCTCTGAGCGTTACCAGCGAACCGACAGCAGCGTGCTCGGGCAGATTCTGAAGATCACGTCGCAAAGTCCCGATGCGATCTTTATTGCGGCGTCCGGCACCCCGGCAGCGTTGCCACAGATGACGCTCGCGGATCGGGGTTACAAGGGTGTCGTCTACCAGACACACGGTGTCGCCAATAACGACTTCCTGCGTATTGGTGGCAAGGCCCTCGAGGGGACGTTCGTGCCGGCGGGACCGGTGCTGGTCGCCGAGCAGCTGCCGGATAGCCATCCGGCCAAGGCCGCGGCGCTCGATTTCGTCCGCCGTTATGAGGCTATCCCCGGAGCAGGAGCCCGCTCGACATTTGCGGCCTATCTCTGGGATGCGCAACTTATCCTCGATAGGGCGATCGCGGCAGCCGCGGTCAAGGCGCAGCCCGGGACAGACGCGTTTCGAATTGCGTTGCGGGATGCGATTGAAGCGACCAGTGACGTCGCCGGTCCAAACGGCGTCTACAACATGTCGTTCACCGATCACCTCGGTCTCGACGAGCGCTCGCGCGTCATGACACAGATCGTCAACGGCGGCTGGCGGCTGGTCCCATGATATTCCGACGTCTTCATTCGATGGCTGTGCCGAGGCGTGAGCCCGACGGCGGAGCCCTGCCATGACTGCGGATATTGCGGCGATCCTGCTGCAGGATGGCATCGCCAATGGCGCGATCTACATCCTGCTTGCGACAGTGCTCGTCCTCGTGTTCACGGTGACGCGCGTGATCTTCGTTCCGCAAGGGGATCTGGTCGCCTTTACAGCCCTGACCCTGGCGGCCTTTGATGCCGGGACCATACCAGGCACGGTGTGGATCTTATTGTTCGGGGCCGCCATCGCGCTGTCACTTGAAATGCTGGAGGCAGGCGCACGGCGCGATCGCGCGCGCTGTGTCCGATCGATCGTTCAGTTCGGCGTCGTGCCGGTCGCTATTGCGCTGCTGGCTGTTCTGCTGGTCCCGAAGGATGCACCACTCCTGTGGAAGATGGCGGTCACATGCGCACTGGTCACCTGCATCAGTCCGGTGATCTATCGGATCGTGTTCCAGCCGATCGCGTCTGCTTCGCCCTTGGTGCTCCTGATTGCAGCGATCGCAACTCATCTGGGAATGAACAGTATCGGCTTGCAGGTGTTCGGGGCCGAGGGAGTGCGGACGCAAGGTTTCTCCGGTCCGCCGCTTTCGTTCGCCGGACAGTTGATCTCGCAGCAGGTGGCCGGAGTGGTCGCCAGCAGCATCGTCCTCGTGTTCGTGCTCTACTTGTTCTTTCATCGCTCGTTGCGTGGCCGCGCACTCCTGGCGGCTGCATACAACCGCCGTGGCGCGGAGATCGTGGGCATCAGCGCGGCCGCGGCCGGGCGCACGGCCTTCATCGTCGCCGGCTTCGTGGGAGCGGTATCGGGTCTGCTGGTGGGCCCGATGACAACGCTCTACTATGATTCTGGCTTCATTCTTGGCTTGAAGGGCTTTGTCGGCGCCATCGTGGGCGGGCTCGCGATCTATCCGCTCGCGGCAGCCGGTGCCGTGTTGGTTGGAGCGGTGGAGTCCTTTGCCTCGTTCTGGGCGAGCGCCTATCGCGATATCATCGTCTTCATGCTGATCATCCCGATCCTGTTCTGGCGCTCGGTGGTCAATCCCCACGCGGAGGATGGAATCGAATGATCGGTCGGCTTCTTGCTCTCGCGCCGTTCAGCGCCGTTGCAGTTGCGGCCCTCGCGTCGCTCGTGTTGCCGGCCTATCAGGTGTCGGTGGCCACCTACGTGATGATCGCGTCGATCGTATGCACCGGATTGGTGCTGATGACCGGGATCGCGGGCATGGTTTCCTTCGGACAGGCCGCCTTCGTCGGCCTCGGCGCGTATACCTCGGCCTGTATGTCGACGCAGTTTGGGCTGTCGCCTTGGCTGGGTCTTGTCGGGGCGACGATCGGCGCGGCGGCGACCGCTGCCCTGATCGGCGTGGTTACGGTGCGAATGAGCGGCCATTATCTCGCGCTGGCGACACTTTGCTTTGGCATCAGCTTCTATTTTGGAATCGGAAACGCCGATGCGTTCGGCCGTTTCAACGGAATGACGGGAATCCCACCGGTCACGGTCGGTGGTTTTGAGTTGCGATCCGAGCGGCAGGCCTTCGGCCTTGTCCTGGTCGCGCTCGTGCTATCCGTTGCCTGGTGCCGGCGGCTGCTGGCATCTCGTTGCGGGCGCGTGTTGCGCTCGCTCCGTACGGGAAGCACGATCGCGGAGACCTTCGGAGCGAATGCGCAACGGCATCGCTTGCTGGCATTCGTCGCTGCGGCAGTGGTCGCCGCGCTGGCAGGCTGGCTCTACGCGCACGTGCAACGCTTCATCAATCCGACGCCTTTCGGTCTCAACGCCAGTATCGACTATCTGTTCATGACAGTGATCGGCGGCAGTGGGCAGGTCTGGGGGGCGTTGGTCGGTGCCGGGCTGGTGACAGTCATCAAGCATGAGCTGCAGGACCTGCTCCGGCCTCTATTCGGGGCGACGGCACGATTTGAACTGCTGGTCTTCGCCGCGCTGATGATCATCGTGCTGCACAAGGCGCGCAAGGGCCTGTGGCCCTTCCTGCAGCAGGTGGTCGCATCCCATATGCCGCCTCGAGCTCCGGTTGCACCCGTCACGTTGACGAGCAGGAGGGGCAGGCCCGATCAGGGGCTGCCGGTCCTGACTGCGATCGGCTTGCGGCGGATGTTCGGCGGCCTCGTCGCAGTGGACGACGTCAGCTTCGATGTTCGAAGTGGCGAAATTCTCGGCGTTCTGGGTCCCAACGGGGCAGGGAAGAGCACCCTGTTCAACCTGATCAGCGGTGGCTTGCAGCGGAGCGGAGGTGAGCTGAGCTTCCTCGGGGCGCCGCTGGCACGCGTGAGCGCGCGCGACATGTGCGTGCGTGGGCTGTCGCGGACATTTCAGCACGCCGCGCTGGTTCCGGAGATGAGCCTGATCGAGAATGTCGCGATTGGCGCCACTCATCTCGGCCGATGCGGAATTGTGGCTGCGTCGTTGGGACTCGATGCTCGCGAGGAGCGGCAGCTATTGGGTTGGGCCCAGCACCTTCTCGACCGTGTTGGGCTCGGCGACAGAGCGTGGGAGCTTGCCGGGACGCTGTCCCTCGGTCATCAGCGGATCTTGGAGATCGCACGCGCGCTGGCGGCCGATCCGGTGCTGCTGCTGCTCGACGAGCCCGCCGCCGGCTTGCGCGCAAACGAAAAGACATTGCTTGCGGAGCTGCTGGTGCGGTTGCGAGCCGAGGGCCTCGCCATCGTTCTCGTTGAACACGATATGGAATTCGTCTTCCGCCTGGCCGATCGGCTGATGGTGATGAATTTCGGGCGCCGAATCGCATTCGGTGATCCCGACGAGGTTCGCGCCGACACCGGTGTCCAGGAAGCGTATCTGGGAGTCGCTGCATGACGGTCCTGCTGCAGCTCGAGCGTTTTGTGGTCCGCTATGGCCGTCTGACCGCGGTCAATGACGTTTCGCTGGAAGCGCGGGCGGGGGAGGTCACTGCGGTTATCGGACCGAACGGCGCTGGCAAGACCTCTCTGGTCAATGCGGTGATGGGACTCGTGCCGTCTGGCGGTCGGTTGGTGTTCCCGCAATGGCCGGAGGCTTCTCGGTCGATCGAGGCGCGGGTCCGCGCCCGGATCTCGCTGGTACCGGAAACGCGCGACCTGTTCGGACCGATGACGGTGCTCGACAATCTCAAACTCGGCGCGTTCTCGGCGCGGATGGAACCACGCTTCGATATGCGCGCGCGACTCGCCGGCATATTTCGTCTCTTTCCTCGCCTCGACGAACGGCAAAACCAGCAGGCCAGCACACTGAGCGGGGGGGAGCGCCAGATGTTGGCTCTGGGGCGGGCTCTGATGTTGAAGCCGCGCTTTCTGATGCTCGATGAGCCAAGCCTCGGGCTCGCGCCGCTGATCGTCGCGGAAATGTTTCGGATCATCGCACGGCTGAAAAACGAAGGCGTGTCGATTCTCCTGATCGAGCAGAACGCGCGCGCCGCGCTGCGTCTTGCCGATCGTGCCTACGTGCTCGAAGGCGGAGCGATTCAATTGGCCGGGAAAGCTGCGGATGTTGCTGCGGACAGCCGCGTCATCGACGCCTACCTTGGAATGTCGGCAGCGACTCCATCAAATCCGGATGAGCGACAGATGGGCAAGGTGGGATGAAGCGCGCCATACCAGATGCGATCGCGAGGCTGAGCGAGCGATTCGGGGACAAGTTGTCGACGTCCGCCGCGATCCGCAGCCATCACGCGAGCAGCGTCACCTCGCACGTGACGGTCGCGCCCGATGCGGTCCTGTTTCCGGCCTCGACGCAGGACGTCGTGGATGCGGTCACTATCTGCCATCGCTATCGGTGTCCGGTGGTGGCATTCGGCACCGGTACGTCGACGGAAGGGCAGATCAGCGCTGAGCATGGCGGGCTCACGATCGACCTGTCGCGAATGAACCGCGTCGTCCGGGTGTCGCCTGCCGATCTCGATTGCACCGTGGAGGCAGGGGTGACCCGCAAGGCGCTCAACGCCGCCCTGCGGGACACGGGGCTGTTCTTTCCGATCGATCCGGGAGCGGATGCCTCGATCGGCGGGATGGCATCGACCCGTGCATCCGGTACCAACGCGGTGCGCTACGGAACCATGCGCGAACTGGTGATGTCGCTACGCGTCGTGCTGGCCGACGGCCAACTGATCGACACCGGCTCTCGCGCGCGGAAATCGTCCGCCGGTTATGATCTGACCCGTCTGTTTGTCGGTGCCGAAGGTACGCTCGGTATCATTACCGAGGTTACGTTGCGGCTTGCACCGATCCCGGAACGGATCGGGGCGGCGGTCTGCACCTTTCCAACCGTGGAGGCGGCAGTGTCGGCCGTCGTCGCTGCAACGCAGAGCGCCATCCCGCTGGCACGCGCGGAATTGCTCGACGCGCTGCAGATCGAGGCGTGCAACCGTTATTCGAAGCTCGATCTTGCCGTTCGGCCGACGCTGTTTCTGGAATTTCATGGGACGCAGCTGGCGGTCGATGAACAGGTCGGCCTGATGACCGCGATTGCGACGGAGTTCGGCGGTGGCACATTCCGATGGGCGACTGCGACCGAAGACCGGACAAAGCTCTGGCAAGCCCGCCATGACGTCTGGTGGGCAGCGCTGGCACTCCGTCCCGGATCGCGGGGAGTACCAACCGATATCTGCGTGCCGATATCCGAGCTACCTGGCGTGATCGCCCAGACCCGCCAGGACGTTGCCGAGCTCGATCTGATTGCGCCGCTGTGCGGTCATGTCGGCGACGGCAACTTTCATCTCTGCGTTCTGGTCAATCCCGAGGACGAGGACGAGAAGCGCCGGATCGTGGAGCTGAACACCCGCATGATCGCGCGAGCCCATGCCGTTGGTGGTACGTGTACCGGCGAACATGGCATCGGTACCGGCAAGATGGATTACCTTGTTGCCGAGCGAGGGACGGCGATGATGGCGCTCGCTTCGCTCAAGCGTGCGCTTGATCCGCGCAACATCATGAATCCCGGAAAGGTCCTGCGCGTCGCTGACTATCAACCCTATCAATGACGTCGATCGCGCGGTGCCTCATGAGTACTGAACAGTCGAAAAAAGAGCAATCCATCATGACCCTTCGCGAAACTGCAACCCGCGTCGATCTCGACTATCGCCTCCATGATGCGATCACCAAAACCGAAGGGCGTGTTTTTGCGTCGGGCACGCAGGCGCTCGTCCGCATGCTGGTGATGCAGCGGCTTGCGGACCGGCGCGATGGCATCCATTCCGCAGGCTTCGTCAGCGGCTATCGCGGCTCGCCGCTCGCCGGCGTGGACACGGAGCTGTGGCGGGCGAAATCCGCATTAGCGGATCACGACATCAGATTTCTGCCGGGTATCAACGAAGATTTGGCCGCGACGGCCGTCTCCGGCACACAACGGGTCGCAGACGATCCAAACCGGACCGTCGAAGGGGTATTCGCCCTCTGGTACGGCAAGGGCCCCGGCGTTGATCGCGCTGGCGACGCTATCCGGCACGGCCATGCCGCTGGTGCTTCAGTCAAGGGGGGTGTTGTCCTCGCGGTTGGCGACGATCATGCCGCCACCTCCTCCTCGATCCCGAACGCCAGTGACATGTCCTTGATGGGATGGGGAATTCCGATCGTTCATCCGGCAAGCGTCGACGAATATGTGGAATTTGGGCTGTGGAGCTGGGCGGCTTCGCGCTTTTCCGGTGCCTGGGTTGCTTTCAAGGCGATCTCCGAAACGGTGGAGAGCAGCCGCGGCTTCGCCGTTCCCGTGCTGCCGCGCTTTGCGGTACCGTCGCGAGGCGGCTTTCCGGAAGGCGGTCTCGGATATGCCACCCGCGATTTTCTGACCCCTGCCATTGAACTGCGAATTGCTCATCGCCTGGAAGCGATCGCTGCGTTCGCGCGGGCAAATCCGTTGGACAGAATGCTGGTTGACGCACCAGGCGCTGACATCGGCATTGTTGCCATTGGCAAGAACGCGAAGGACGTTCTGGAAGTGTTTGAGCGCGCCGGCTTGCCGCAGCAGGCTCTGGCGGAGAAGGGCGTCAGAATCTGGCGGCCAGGTCTGACATTTCCGCTCGATCGCGACCGCTTGGGGCAGTTCGCGCATGGACTGAAACACATCTTGGTCGTGGAGGAGAAAGCAAACCTCGTTGAAGGGCAGATCAAGGATGCGATCTTCAACTGGCCTGCGGATCGCAGGCCGAGCGTTTCGGGGCGCGGTAGCCTTGACGGATCGCCCCTTATCACGGCGCTTGGCCAGCATCGTCCTTCTTCGCTTGCACCGCCGCTGTCGGCCTGGCTCTCCAACGTGCGGCCAGACCTCGCCTTTAGCGACAGGCTTGGCCTGTTTGAACGGTCGGTTTCGTTGAGCAATGCGGCGGACGGCATGCGGCGGCTGCCATACTTCTGCTCAGGCTGCCCGCACAACTCGTCCACCAGGATTCCCGCGGGGAGCATCGCCCTTGCCGGAGTGGGTTGTCACTATATGGCGAGCTGGATGGATCGGCAGACGTCCGGACTGACCCAGATGGGCGCCGAAGGAGTCGATTGGGTGGGGCAGGCGGCCTTCACCACCACGCCCCACGTTTTTCAGAACATGGGCGAGGGCACCTACTTCCATTCCGGTCATCTCGCCATCCGGCAATCGATCGCCGCGGGGCACAACATTACGTACAAGATCCTGTTCAACGATGCCGTGGCGATGACGGGGGGCCAGCCGGTCGACGGCCAACTTACGGTTCCTCAGATCGCGCGGCAGGTGGCGAGTGAAGGGGCGAAGAGGGTGGTGATCGTTACCGACGACACCGCTCGTTATGCGGGGACGGTGCTGGACGGGGTTACCATCCATGATCGACTCGATCTCGATCCGGTCCAGCGCGAATTGCGCGCGATCAAGGGCGTCACGGTGCTGATCTATGATCAGACCTGTGCCGCGGAGAAACGTCGGCGGAGGAAGAAGGGCGCATACCCCGATCCGGCCCGACGGATGTTCATCAACAGCGCCGTATGTGAAGGATGTGGCGACTGCGGAAAGGCGTCCAACTGCCTTTCGATTGTGCCGCTTGAGACCGATCTCGGCCGCAAGCGCGCGATCGATCAGACGTCGTGCAACAAGGACTTTTCCTGCGTTGAGGGCTTCTGCCCGAGCTTCGTCTCTGTTCTGGGCGGAGGGCTGCGCAAACAGCCGGCGTCAGGCCGGGATTGGATTGCTCACGCCAACTCCCTTCCGCGGCCATCGTTGGAGTTGCCTGACGGGCGGCCGCACAATCTTCTCGTGGCCGGCGTCGGCGGCAGCGGCATCATCACGGTTGGTGCCATCATCGCAATGGCTGCCCATCTCGACGGTTTGCAGGTGGCCGAGCTCGATTTCACGGCGCTTGCGCAGAAGGGCGGCTCCGTGATGTGCCACCTTCGGATCGCAGCAAGCGGGAGCGCGATCAACCAGCCCCGCATCGACTGGGGCGAGGCCGACGGGGTGGTAATGGGCGACCTCATCGTCGGTTGCCTGCCCGACAGTCTCGGGACGGTTCGGAAGGATAGGACCCGCATCCTGGTCAATACCCATCTGGGGTCGACTGCGGAATTCACCCGCGATCCAGATGCAGATCCACGGCGCGACGACCTCTTGGCCAAAGTTCGTCATGCAGCCGGCGCGGACAGTGTGTCGAGTTTCGATGCTCAGCAATTGGCTCAAGAGCAGTTCGGCGAGACGACAGGCGCCAATATGATCCTGGTCGGACACGCCTGGCAGCAGGGACTGATCCCGGTGAGCGAGGCCGCGATGATCCAGGCGATTACCCTCAACGGAGTGGCGGTGGATGCGAACAAGCGTGCATTTGCTTGCGGTCGTGTTGTCGCCGCACAGGGGATTCCTACATGCGCCACCCAGTCCGTCACCTTGATGCAGCCGGAGCGCTGGGAGGCTCTGGTCGACCGGCGAGCCGACGAACTCACCCGGTACCAGAACGCAAGCTACGCGACATCGTATCAGACTTTCGTCGCTCACTGCGCCGCGATGGAGCAGCACAAGCTGAAGGACGCCAATAGGTTCGTTTTGACGAAGATCATTGCGAGCGCGTTGTTCAAGCTCATGGCCTACAAAGACGAGTACGAGGTCGCCCGACTTTATTCGAGGCCTGAATTCATCGCTGCGCTACGGCAGCAGTTCGAGGGAGACTTCGAGCTCCGTTTCCATCTCGCGCCCCCATTTCTGGCACGGCCACGCGCCGGAAGCGCGGTGCCGCAGAAAATCGCATTTGGTCCCTGGATGTTGCGTGCTTTCGCGGTGCTCGCACGTTTGCGTGTCCTGCGCGGAACGGTGTTCGATCCGTTCGGCTATACCGAGGAACGGCGATTTGAGCGACGTCTGATCGATGACTACAAGGCGCTAGTCGACCGCCTTCTGGCCGGCCTGTCGCCGGCTACACTCGACATCGCGGCGAAGCTCGCAATACTGCCGGAAAAAATAAGAGGATTCGGTCACGTCAAGCGGGCGAATGCGGAGATGGCGAAACGGGAAGAGCAGCGGCTGCTGCAGCAGTTCGAGGCAATTCGGAATCCGGCCCCAGGTCGCATCACGGATGTCGCATGAGGCCGCCATGCTGACAATCATCCGCGGCCTCTACCGAAACGGCGGTGCAGAGGAGCGTCTCGCGATCCGCGATGTGCATATCGCTTACATGATCGAAAACCGCCGCTGGCTCGAGCAGGGCGGCGCCCTGTTGTCAGCCGATGGCGCTGTCGTCGAGGGCATGTTTCTGATGCTGCGTCACGATACGCGCGAAGCGGTCGAGGTCTTTCTTGCCAACGAGCCGTACATGCGGGCGGGACTGTTCAAAAGTGTCACGATCGACGCGTTCGATCGGTTTGTGCCGCACACAGATCCCCATTTTCTCGAGAGGCTTCTCGCATCGGCGCAGGGCCAAACCTCGTCTGAGCTTCGCTGATCCTCCCACAGTGGGGCGTGCCTCAAGAAGAAGGGACGTATTATCGGAATTCAAGCCGCGCTGAAGGCGATCCTGTCGGAGTATCGTATTTCAGATGCAACCAGAGCTGCCTGACCTGATACTCGGCTGTAACGTGGTCGCCGTCGCGCTGGTGCTGCTCACCGTTCCGATATTCGCCGCCTTGATGCGGATTCCGTTTGTCATCATCGCGCCCCTGATCGTGATCATCTATGTAGTGGCGGCTACTCGGTGCCGAACTCCTATCTCGACGTCGTCATGAAGCTCGGCTTCGGCGTCGTCGGCTATCTCTTCAAGAAGCTGTTCTATCTGTTAGCGCCGCTGGTGCTCGCGATCGTCATCGGCGACAAGGCCGAAGATGCTTTCCGGCGGTCGATGCTGATGTCCAAGGGATCGCTCGGGGTGCTCTTTGCCTATTGGCTCGTGACGAGCCTTGTCGTGGCCGGGTTAGCGCTATAACTGCTGCCGCTTGCACTCCAGATCGCGCAAATCCCGCGCAGGCCGGCGCGTCGCTGCCGCCATGCCCATTCCTATGAGCCATCGTCCGTCCCGGATCTGACCGGGCCTGGCGCTACGGTTGCGCCATTCGAACAGCCGAGCGCCCTCCCGCAGTCGGTCGGCCATCTTGCGATAGGTTTCGGGGATCGAGCCGGGATCGTAGGCGACGACTTCGATCTCGCGACCGAGGATGGCGCCAGCTTCGTTGATCTCCTACATGGCGAGCGCCGTGTCGAAGAAATGCTCGGATTCCGAGACCGCCATCAAACCGGTACGCCAAAAAAGCACGCCGACGCGCCAGACGTCCCGATCGGATTGTTTCGCGGGTCGCTTCGCCGTCATCATGAAATACTCTCCAGCGCTGGCAGGGGAAGGAACGGATCTGCTCAGCTTTCGATTGCAACAAAGCTGCTCACCAGCGGCTTGGCAACCGTCCAGCCATACCGGGCGGGCCAAAATTGTTGTTCGAAATCAGCGAAATGCCGCCTCGTTTGAAGGCGTCAGCGCATGTAGCGGATCGAGGCAAAACGACCCAGGCAGGCGCCGCGCGACCGCTCTGCAGCTTCCACCGACGCCCGGCTCGAGCCGAAATCCTGACGCGGGATTTTGTCCAGCGTTGCTCTCGCGCGGCCGTCGTGGCGGTTCTCCGACAGCTTGTCGAGCATGGTGCGCAGGCGCTGGTTCTCGATCTCAAGCTCCCGCAGATGACGAAGGGCGGCCGAGGTGAGACCGCCATAACGCTTGCGCCAACGATAGAAGGTCCGCAGCGAGACACGGGCCGTGCTACAAATTTCGGCAATCGAAATGCCGGCATCTGCCTCTTCGAGCAGGAATAAAATTTCGTGTTCAGTGTGCTGTGAGCGGCGCATCGGCGTGGACCCTCATACATGACCGATTACGGGCATATCGCATAGATTTCAGCCATTTGATAGAGACGCGATGCTTGCGCTGCCGGCATGACGCAACGCCGTTTGATGCATCGCGGGTGTTGCGCACATTGCGTCATTGCGGTCGCCCCGCAAGGCAAAGGTAACATCCTAAATGGCAAAAGTGACATCACGCTTCGAGAAGCAAAGTCCTTGCCGAGCGCTTGAGCACACCTGAATACTATTTGGCGTTGCCTGACCAAATGCCATGATTTGAAATCGGACAGCACTCGGAGAGCAGAGGTCCGATCCATGGCAAGGTTTTCACGGCGTTCGTTTCTTCGCGGAACTGGACTTGGCGCGGCGGCGGCGCTGACGACATCGGTCGCTATGCCGGCAATCGTGCGTTCCGCAAATGCAGCCGGCGGCACGGTCAAGCTCGGCTGCCTGTTTTCGTCGTCGGGGACGATGGCCAACATCGAGGGCCGCTTGAATCACGTCGTGAAGATGGCGGCGTCGGAAATCAACGCGAAGGGGGGCGTCAACGGCCGCACCATCGAGGTCATGGTCTCCGATCCCGCCTCCGACTGGCCGCTCTACGCGCAGATTGGCAAGCAGATGCTCGACCAGGACAAGGTTGCCGCACTGTTCGGCTGCTGGACCTCGGTCTCGCGCAAAACCGTGCTTCCCGTGGTGGAGCAGGCCAACGGGCTGCTGTTCTACCCGCTGCATTTCGAGGGTGACGAGAACTCCAAGAACGTCGTCTATGTCAATTCGCCACCCGCGAGCTCGGTGCTGCCGGCGGTCGATTATCTGATGAGCGAAGACGGTGTCAGCGCCAAGCGCTTCTTCATGCTCGGCTCGGATTACGTCTGGCCGCGTACGATCAACAAGCAGCTCAAGGGTTACTGGAAGTCCAAGGGCATCGCCGAGAGCGCGTGGAAGGAAGAGTACGTCCCGCTTGGCTTCTCCAACTTCCAGACGCTGGTCAACCAGATCCGCGCCTTCGCGGACGCGGGCGGCGGCAAGCCGATCGTGGTGCTGACGGTGGTTGGTTCGTCAATCCCGGACTTCCTACGCGAATTCGCCAATCAGGGGATCAAGGCCACCGACGTGCCGGTGCTCGGGCTCGACATGGTCGAAGCCGATCTCGAAGGTCTCAATACGGAGCCGCTGGTCGGCCATCTCAATTGCTGGGCTTATCTGCAGAACGCCAAGGCGCCGGCGAATACGGCTTTCCTCAAGCAGTGGGCCGATTACGTGAAGGCCAACAACGTGCCGTTCAAGGCGGACGTCGCCATCGATCCGATGGTCTCGGCCTATGATGCGGTTCACCTCTGGGCCATGGCGGCAGCCAAGGCCAATTCGTTCGATGTGCCGGAGGTGACGAAGGCTTTCGCGGGTCTCTCCTTCGATTGTCCGTCCGGATACAAGCTCTCGATGACGGCCGACAACAACTATGTCTCGCGTGGCGTCTTCATCGGTTCGGTCAACGAGAAGCAGGGCTTTGACATTCTTTGGCAGTCCAAGGACACGCCAAAACCTGTTCCGTTTAGCCCTTACAGTTGATCCGTGATCGCAGGCTCGCCTGGCCCGTCGGCTTCGCTCGGATGGTCGCGCATGATTCGTGGCCTTGCGCTTGTGTTGTGGGTGCTCGTTGTCGCGTGGTGCTCGACCGCTTATGCCATGGAGCGGGCCGATCTGATCGGCAAAGTGTGCGGCGACGCGGCGGCGATGGGGGAGGCAGGTCGCGCAATGATCGACATCGCGGCGGAGGGCTCCCCCGACGATCGCGCCTGGGCCGCGCCGATTGCACGCAGCGTGATGGATCGGAAACTGTCCTGCGATGCCACGGGCGCCCTCGTCGCCTCGGCTGACGGGTCGGTTGACGCGCTGACGCGGGCGGCACGGAGCGCCGCCGACCGCAGCCGCTTGCCATTGCTTAGCCTGAAGAACAGAGCGGTGTTTGAGACAGCCGACGCGGCGCTCGCTTTGCGCAGCTCGCCGGATCCCGCACGCCGCGCTGCAGCCCTGCGCACGCTGGAACGGCAGGCCTCGAATCTGCCCGAGCAACTGTTCGAGACTGCCGGCCGCGACGAGAGCAATCCTGGCCTGAAAGCGCAGATCTCGGCAGTTGCGCAGGGCGCCGCTTTGAACTCACCCGACATGGACAAGCGCATCGCCGCGATCGGCCGCATCGCGTCCAGGCCGGAACGGCACGCGCTGGCGCTGGTAGGACCGCTGACAAACGATCCCGCCTACGGCGCCAATACTGACTTCAGGCGCGCCGTCGATGCGGCGAGCGCAGCGATCCGTCGGGGCATCACGATCGGCGACACGCTCGCCACTCTTTACAATGGCCTGAGTTTCGCGAGCATCCTGTTCATGGCCGCGATCGGGCTGGCGGTCATCTTCGGCCTGATGGGCGTAATCAATCTCGCGCAAGGCGAGTTCATCATGCTCGGCGGCTATATCACCTGGCTGGTGCAGGAAGCCTTGCGGCTGATCGCGCCCGGCCTGCTGCAGTGGTATCTCATCATTGCGATTCCCGCTGTCTTCCTGGTGACCGCTGCGATCGGCATCGGGCTGGAAGCGATCCTTCTGCGCCATCTCTATCGCCGTCCGCTGATGAGCCTGCTTGCGACCTGGGCGGTCAGCCTGTTCCTGATCAATCTGGTGCGCGTGACCTTCGGCACACAGAACCTCCAATTCGTCACCCCGTTCTACGTCACCGGCGGGGTGCCCGTGATCGGTGATTTCATCTTTACCTGGAACCGCATGTTTGCGATCGCGTTTGCGGTGGTCACGCTTGGCCTGACCTGGGGCTTGATGCGCCTGACCCCGCTGGGGCTGAACATCCGGGCCGTGACCCAGAATCGGACCATGGCCGGCTGTATTGGCATCGCCGTGCGCCGCGTCGACATGCTGGCGTTCGGACTTGGTTCGGGACTTGCAGGATTGGCAGGGTTGGCGCTTGCGCCAATCTACAGCGTCAATCCGCAGATGGGACAGAACTTTGTCATCGACAGCTTCATGGTGGTGGTGCTCGGCGGCGTCGGCACGATCGCCGGCACCATCGTCGCAGCCCTTGGCATCGGACAGATCAATGTGCTGATCGAGCCGCTGTGGGGCGCGGTTGCGGCCAAGGTCATCGTGCTCTTGATGATCATCGGTTTCCTGCAATGGCGGCCGGAAGGCCTGTTCGCCATCAAGGGACGCCGGAAATGAGCTCAATCTGGTCGGACCGGCCGTTCCTGGCTGTGTTGGCTGCAGTGCTTGCGGTAGCGCTGTCGCTGGTCACGTCCATTGCGGTTCCGTTCGGCTTGTCCGCTTATCTCGCCAATGCCATCGGGCAACTCGCGGCCTTCGCGGTGCTGGCGCTGTCGCTCGACCTGATCTGGGGCTATCTCGGCATCCTCTCGCTCGGGCACGGGCTGTTCTTCGGCATCGGCGGTTATGTCGTCGCGATGTATCTCCTCAAGCATTCATTCGAGGTCACCGGCAAGGTGCCGGACTTCATGCAGTTCATGGGCTGGACGGCGTTCCCGTTCTATTGGGCGGGCTTTGGCTACTTTGTCTATGCTGCGCTTGTCGCTGTTGCCGTGACTCTCCTGATCTCCGGCGTGTTCGGCTACGTCTCGTTCCGCTCCCGCGTCGGCGGTGTCTATTTCGCGATCATCACCCAGGCGCTGGTCTATGTCGCGATGCTGCTGATGTTCCGCAACGATACCGGCTTCGGCGGCAACAATGGCATGACCGGGTTCGCCGTCATCTTCGATTGGCCGATCGGCTCGCGCGGCGTCGTCATCTCGATCGCGGCGATCTCGGTCGTTGTCCTTGCCTTGACGATGCTTGGCTGCCGCCTGCTGCTGCAGAGCCGATTCGGCATGCTCATGATCGCGGCGCGGGACGACGAGGTGAGGCTGCGCACGCTCGGCTATGACACCTTGTTGTTGAAGCTCGCCGTCTGGTGCCTGTCGGCGCTGATCGCGGCACTCGCCGGCATGCTCTATGTGCCGCAGGTCGGCATCATCAATCCCCGGCTGCTCGCGCCCGATCTGTCGCTCGAAATCGCGGTCTGGGTCGCGATCGGCGGACGAGGGCACCTGATCGGCGCCGTCATCGGCGCGGTGCTGGTCAATGCGATCAAGTTCTGGCTGTCGGCTGCGGCGCCCGAGCTCTGGCCGTTCATCCTTTCGGGGCTCATCGTGCTGGTCGTGTTCGTATTCCCGAACGGGCTCGTCGATCTCGCCAGGTTCAGGCTTCATCGCCCGCTGATCTCACGGCTGTCTTCCGAACCGGCGGAGCTGAACCGGTGAGCGGGACCGCGCTGGTGATCGACGCGGTGACGGTCGAGTTCGGCAGTTTTCGTGCCATCGACACGCTGTCGCTGGCGATCGATTTCGGCGAGGTCCGGGCGGTGATCGGGCCGAACGGCGCGGGCAAAACGACGTTGCTGGACGTGATCTCCGGCATCACGCAACCCAAGAAGGGCCGGGTGATCTTTGGCGACGCCACCGATGTGCTGCGCGCCGGTGAATCCCAGATCGCCCGTGCGGGCATCCGGCGGAAATTCCAGAAGCCGAGCATCTTCGAGGGCCTGAACGTACGCCAGCACATCGAGATCGGTGCGCAGGGCGGGCTGAAATGGTCTCTCTCGAGAGCCGAACTCGATCAGCGCGTCGCAGAGGTTCTGGATGCTGTCGGCCTGTTGGCCCTGGCCAATCGCTCCGCATCCGAACTCGCACATGGACAGAAGCAGTGGCTGGAGATCGGCATGGTCCTGGCGTCAAACCCGTCCGTGCTGATGCTGGACGAGCCGGTCGCAGGCTTGACAGACGAAGAGACCGAACGCACGGCCGCTCTCGTGCGAAGTCTCAAGCGCGCCGATCGTGCCATCGTCGTGGTCGAGCACGACATGGATTTCGTCGAGCAGATCGCCGATCGCGTCACGGTCCTGCACGAAGGAAAGACGTTGTTCGAGGGCTCGATGGCGAATGCAAGGGCGGACGCGCGCGTCATCGACGTCTATCTGGGACGATAGGCATGCGCTTCCGCGTCGAGAGCCTCGATCAGCATTACGGCAGCGCGCAGGTTCTGCGCAAGGTGGGCTTCGAGATCATGCCCGGCGAGTGTCTTGCCGTGCTCGGTCGCAACGGCGCGGGGAAGACCACACTGCTGAAATGCCTGATGGGCATTCTGCCGGCGTCACGAGGCCGCGTGCTGGTCGACGACACTGAGATATCGGACTGGTCGTCGCATCGGCGCTCGGCGGCCGGACTGGCCTACGTGCCGCAGGGCCGCGAGATTTTCTCAGAACTCACGGTCGGCGAGAACATCGAGGCTGCGGCCCGTGCGCACGGCACGTTCGGAACGGACGTCGTGGACGAAACTATCGCGCTGTTTCCCGTGCTCAGTCAGATGTGGCGACGCGCCGGCGGCGCGCTCTCCGGTGGACAGCAGCAGCAGCTTGCGATCGCCCGCGCGCTCGTCACGAGGCCGGGCCTCTTGATCCTCGACGAGCCGACCGAAGGGATCCAGCCCAATCTCGTGGCCGCGATCAAGGATGTGCTGGCCTCGTTCAAGGGCAGGATCTCGCTGCTTCTGGTCGAGCAATATCTCGACTTCGCCGTCAGCCTTGCCGACGCCTTCGTCGTGCTGTCGCGCGGCTCGGTAGTCGAAGCGGGCCGCATGGATCAGTCGAGCCGCGAGTTGTTAAGTCGCCACATCGCCATCTGACATCACAACAAGAAAGCAAGCCCATGTCGCGCCGTCATGAAATTTCCTCCGCACCCGAGAACATGGTCTGGGGCTATCTCGACAGCACCACGCCGCCGGTTCTGGAGGTCGCGTCCGGCGACACTGTCACGCTGCATTCCTTCCCCGCCGGTGGAAAGGAATGCCTGCCGGAGGATCGCAGCATCGTGCCGGCCGACTATCTGCTGGCGCTGGACACGCTGGCCCAGGGACCCGGCCCGCATTTCATCACAGGCCCGGTCTACGTGAAGGGTGCGAGGCCCGGCGATGTCCTCCAGGTCGACATTCTCAGCGTGAAGGTGCGGCAGGACTGGGGCTTCGTGTCGATCTTGCCGCTGCTGGGTACCTTGCCGGATGAGTTCACGGAATACGAAACGATTCATCCGAAGGTCGATCATGAACGCAATGTCTGCGTGATGCCCTGGGGCCTCGAGATCCCGCTTGACCCGTTCTTCGGCATCATTGCCACCGCGCCGCCGGCGGCCTGGGGCCGTTGCGGCTCGCCGGTACCGCGCAGCTTCGGTGGCAACATGGACAATAAGGAGCTTCGTCCCGGCACGACGCTCTATCTGCCGGTCTACAATGAAGGCGCGCTGTTCTTCGCCGGCGACGGACATGGCGTGCAGGGCGATGGCGAAGTTTGCATTACCGCGCTCGAAACTGGCGTGACCGGCACGTTCCGCCTGACGGTGCGTAAGGACATGGAGCTGTCATGGCCGTTTGCCGAGAGTTCGACGCATCTGATGTCGATCGGCCTCGATGAGGATCTCGACGATGCCGCGAGGCAGGCGGTGCGCGAGATGGTCAAGCATATCTGCGCGCGCACCAACCTGTCTCGCAACCAGGCCTATATGCTCTGCTCGCTTGCCGGAAATCTGCGGGTCACCCAGCTCGTCGACGGCAACAAGGGCATCCATATGCTGTTGCCGAAATCCTATCTGTGAGCGCCAGCGCGGCCTCGTGCCGAATGATGGCGATGCAACGGAGCCGAACCATGTGCCGCTTCTCGATTGAGGTCGTGGCAATCAATGGCTCGCCGTACGGCCGCGCAGGTGAAACGTTCCTGGCGGACAATCCCATTGTGGAGGGAGTTGAATTCTTGTCCTTCGAGTCGCCCCCCGCTACACAGGCAACGATTTCCTACGTCAACCGACGAATTCCTGCAGGTTGGTACTGCAGATGGTGAAGGTAAGGTCGATCTCCCGATCGCGATGATCAGCGCCGTCCGGTCAGGCGGCCCTTCAGGATGGCCCATGCCAGGGACCAGAAGCTGATTGGCTTGAATAGGTCCGACGAAGCCGTTTCGCCCTTCAGCGAACGTTCGAGATTAGCCGTGAAGTCAGACGTCAGGCGCTGCACAACGTCCTGCACCAGACCGGCGCGATTGAACTGCGCCAGCCGGCCGCTCAAACGCCATGACAAAGTGATGGCCAGGGTGCTCGCGGCAGCCGGATCGGCGTCGCCAGGCAACACGTGCCATTCGACTTCGCCCTCGGCGCTCGATCCAGATCCAGTGTCGCGTCCGCGGCCGGTCATGCGGCCCTGACGGGCCGTCGCATCCAGGGTAACATTGCCGTCGCCCTTGAACGCAACTTTCATCGGCCCCAGCGCCATGTGCATGCGGCCTTCGATGTGGTCGCCGTCAATGGTCGTGATTTCCGCGCCGGGCAGGCAGGTCGCGACCTGTTTCAGATCAGTGAGCTTCGTCCATACGTCGGCCGGTGACGAGGCGATCTGAAGCCGCTGTTGGATCGAGGTCCATCCTTGCCGTGACGGCGTGGCCGCGACACTTGCCGAAGCAGGTCTCTTGGCTGGTGAAACAGCCTGCTTCACGAATTCGGACGCTGGCGGGGCGGTTCGGACCGCGGTGGCTACGGCGGCAGCGACAGTTGCGGCCGGCTGCTTGCCTGCGCTGACCTCTAGGATCGCCTCGACGATGCCGACATAGCCGGTACAGCGGCACAGATTGCCCGACAGTTCCTCGCGGATGCGCGCCGGCGTAACCTCTCCAAGGCGAACCACGATATCACGTGCCGTGATCAGCATGCCGGGCGTGCAGAAGCCGCATTGCAGGCCGTGATGCCTGGTGAACGCGGCGCGCAGCTCACCCATGAGCGGATCGTTGTCGAATCCCTCGATCGTCGTCACCGAGGCGCCATCGGCGTCTCCGGCATAGCTGATGCAAGAGCGCTGCGGCTTGCCGTCGACAACCACTGTGCAGGCACCGCAGACGCCCTGTTCGCAACCGGCATGCGCGCCGGTCAGGTTGAGATCTTCGCGCAGCAATTCTAGCAATTGCGTGCGCGGCTCCGCGCTGGTGCGCACCGATCGGCCATTCACCGAAAGCGAGATATCGATCGCTAGCATGTCAGGATCTCCAGGGATCGTTGAGCTGCGCCAGGCTACGCTCCACAGCCACGGCGAGTTGCTGCCGATGTGCGACGTCGAGCGTAGCGAGCATGTCCTCGATCTCGTCGCGGACAAGGGCGGTGGCCTTGTCCGTGCCGTCCTGCTGTAATGCTGCGGCCGTGCGCGTCAACAGCAGCGGGCGGCGATTCAGGGCACCAGCGACGACGCGGCAGATATCCAGCCTCGGGTCGACGACGCATGCGCCGATCGCCTTGGCAAACTCGCCGGTCTTGCGGCAGACCTTGTAGTAGCCCCAACGCATATCGGGGGAGAATCGCGGGATCTGCACGGCGCACAGGATGTCCTCCGCCGCAAGTTGCGGCGTGAATGCGCCGCGCAGGAAGTCGTGCGCTACGACGGATCGCGCTGGGGCTATGGCGCTGCGGATTTCGATGATGGCTCCGATCGCGGCCATCGTGGACACCCAGTCCGCTGCTGGATCGGCGTGCGAAAGGCTGCCGCCCACTGTGCCGCGATTGCGCACCGCGCGATAGGCGATGCCGCGGGCGACGAAAGGCAGAAGCCCGCGCGTCGGGTCTTCGAGCATGCCGTCTTCGATCTCGGCATGCGTCCAGGTCGCGCCGAGCGAGAACATGCGGCTGTCCGCCTCGATCGCGCGCAATTGCGGGATGTGTCTGATATCGATGAGTTTGGCCGGGCGCGCGAGGCGCAGATTGAGCATGGGCCCAAGCGACTGGCCGCCGGCGAACACCTTGACCTGTCCATCGCCGGCGGCGAGCCACTCGAGCGCGTCGTCGAGCGTCCGCGCCCGCGCGTAATCCAGAACTGCCGGTTTCATGCCGCATCCCTGGTGTTGGCGCGTCCGCCTTTCGCGATGGCGGCAAGTATGCGCTCCGGCGTCGCCGGGATGTCGCGCAGCACGGCATTCAGCGGCGAAAGCGCATCGTTGATGGCGTTGACGATCGCTGCTGACGGCGCGATCGCGCCGCCTTCGCCGACGCCCTTGATGCCATGTGCGGAATAGGGCGACAGTGTTTCCATATGATGGATGCGGAAACGCGGCAGTTCAGTCGGCCCCGGCAACAGGTAATCGATCAAGGTCGAGGCCAGCGGCTGGCCATTGTCGTCATAGGGGCTCTCTTCAAACAGCGCTGTGCCCACACCCTGCGCTGCCCCGCCGAAGGTTTGCCCTTCGACGATCATCGGGTTCACCATGCGCCCGCAATCCTCGACGATGGCGTAGTCGAGGATTTCCACGAGACCGGTCCTGGCGTCCACGGCGACATAGGCGGCGTGGCTCGCATAGGAGAAGACGCCGCTGTCGACCTCGGGCTTGTAGGCGGCCGTCGCTTCCAGGCCGGCGCGGTCGACATCGTCAGGCAATTCGTCGGGGCGGATGTACCAGGCGCGGCCAACGTCCGCATAGGAGACATTCGCGGCGCCGCCGAAAATCCGGCCCTCGCGGAAACTGATATCGTCCGGCTTGACCTGCAGCAGATGCGCCGCGATGGCTTTGATGCGGCCGGCAACGATGTCCGCCGCGCGTGACACCGCGCCGCCAGTCATCACGATACCGCGAGAGGCATAGGCGCCCGTGGAGAAGGGCGTGGTCGCGGTGTCGCCCAGCGTCACCCGGATATCCTTCAGCGGAACGCGCGTCATTTCATGCGCGACCTGCGCCAGCGTGGTCTCGAGCCCTTGTCCGATCGTGTGGATACCGGCTTTGACTTCGAGCGCGCCGTCGGGCGTGAGCTTGACATGGGCCTGATCGAAGCCCGGCACCAGCGGGAGCCCCCAGGCGGCAAACACCTTGGTGCCGTGCGCAGATTGTTCTGTATAGGTCGCAAAGCCGATCCCGAGATAACGGCCTTTGTCGTCGCGTGCAGGCAGCTTGCGCCGCGCGTCGAAATCGATCATGCGCTTTACTTCCAGAAGCGAAGCCGGGTAGTCGCCGCTGTCGTAATGCTTGTTGGTGATGTTGGTGTAGGGCATCGCCGCGGCCGCGACGAGATTTTCCATGCGCACTTCCCACGCCTCGCGTCCAACCGCCTTCGCGATGGCATCGATGGTCAGTTCGATCGCGAAACAGACGCCCGGTCGCGCCACGCCTCGGTATGGAGCGAAGGGCGGCTTGTTGGTTGCGACCGAATAGGTCTTGCAGCGATAGGATTTGAGGTCGTAGGGGCCCGGAAGGTTTCCGCCGGCCTGCGCGGCTTCGAGACAGGCCGAGAACGGCCATACCGAATAGGCGCCGCAATCGACCGACACTTCGGCGTCGAGACCGAGCAGCCGTCCGCGCGCGTCGGCATAGGCCTTCAATTTGTATTCGTGCTGGCGCGCATTTGCGCCGGCGGTCAGATGCTCGCGGCGGTCCTCGATCCAGCGGAACGGCTGCTTCTGCGTCAGCGCCAGCCAGGCCACCGCGATCTCCTCCGGCATCAGCATGCATTTGTAGCCGAAGCCGCCGCCGACATCGGGCGGCGCCACGCGCACGATCGCCTGCGGAATGCCGAGACATTCGGCCAGGCCGATGCGGATCAGATGCGGCACCTGCGTGGAGGTATGCACGACAAGCTGCCCAGCGCGATGGTCCCACCACGCAACAAGGCCCTTGCCTTCCATCGGATGCATGACTTGCCGGGCGGTCGACAGTTCCAGCTCGACGCTAATTGGCGCCGTTTGGGCGATCCCATCCATGCCGCGATCGAAGTTGGTTTCGAGGAAGAGATTATCGCCCCATTCGCGATGCAGCAGCGTCGCCTCGCGTTGGCGGCCGGCGGTGCTCGATGCAATCACAGGGATTGCATCGTAATCGACATCGACGAGCTCGCAGAGATCTTCCGCCGCCGCCCGGTTGTCGGCGACGCACATCGCCACGATCTCGCCGACAAAGCGCACGCGTCCGTTTGCCAGCGCGGGATAGTCGGAGACCTTGTAGCCGGGAATGGAGGAGCGGGTGGTGATCGGCGCGACTCCGGCGAGATCGCTGTGAAAGAAGACACAATCCTCGGAGCCTTGCGGCTTGCTCTGTCGCATGATGAGCGCGTGCGCCACGGGGCTGCGCAGGAACGCGACTTCGCGCATCCCCGGGATGCGAATGTCGGCGGTGAATTGGCCGCGGCCGTGTAGATGCCGGGCATCTTCTTTCCGGGGCGCCCGGGCGCCGATGCCTTCGCCGTCGTTGTCGTGTGCCATCTGCGTCATGCTCCCTGCGCTCGGTCCGACACCTTACCTCATCACTGCGCGTCGAGAAGTTGCCAGGGGTGGTGCTGCTCATGGAATGCGACGGCTCCGAGCAGTCTGGCCTCCTCATACCAAGGGGCGATGAGCTGGAACGCCAGCGGAACACCGCTGTCCGAGAGGCCGGCAGGCACGCTGATCGCGGGATGCCCGGTCAGATCGAACAGACTGAGATACGGCGTCCATTCGCGTCGCATGTCGCCGACCACCTCCCCGTCGATGCTGATCGGATCGAGCGGCTTGTGCAGCGCATCCAGCGGCTCCCGGCTCATTGCCGGCGTCAGCAAGAAGTCAAACCCGTCAAACAGCTTTTGCACATGCCGGAACAGCGCGGTACGCTTGTTGAGTGCACCCTGAAGGTCCTGTCCGGAATAGGAAAGACCGACGCGCACGCCTTCGGTCAAGCTCGTCTCGATCTTGTTCTCGACCTCGTCGATAATCTTGCCGAGCCGCGCCGCCCAGTTCGACTGCTGAAGGATGCGCCAGGTCGGTTCCGGATTGTCCATCGCCCATTCGATATCCGTAACGGAGGCGCCGTACCCCTCCAACGTCTTCGCAACACGCCGAATCGTCTCGATCATCCCGCGGCTAACGCGCGCGTTACCGACCTGCATGATGAGGCCGATGCGCTTGCCGGTGAGGTTTTCTGCCTGCGTGCTGATCTGTGATGCGTCGAACCGCGGCAGGCCGAGCGAATGTGGATCGCTCGGCGCCGGGCCGGCCATGGTTTCGAGCGCGAGCGCCATATCCGCGACACTGCGCGTGATCATGCCGAGATGGATGAAGTTGGCAAACCCTTCCGGCACGAGATCGTGCGGGATACGGCCGAGCGTGGGTTTCAGTCCGAGCACGCCTGTGCAGGCGGCCGGCAGCCGCGTCGATGCGCCCGCGTCCGTGGTGAGCGCAAGGCGTACCAGGCCCGCGGCGACGGACACCCCGCCGCCGCAGCTCGATCCGCCGCACGTCGCCGCCGGATTCCAGGGATTGATGGTGAGTCCGGTCAGGGGCGAGGAGCCCATCATGGTATGGGCGAATTCGGTGGTCGTGCTCTTGCCGATGATGATTGCTCCGGCCTTGCGCAGCCGCGCGACCGCGATCGTATCCGCCGCGGCGGGAGCGGCGTCCTGCATCAGCCGCGAACCCCAGTTCGTCGGCAGGCCGCAGACATTCAGGATGTCCTTGACGCTGACCGGAACACCGGCGAGCGGTCCGGCGGCTGCCCCGCTCGCATCGACGGTGCGCGCTGCGGCAAGCGCGCCGTCGCGGTCGATCCGGACAAAGGCGTTGAGTGTCGGCTGGCTCTGCTGGCAGCGCTTGATCGTGTCGGAGATCGCGTCCTCGATGCTGTGCTTTCCGGTGCGGAGATCGATCTGCATGTGCCGTTGAAGTCAGTGGTCCTAAATGAGAGGTATACTGACGATATCACCCATGCTGTCAAGCGGCCGCCATGCGGGAGAAGAGCGCAGCCACTCCTATTTGAAGTTTACTGTCGACATGTCGCCGTCACCGCTGTCGGTTTTCGGCAGCTCGATGCGGATCGCAGCCGGATCGACGTTCGATCGCTTGTCGATCCAATAGGTGACGCTCGCAGGCCAGAAGATCACGATCGCCACCAGTACGAGTTGCAATCCGACCCACGGCAGCGCTCCGAGGTAAATGTCACGGGACAGCACCTCCTTCGGAGCGATGCCGCGCAGGTAGAACAGCGCAAACCCGAAGGGAGGGTGCATGAAGCTCGTCTGCATGTTGACGCAGAGCAGTACCCCGAACCAGACGAGGTCGATGCCGAGCTTGTCTGCGACGGGCACCAGCAGCGGAATGATGATGAAAGCGATCTCGAAAAAGTCGAGGAAGAAGGCGAGGAAGAATACGAAGATGTTGACGAAAATCAGAAAGCCGACTTGTCCGCCCGGCACATGGCTCAGCAGGTGTTCAATCCAGCGCGAGCCGTCGACGCCCTGGAAGACCAGGCTGAACACCGTGGATCCAATCAGAATGAAGATCACCATGGATGTGATGCGCATGGTGTTCTGCATCGCCTGATTGACCAGCGGCCAGCTTAGTCGACGGTTCAAGGCGGCGAGAATGATCGCGCCGACCGCGCCCATGGCGCCGGCTTCCGTCGGCGTCGCGAGGCCCATGAAAATAGTGCCGAGCACCACGAAAATCAGGACGATCGACGGCACCATGCCCCACAAGACGCGTTGCACCAGCACCCATCCACGCTGCGCGCGCGCCTCTTTGGGCAAGGGCGGGACGCGCTGCGGCGAAATGATCGAAATAGCGGCGATGAAGGCCAGGAACAGCAGCACCTGAAGGATCGAAGGCCCGATCGCGCCGGCATACATGTCGCCAACGGATCGGCCGAGCTGGTCAGCGAGTACGATGAGCACGAGCGACGGCGGTATGACTTGCGTGATCGTTCCGGAGGCTGCGATCACGCCGGTCGCGATGCGCATGTCGTAGCCGTAGCGGATCATGATCGGCAGCGAAATCATACCCATGGCGATCACCGAGGCGGCGACGGTTCCGGTGATTGCACCGAGGATGGCGCCGACGATGATGACCGCATAAGCGAGCCCCCCAGGCACGCCGCCGAACAACTGGCCGGTGCCCTCCAGAAGGTCTTCGGCAAGGCCGCTGCGTTCGAGGATCGCGCCCATCAGCGTGAAGAAGGGAATAGCCAGCAGCAGATCGTTGGACAGGATGCCGAAGATGCGCAGTGGCAGGTTTCCGAGATAGGCCTCGGAAAAAAAGCCCAATCCGACCGACAGCAAACCAAAAAACAGGCCAACGGCCGCAAGCGAGAAGGCGACCGGAAAGCCGATCAGCAGGAATAGAACAAGGCCGCCGAACATTAGCGGCGGCATATGGGCCACCGTCAGCATCGGGACAGTTCTTTCGAGGATCGGATGTGTGCGGCGGAAGCGGTCATTGTTCCATACGGTGATATTCGGTCATGACCTCGGCCTCGGGCGCCACGCCGCGCAACAGCGCGATGCGTTTGACCAGTTCGGACATGCCCTGAAGGGTGAGCAGTAGGAAGCCGACCGGAAGGATCAGCTTCACCGGCCAGCGCATCAGTCCGCCCGCGTTGGACGAGCCTTCCTCGGTCACCCAGCTCGTGACGAAGAACGGCCATGTCATCCATGTCAGCAGGATTGTCGCCGGAAGCAGGAAGAAGATGATGCCGAAAATGTCCACATATAGCCGGGTTCGCGGACCGAAATTGCCATAGAGCAGGTCGACGCGGACATGCTCATTGCGAAACAGCGTGTGGCTCGCCCCGAGCATGACGATGCCTGCGAGCATGTACCACTGCGCTTCCAGCCATGCATTCGAGCTGTAGCTGAAGCCGTAGCGAATGATGGCATTCGCGGCGCTGATGGCACATGACAGACCGACCATCCAGTCCGCGATGCGGCCGAATACCGCGCTGGCGGTGTCGATCTTCCGGCTAAAGGCGAGCAAGGCATGCATCGATCTCTCCCACACTGGCGCCGCGAGCGCGCCGACTTCCCGCGAACCTCAAAGGTCGTCGCCCGGCAGCGTCAGTGGCCACCGGGCGTGCAGCATCATTGCGATGCCGTCGGGATGTCGTGCGTGAAGCGGTAGGCGTCGAGGCTCTGCTCTGCGACTCGGAACCACGGATTGGAGCTTTCGAGAAAGCGCTTCCAGGGGTCGTAGATGGTCTTGAAGTCTGCGTCCTTGGCGGCAATCTCTTCGAACGTCTCGAAGCTCGCCTTGTAGCACGCGTCCAGAACCGCGCGCGGGAACAGCCGCAGTTGCGTGCCTTCCCCGATCATCCGCCGCAACGCATCCGGATTGCGAGCGTCATACTTTGCGATCATGAACATCATCTGCTCATTGCACGCGGTCTCGAACGCGACCTTGAACGGCTCGGGGAGGGCTTCCCAGGCGGGCAGGCTGACCGGCGCGGTGATGCCCGCGCTGCCTTCCCACCATCCGGGGGCGTAGTAGAACTTGGCGACCTTGTTCAGGCCGAGCTTGGCGTCGTCGTATGGACCGATCCATTCCGACGCGTCGATGGTGCCGCGCTCCAGGGCCGAATAGATATCGGACGGCGGCAGCTGCTGCGGTACGGCGCCGAGCTTGCGCAGGATGGTGCCGCCGAGTCCGCCGATGCGGATCTTCAGGCCCTGCAAATCCTGCACGGTGTTGATCTCTTTCCGGTAGAAGCCGCCCATCTGCGTGCCGACGTTGCCGACGGGGAAGGGGATGACGTTCGATTTCTTGTAGAAGGCGCGAACAAGCGGCAGGCCGCCGCCCTCGTACAGCCAGGCGGCCTGCTGCCGCGCATTCAGGCCGAACGGCAAACCGGCATCGAACGCGTAGGTCGGGCTCTTGCCGATGTAATTGGCGGACAGAATATGCCCGCATTCGATGGTGCCGTTCTGCACGGCGTCGAGCACCTGCAGCGCCGGAACGACTTCGCCGCCGGCGAAGCAGCGGATCTCGAAGCGGCCTTCGGTGAGCTGGCCGACTCGGCGGCAAAGGTCTTCGGCCGAGCCGTGAATCGTATCGAGGCTCTTCGGCCAGCCGGTGGCCATACGCCAGCGGACCGCCGGTTGAGTTTGGGCGATGGCCGGTGCAGCGAGTGCGGTGCCGGCGGTCCCGCCCGCCAGGCCCAAGAGCAGTTTGCGGCGATTCATAGTCCCCATCCTTTCTTCGCGTGAGAAATGCCGTCGCTTGCGAGTGCGGGGCGGCCGCGGATATCGCGCCGGTGGATTACATCCCGTTCGCCAAGAACCATGTCGGTTACGCCATCTATGGCCATGCGTGGAGCATATTAGTCAGCATATATCCTATTTTTGAAGATGCAAAAGCTGCACCAACTGAAGGACCGTGGTGGTTGAGGGTATGGAATGCCCGGTTTGCGTCATGACGGCCGACGCATAATGCCGTCGAAATACTTGGTTTCGATAAGATCAGGGACGTTTCCCGAGCGCCGCATCTGCAAACTAAAGCCGAAGGGCGAAAGTATCATTCGATTGCGGATCACCGCGGCCTCCCTATATTAGACAGCGTACTGCTTATTTTCCTTGCGGCCGATGCTTAAGCCCCAGGCCGCGGTGAGGCGGCATGTCATGAATAACCGGGACGAAGGAGATGCGAGTGGACGCTGGGGGTGGTAGAGAACAGCCGGAAGCCGTCGCAGGGAGATTGTTGAAATTGGCAAAGCCCAAAAGAGTCGGGAAATCCAAGCCGGCCCGAAAACCGAAAAGCCAGCCCGCCCGAAAGAAGGCGGAGCACACCTCGCTTTATGCCAGCATGCCGTTGTGGGCGCGCCCCGGCTTTCTGATCCGGCGGCTGCACCAGATCAACTACGCTCTGTTCTTCGAGGAATGCGCAGGCTTCGACATCACGCCGGTGCAATATGCGCTGCTGACCACGCTCAGCCTCAATCCCGACACCGATCAGCATACGCTCGGGCGGGAGGTTGGCATCGACCGCACCAATGTCGCCGACGTGCTGCGTCGTCTGGAGCAGCGCGGCTTGCTGACCCGCCGCAAGGGTGAGAAGGATCGGCGCGCGGTGCTCGCGCGCCTGACGCCGGCCGGGGAGAAAGTGACCCGAGAGATGTTCAAGGCGATGCAGCGCGCCCAGGCGCGCCTGCTCGAGCCTTTGCCTCCCAAGGAGCGCGCGGCCCTGATGGCGGCGCTGCTGCGGCTGGTTGATGCGAACAACCATCTCGGCCGCACGGTCTTTCAACCAAGCTGAGATCGCTCGCCGGCCGCGCGCCTTGTCTGCCGGTTCGTCGCGGCAGGTCATATGCGGTCACACCGGCAGACAAAGCGCATTCGGCACCAGCAGGTTGTCATAGACACAGCGCCTGCTGGCCAATTTGAGCACGCCGTTCTCGCGGCGGAATACGTCGAAATACACGCCAACCTGATGCAACGTAGCGTCTGGCCGATCGAACAGCACCTGCAGCACGACGTAGTTGGCGCGTGCCTTGATCGTGCCGTCGCGCTCTTCGCCCAGCACGTCGAGATTACCGATGATGTGCCGCAGATAGCGCGGCGCGAACATCGCGGTCTCGCTGAGAGCGAAGGCGCGGTCGCGGATCATGCCTTTGCCTTCGCAATAGATCAGCCCAACCGGCATGTTGCGATCATGGTTCTCGCGCGACAGGACGACGTAGGTCGCGTCCTCCGCGAACATCTCGGTCCAGTCGGCGAGACGCTGCTCGTCGAGCGCGTTCGCATAGCGCACGTTGAAGGTCTCGATCTCGTGCCGCAGCAGGAGTGCCTCGAGGCGCGGATCCATGAGCGTGTCGGATGAGAGGTTGCGCTTAAGGGCCATATCCATGACTCACAGTCCCATCTCGGCGCGCCAGTGCTTGTACATGGCGCGGATTGCCGCCTCGGAGATCAGGTTGTCGGCAGTGCCGGCTTCGACTGCCGGATCGAGTTTCACTAGATGCTCGCCGTTCGGCACGCGCTGCATGCCGTCCTGCACGAACTTGATCGCCTCGTTGTCTTCAAGCCCGAGGAAGCCGGCCGGCCCCATCAGATTGCCTTGCCGGAGGCGATGCCGTGTCATCTCCTCGCTGTCGCCCTCAAAACCGAACATAGTCCACTTCATGATGAATTCATGCGGTCCCGTCGGCACGATCTGGCGTACGCCCAGTGTGTTCATCTCGCGCTGCACGATCAGGTTTGGCCAGATCGTCGCCATCGTCACCGACCAGGGGCTGTCGAACTCGTCCACGAAATCCATGAAGCGCGGCTCGGCAAGCGTCATGCCCTCCTTGTAAGCGCGCATTTCCTTCTTCGCGTCGCTCGACACGGCCTTGCCGTCGGACTTTGCCGAAGCCATCACGCCATGACGCCCGCTCGGATCGGCGAGCATCAGCGACTTGTTGCCCGCGACCAGAAGGCCGAACGTGACCAGGAAAGTGTGCAGCAGGGTGGCGTGATAGGGGTCTTTCAAATTCTCATGATAGAGCTTCCAATTACCGGGCAGTGAGTGGCGGTAATAGCCGAGCACCTTGAGCTTGCGGCCATCGAAGGTCGCCTCGAATTCGCGCATGATCTCCGGCGTGAAATATTCGGCCAGCGGCTCCATGTCGTCGCAATAGGAGGCGAACACCACGCCGCGATGCGTCGTCACTTTCAGGCGGCGCAAGCCATGATCCGCATTCCTGAAATCTGGAGGCATGCCACCCTTGCCCCCGACGCCGCGACGAAAGGGAACGCCGGCCAGATTTCCTTTCAGATCGTACGACCATTGATGATAGGGACAGACGAATTCCTTTGCGTTGCCGGAAAGCTCTCGGCAGAACTCGGCGGCGCGATGCGCGCAGCGGTTCTCGAACACATGGATCGAGCCGTCTTCCGCGCGAGAGACGACGACCGGTGTCGGTCCGACATGCGAGCGGATGAAGTCGCCGGAATTGGGGATTTCGGATTCGAGCGCGACATAATTCCAGGTGCGGCCGTGGAAGATCTTCTCGACCTCGCGCTCGTAGATCGCCTGATCGGTATAGACCCAGTCCGGAATGCGGGTGAGGCCATCGGCCGGCCAGATATAGCGTTTGGTGAGCGACAGTCCCGGGTTGGCGTTCATGAGGCTGGCCTCCATGGCATCGGCGCCTTCTTGTCCATCGGATGAGATGATGGCGCCATGAATATCGGGATCGAAAGGCGGGGCGGAATCGAGTTCGGCGCGCGCGGCGCGGATCGCCTGCGGGTGCGAGAACGCGACGACGCCGGTGAGCCGTCCGGTCGCTTTGTCGAACATGCGATAGATCGCGCCCGGGGCCGCTTCGTTCGCGGCTACGAGCGCGACATGATCCTCAGCGCCGACAATTCCGAGCATCTGCACATTGCAGCCGAACTGGTCGGTCCAGAACCAGGGGCGCTTTTGCGCCACTGGTGCGCTGTTTCCGGCGATCGAGCGGCCGGCCGCGCCGCCTTGCTCCTCGGCGTTCTGCCAACTTTCGAGCGAGAGGCGCCGCCGTGCGATCGGCTCATGGTACAACGCGCAATCGCCGGCCGCCCAGATGCCCGGCACGGAGGTGCGTCCTTGCGCGTCCACTTCGATGCCGGCGGGCGTGGTGGCGCAGCCGGCCTGCAGCGCAAGGCCGAGCACCGGTTGCATGCCGATACCGACCAGAACCGCGTCGACTTCGATCGTGTCTTCGCTGGTCACGACGCCGAGGCGTTCGCCGCGCCTGGTGATTTCGATAACCCCGGCGTTGCGGCGAATATCGACGCCATGCCGCTCCGCCATGATCCGGAAGGCACGGCCGACGGCGGCCGGCATGATCCGCGCCATGATCTCGCGTTCGCGTTCGAGCAGGGTCACTGCAACGCCGCGCGAAATTGCGGTCGATGCAAGTTCTAGACCGATGAACCCACCGCCGACCACAGCGACATGCTGGGCGCGGTCAAGGGCTGCGCCGATGGCGGCGGAATCCTCGATCGTGCGCAGATAGTGAACGCCCGGGAAATCCGCACCGGGAATGCTCAGCCGTCGTGGCGTTCCGCCGGTGGCAAGCAGGAGCGAATCGTAAGCCAGAACCTCGCCGTTCGCGAGAGTGATCCGGCGCTGCGTGGCATCTATCGTCGTCGCGGCAACGCCAAGATGCAGGCGCACGCCGAGCTGAACCGCGTCTGCCTCGCTCAAACGAACGCTGGATGAAAATTCGGCCGTACCCAGCAGGAATTCCTTGGACAGCGGCGGTCGCTCATAGGGAAGATGAGGTTCTGCGCCTACCAGATCGATGCTGCCATCGAAGCCGCCGGTGCGCATGGCCCGGATTGCAGCCGCGGCCGCCTGACCTGCGCCAACGATCACGACACCCGTCGTATCTTTCGCGGGCGCAGCGGCAGCGAGCTTGCTCTCGAAGGCGAATTCGGTAGCCGGCTGGTCGGGATCGATGAGAATGTCATCGCCTTCGACGCGAACAGCATAGGTCTGCAAATCCTCGGTCACCGGCGCGCAAAGGGCCTTTCCGCTGCGGATGTCGAACTGCCCCTGGTGCAGCGGACATTCCACCTTGCCGTCTTCGATCCAGCCTTCGGCCAGCAGCGCGAGCGCGTGCGTGCAGATGCCATGCGTTGCGTAGATTTTGCCGTCGAGATTGTAGAGCGCGATATGAATGCCGCCGACTTCGACGCCGAGGGCCTTGCCCTCGGGTACCTCGTTCAGCGAAGCCGCTCTCGTCCATGCCATTTGTGGCGTCTCTCGCGCTGGAATTTATAATCAGTATAACATCATTTCTAAGGCTCGCAACTCCGTGAAGAGCGCTATTGCGGACAAAAGAAGAGCGCTGCTGCGGGACAAAAACAGCCGCGATATCGCGCCTGTTGCGAAACCAACATAGTCAGTGTACCATCATATATGTTCAGGAACGGGAGACTTTCATGGCGCAAGAGCCGCTCGCCACCAAGGGCAATTATCTGCATATCTACGACTTCCGCGTCATGCCGGGGCATGAGGAAGAGTTCATCAAGCTGTTCGAGGAATTTGACTATTCGGAGGGCAATCCGATGCACAAATCATCGGCGCAGGTGAAGGATGGCGTGCTGTGCCGCGATACCGAGGACCGGCAGCGGTTCTTCCTGATCGCCGAATGGAGCGATATCGAGGAGCATGCCAGGATCCGCAAGATCCTCGCCAATGAAATCAAGCCGGCCTTCATCAAGTATATCGAGGGCGGCAAGTTCATCCCGAAATATGTCGAGGTCGTATCCTCCACGCCGGATGACATCCTGCAGAAGGCCGCCGCAGAGTGATCTGACGTGTCGCGGCAACTCTACACATTCTTTCGGTCTTCGACCTCGTTCCGTCTCCGGATCGCGCTGGCCCACAAGCGGCTCGACTACGAGCCGCGCTATATCAGTCTGCCGAAGATGGAGCATCGGACCCCGTCCTATTGCGATATCAATCCGCAAGGGCTGGTGCCGCTTCTGGTGGAAGGCGGCCGATGCCTCATCCAGTCGATGGCCGTGATCGAGTATCTGGATGAAGTCTATCCCGATCCTCCGCTGATGCCGAAGGATCCGCTCGGGCGGATCTACGTCAGGGCGGTGTCGCAGATCATCGGTTGCGAAATTCATCCGCTGAACAATGTGCGCGTGCTGAAGCATCTCAAGGCGCAGTTCAAGGCGGACGAGGCGGCCACCAATGCCTGGTATCGGCACTGGATCGCGGAAGGGCTGTCCGGACTCGAAGACTATCTGCGGCGCGAGCGCCTGTTTGGCCGGTTTTGCTACGGCGATTCCGTAACGATGGCCGACATATGTCTCGTCCCTCAGATCTTCAACGCGCGGCGCTTCAATTGTCCGCTTGACGCGTATCCGATCCTGCTGGCGATCACCGATCGCTGCATGGCGCTTGACGCCTTCCGCACTGCCGAACCGAGCACGCAGGCTGACGCGTTCTGAACTGTCGTTGCCTGCGCCGCGCGCCCCCGAGCCTCATTGTTGGGCAATCGGCAAATTAATCAGTACATAATCATATCTTGCGCGGGCAAGGCGCCGTGTTAGTCTTTTGAAGGAATGCGGTACCGCCGGGCAGATATGGGAGGTGTGCACATGATGGGATTTCGAGAGTTAACTGCGGTTACGGCGTTTATTGCATGTGTACTGATTAATTGTAGCGCATCGGCGGCCGACCACCTGACGGTACGACTCGACTGGACGCCCTGGGGGTCGCAGGCACCGTTTCATCTGGCGGCGCAAAAGGGATTGTTCGCGAAGTACAACCTTGATGTCGTGCTGGATGACGGAACCGGGTCCGTCGCCACCGTGCAGATCGTCGGTAATGGTGAATACGATGTCGGCTACGCGTCGTTGGCTCCGATGGTGATCGCGCGCTCCAAGGGGTTGCCGGTGAAAGCGATTGCCGGCTTCATCAAGCAGAACGACATCGGTCTGTTGGTTCCGAAGGACAGCGGCATCGCCAGCCCCGCCGATTTGAAAGGCAAGAAGATCGCCTTCACCGCCGGTTCGCTCGAGGCGCCGTTCATCGACCAGTTTCTCGCCGCCGGAAAGCTGACTCGCAATGACGTCGACCTCGTCAGCGTCGACGCGGCAGGCAAAGCCGGCCTCTACATGGCTGGCCGGTCCGACGCGGCATTCTCGTCCGGACCATTCTTTCTGGCCGTCGTCGCAAGCCAGCGTCCCTCGAACGCCATCCGCTTCGCCGATCAGGGGCTGGAATTCCCGAGCTTCGGCTTGCTGGCGACCGAGAAGTCGATCGCCTCGAAGCGCGAGGCGCTGAAGCGTTTTGCGAGTGTTGTCGCGGGATGTTGGGCCTATATCTTTGCCGGCAATCAGGACGAAGCCGTGAAGGCGATCGTCGCAGCACGACCGCAGGCCAAGCTCAATCCGGCCGTCTTGAGGCAGCAGATCGATACGCTGAAGGATTATGCGTACACCGATGCAACCCGGAACCTGCCGTTCGGCACGATGGCTGCGGCGGACTGGAAGCGGGCGGTTGCGGTGCTGGCCGAAGGCGGGCTCATCGAGAAGGGTCTCGATGCGGATGCAGTCTTCACCAATGAACTGATCGACGAGCGCGTCGTTGCGGACGTGGCCAGCGGCAAGAACTGACCCTCGCGATCCCGTTGAATCCATGATCGCAGCGTCCGATGTCGTGAAAAGATACGGTGACGCCGACGGCGTCACCGCGTTGCAAGGCGTTTCGCTTGATATCGCAGAGGGCGAATTCATCAGCCTGGTGGGGCCGAGCGGCTGCGGCAAGAGCACGTTCTTGCGCTGTCTTGCCGGACTTGAGGCGCCGACCGGCGGACGCCTGCAACTGGATGGCGCACCCATCGACGGTCCTCCGGAGCGTCTCGGCATGGCGTTCCAGCGGGATGCCTTGCTGGATTGGTTCGACGTTCTGGAGAACGTGCTGTTGCCGGCGGATTTCGGCGGTTACGGCAAGAAGAAATACGAGGAGCGTGCACGGCAATTGCTGCAGATGGTGGGGCTCGACGGATTCGCACGCGCCTATCCTCGGGCATTGTCCGGCGGCATGCGGCAGCGCGTCGCGATCTGCCGCTCGCTGCTGCTCGACCCGCGTTTGCTGCTGATGGACGAGCCGTTCGGGGCGCTCGATGCGCTGACGCGCGATCAGATCAACGTCGACCTGCATCGGCTCTGGACCAAGCATCGGATGACCGTCGTCTTCGTGACTCACAGCATCACCGAGGCGGTGTTCCTGTCGACCCGCGTGGTGGTCTTTACGCCACGGCCGGGGCGCGTGGTCGCGGACATCGCCATCGACCTGCCGGCCGAGCGGAAACTGGCGATGCGCGAGACGCCGGAATTCGGTGCCTATACAAGCCGTATCCGGGCTCTGTTCGAGCAAATGGGTCTGATCCATGACTAGGAGTTTGATGAAAGCCGCGCGTCGAGCCGCCGTGCCGCTACTGGGGGTTGCGATCTTCCTTTTGGTGTGGGAGATCGGCGTGCGCGCGCTTGGCGTGCGGTCCATTCTGCTGCCGGCCCCGTCGCTGATCATCGAGGAACTTGCAGCCTCTCCGGGCTGGTTCGCCGTGCAGACGGCCTATACCCTGGGCATCACGCTCGCCGGTTTTGCCGTCGCCGTCGTGTTCGGCGTCTTGTTTGCGGTTGCGATCGTGGAGTGGAAGATCCTGGATCGTCTGCTGTTCCCGCTCTTCGTCGCGCTCAATAGCGTGCCGAAGGTGGCGCTGGCGCCGCTCTTTCTGATCTGGTTCGGGACAGGCGCGGAGCCCAAGATCGCCATTGCCTTTCTGATCGCAGTCTTTGCCGTGGTGATCGACACCGCGCTTGGTCTGCAATCGGTGTCGCCGGATACGATCGACCTGGCGAAGACCTTGCGTGGGTCGCGTCTGAAGGTGCTGCTGCGCATCAAGCTCTATTGCGCGCTGCCGCATCTGTTTGCCGGACTGAAGGTGGCGATGTCGCTGGCTCTGGTTGGCGCCATTGTCGGCGAATTCGTCTCGTCCCAGCGCGGCCTCGGCTATGTCATTCTGACCGCGCAGGGTACGTTCGACACGCCGCGTGTCTTTGCTGCGATTGTCATTCTTGCGGTGCTCGGCGTCGCATTGATTGCGGTGATTGAAGCGATTGAGCGGGTTGCCTTGCCGTGGCATCACACGAATTCGCAACGCTTGAAGTAATCGAGCCGCAGTACATCAAGGACGCCTTTGAGCAAGTAGCAACAGCCCCTCAACGGACATCAGCGTCGGTCCAAGCGGGGCGGCCTGTCGGTGCGACAACGCTTAGCCCGAGGCACGCACCGAGCAGAGTAACTCACATACAATTTCCAGACATTTCTTCTCCGAATTGCTGACACTCGAGTTTGTGCTGCGAACCATGAACGCCGACTGAACGTCAATTGGCCGCGAGGCGCGAAGAAGGGATCAAGCGTGCTCCGCGATGCGTCAAAGCAGCTCGGTTAATCATCAGCGCGCGAGGAAGCCGGACACCGCAACGGCGCGCGTGGGAGCAGACAAGAACGACGGTGAAAGGCGCATGCACCAGACGAAGCGAATTCGGCTGGGTTGGAGTGCAAATAGGATGCAAGTGGCTCTACCAAGTCGCGGGTCGTGCCAGCCTTATGCGAACCTGCAATCAGACCGTTATGAGCCGCAGAACATCGGTCAGCTTCGTTGATTTTTCTGCGCCCGCGCTTGAGTTCGATCGTGTTCGTTGCGCTTTGGCGAGGTCGTTGCTGGCGCGAAACTGGTGCGGTCCGCGGCAATGGCAGATTTCGGCCGATGAGGCTGCTCGCTGTCAATCGCTTTGTCGAACGTTCAGTAAATTAGCTTACTAAACATGCCGGTTATGGCTAACCTTCCGGCTCTCCTGCTGTCGGGATGGGCCGTATTGTGTCCGCCGGACCAGATCGGTAATCGTGGGCCGCCAAACTAGCTACAACGGTCGGACATTTTGCTGCACCGCGAACATCCCCGCTCGTGCGTGCGAGCGTCGCAAATATTTCGCCAAGAGCGCGAGAACCGGCTTGACGGCCTCAAAAATTTAGTACTACGTTTAGTAATACAAAAAAGCTAAACATCGTGCATCGAGCCGATGTGTAGGAGGAGCCCAAGCCATTCCGGAGCCGTCTCCGGCAGCGGTCCGTCTCGTCCTTCACTCATCGCTCCTCAAACTCGGTTTCAAGGTCTCGGCGTCGCTCCGGCGGGGGCGCGTTGAGCGGGTTGGATGCTTCAACGAGAGAGGAAACGGATATGCGGACATTCAATCGGCTGAAAAGCTCAGTGGCCACCACGGTTCTCGGGGCGGCGCTGCTGGGGATATTTGGCGGAGGCGAAGCTGCGGCTCAGGGCAAGCAGCTCACGCTGTGCTGGGCGGCATGGGATCCGGCCAACGCGCTGGTCGAGCTGGGCAAGGATTTCACCAAGCAATCCGGCATCGAGATGAAATACGAGTTCGTCCCCTGGACGAGCTATGCGGATCGCTTCCTCAACGAGCTCAATTCCCACGGCAAACTCTGCGACCTGATCATCGGCGATAGCCAGTGGATCGGCGGAGCCGCCGAGAACAAGTGGTACGTCAAGCTCAACGAGTTCTTCGACAAAGAGCACATCTCGATGGACGATTTCGTCCCGGCGACGGTCGTGGGTTATTCGCAGTGGCCGAAGAATTCGGCGAACTACTGGGCGCTGCCGGCGATGGCTGATGCCGTGGGCTGGACCTACCGCAAGGACTGGTTCTCGCGACCGGACATCCAGTCGGCGTTCAAGGCCAAGTACGGCCGCGATCTGGCGCCGCCGAAAACCTATGACGAGTTGAAGCAGATCGCAGAGTTCTTCCAGGGCCGCGAGATCGACGGCAAGAAGGTCTATGGCGCCTACATCTTCACCGAGCGCGGTTCCGAAGGCATCACGATGGGCGTGACCAACGTGCTCTACAACTACGGCTTCAGCTACGACAATCCGAAGAAGCCGTACCAGATGCAGGGCATCGTCAATTCGGCTGATGCCGCCAAGGGGCTCGAATTCTACAAGGAGCTCTACAAGTGCTGCACCGCGCCCGGCATGACGAACGCCTACATGCAGGAAGGGCTCGATGCCTTCAAGTCGGGCCAGGTGGCGATGCAGATGAACTGGTTCGCCTTCTTCCCCGGCCTCTACAAGGATCCGAATGTCGGCGGCGACAAGATCGGCTTCTTCGTCAATCCGGCCGGCCCGAAGGGGCACTTCACCCAACTCGGCGGACAGGGCATCTCGGTGGTTGCGACTTCCGACCGCAAGGACGACGCGCTCGCCTATATCAAGTGGTTCGCGCAGCCCGCCGTGCAGCAGAAATGGTGGCAGATCGGCGGCTACTCGGCGCTCAAGGCGGTGGTCGATGCGCCGGACTTCCCGAAGAGCGCGGCGTTCGCGCCGCAATTCCTGGAGTCGATGGGCATCGTCAAGGACTTCTGGGCCGAGCCGTCCTACGCCCAACTGCTGCTCGACATGCAGAAGCGGGTGCACGACTACGTCGTCGCCGACAAGGGTACGGCGCAGCAGGCGCTCGATCTCCTGGTCAAGGACTGGACCAAGGTGTTCAAGGAGCAGGGCAAGGAAGTCGCCTCGCGATAGCCTGAACTCCGCGATCCAATTGAACTGGCTTCCCCGAGGTCAGCCTCGGGGAAGCCGAAACAGCCCAGCCGATGGACAACATGACGACGATCCTGCAACCCGATCATGCTACGATCGCGGGCGTGAGCGAGTCCGCCAAATCCCGCGCCGCGCGCCGCGCCCACGGTCTGTCCGACCGGACCATTGCGTGGCTGTTCGTCGCGCCGACGATTGCGCTGCTGCTCGCGATCAACATCTTCCCGCTGGTCTGGATGATCCGGCTCTCCTTCACCAGCCTCAACCTCAGCATGTCCTATCTGCCGCTGCGGTTTGTTGGGCTCGACAATTTCAGCGACATCCTCAACGACGAGGACGTCTGGTTCCGGCTCCAGACCACGGCGCAATTCGTGATCTGCTCGGTTGCCCTGCAGGTGGTGGTCGGCTTTGGGCTCGCGCTCCTGATCAACCGCCAATTCCGCGGCCACAGCTTCTGGACCACGATCATCCTGCTGCCGATGATGCTGTCCCCGGCAGTTGTCGGCAATTTCTGGACGCTGCTGCTGCAGCCGCAGATCGGACCGTTCAACTATCTGATCAGCTTGTTCACTGGCGTGCCGCCGAGCTCGTTCAGCATGACAGGGCAGGTCGCGCTGGCGCCATGGACCATCGTGCTCGTCGACACCTGGATGTGGGCGCCCTATGTGATGTTGATCTGTCTCGCCGGGCTACGCTCGATCCCCGATTATATCTATGAGGCGGCTGAGGTCGATCGTGCCTCGGCCTGGCGGCAGTTCTGGTCGATCACGTTGCCGATGACGGTGCCGTTCCTGATGCTGGCGGTGCTGTTTCGCGCGATCGAGAACTTCAAGATGTTCGACATGGTCAATCTCCTGACGTCGGGAGGACCGGGGTCGACCACCGAGCTCGTGTCCATCACGCTGAAGCGCGCGGCGTTCGAGAAGTGGCGCACCGGCTATTCCTCGGCGCTTGCCATTATCCTGTTCGTGACCGTGTTCGGTGCCGCCAACATCTACGTCAAAGCGCTCAACAAGGTGAAGCAACGATGACCGCTGCCGTCGCCAGATCCACCGCACACTCGATCGTCGAGGCCTCGCCGCGCATCAAGGCATTCGCCGGTGCTCTCGTCATCCTCTATGCGTTGATCACGATCCTGCCGCTGCTCTGGATCGTCGCCACCGCCTTTAAGTCGCAAAGCGATGCCATCGCCTATCCGCCCAAGGTGATCTTCGAGCCGACGCTCGAAGGCTATGTCAACCTGTTCACGGTCCGCACCCGCCAGACACCGGATTTCATCGCCAAGTTGCCGCCGCCGGAGACCTGGTATGACAAGCTCGTCCGCAAGCATGACATGGTGATTGCCGGACCGTCCAAGGTCGTGCCGCGCTTCGTCAACTCGCTGATCATCGGCTTCGGTTCGACCTTCCTCGCCGTCTTCCTCGGCACGCTCGCGGCCTACGCTTTTTCGCGCTTCCGCATTCCGCTGGCCGACGATCTGCTGTTCTTCATCCTGTCGACGCGGATGATGCCGCCGGTCGCGGTTGCGATACCGATCTATTTGATGTACCGGCAGCTCAATCTGACCGACACCAGGCTCGGCATGATCCTGCTCTACACCGCCGTGAACGTCTCGCTTGCGGTCTGGCTGCTCAAGGGCTTCATCGACGAGATTCCGCGCGAGTATGAGGAGGCGGCCCTCGTCGACGGCTACACGCGACTGCAGGCGCTGCGCAAGGTGGTGTTGCCGCAGGCCGTCACCGGAATTGCGGCAACCGCGATCTTCTGCCTGATCTTCTCCTGGAACGAATACGCCTTCGCAGTCCTGCTGACCAGCGGCGAGGCGCAGACCATGCCGCCCTTCATTCCCTTCATCATCGGGGAGGGCGGGCAAGACTGGCCGGCGGTTGCCGCCGCGACCACGCTGTTCGTCGTCCCGATCGTCATGTTCACCGTGCTGTTGCGCAAGCATCTGTTGCGCGGCATCACCTTCGGAGCGATGCGCAAATGAGCGATTCTGCCGTTGCCAAGGGCGCCAAGGGGACGTTGCATCGCTTCTTCGGCCGCGGGCGCTGGGAGGCCGTTGCGATGACCTTGATCGGGGGCGGCATCTTCATGCTGGTGCAACCCTTCTCGATAGATCTCTACAGCTATTCATTCGTGACGATCCTCGCCGGCACTGTCGGCTTCGTCATCGTCAGCCACTTTCCGGAATGAGGCCATGGCTCAGATCCGCATCGAATATCTTCGCAAGTCGTTCGATCAGTTCACGGCGGTGGAAGGCTCGACATTCACCATCGACGACGGCACCTTCTTCGCGTTGCTCGGCCCCTCCGGCTGCGGCAAGACCACCACGTTGCGCATGATTGCCGGCCTCGAGCTGCCGACCGAGGGCAAGATTCTGCTCGACGGGGAGGACGTCACGTTCCACCGTGCCGCCGCCCGCGACATCGCGTTCGTGTTCCAGCTGTTTGCGCTCTATCCGCACATGAATGTCGGGCAGAACATCGGATTCCCGCTAAAGTGCCAGGGCATGGCGCGGCACGAGATTCGCAAGCGGGTGCAGGAGACCGCGCGGATGCTGCGGATCGAGCATCTGCTGTCGAGCAAGACGTCAAAGCTCTCGGGCGGCGACCGCCAGCGCGTCGCGCTCGGGCGAGCCATGGTGCGGCGCCCGAAGGCCTTCCTGATGGACGAGCCGCTGGGCGCGCTCGACGCCGAGTTTCGTCATCTGATGTGCGGCGAGCTGCGCGACCTGCACGATCGCATCAAGGCGACCACGGTCTATGTCACTCACGACCAGCTAGAGGCGATGTCGATGGCCGACCAGATCGCGATCATGAACAAGGGGCGCGTGGAACAGATCGGCACGCCGCAGGAGGTCTATGACCGACCCGCCTGCATGTTCGTCGCGGACTTCATCGGCTCGCCGTCGATGAACTTCCTGCACTTCGAGGGCGGGCTGCGATCCGGTGACCGGGCGATCAATTTTCACGACACCAGGCTCGCGGTGCCCGAGATCCGCGAGGACCGCGCAAGCGCGGCGCTGGCGCTCGGGGTTCGTCCGGAGCATATCCGCTTCGCCGACGCCGGATCCGTTCGTGGCGAGGTGTTCGGCGCGGAATATCTCGGCACGACGCAGATCGTCACGATCGACACGGCGTATGGGCGGGTCGCGGCCCGGCTACCTTCGAGCGCCTCGGTGCGGATCGGCGAAACCGTCAGCCTCGAATTCAACTCCGATCGGCTCTCGCTGTTCGATGCCGGCAGCGGCCTTGCAATCAGGACCGCCAGGGAGGAGGGCATGCGCCATGGTTGACGTCAGCTTGCGCAATATCAGCAAGCGCTTCGGCGCGGTGGACGCGGTGCGCGACCTCTCGCTGACGGTGAACGACGGCGAATTCCTCGTCCTGCTCGGGCCGAGCGGCGCCGGCAAGACCACGACGCTGCGGTTGATCACCGGGCTCGAGAGCCCCGACGCCGGCTCGGTCATGATCGACGGGCGCGACGTGACGCATGATCCGCCGGGTGCACGGGACATCGCATTCGTGTTCCAGCAATATTCGCTGTATCCGCATTTGTCGGTCTATGACAATTTGGCGTTCCCGCTGCGCTCTCCGGCGCGGCGCGTGCCGGAGCCGCTGATCCGCGAGCGTGTCGAGCAGACGGCGGAACTCCTGCATATCGCCAGCAAGCTGAACAATCGCGCCACCCGCCTGTCGGGAGGTGAGATGCAGCGGGTCGCCATCGGCCGCGCGCTTGTGCGCGATCCCTCGATCTATCTGATGGACGAGCCGCTGTCGTCGCTGGATGCAAAGCTTCGCGCCGAACTTCGGCTCGAGCTGAAGCGGATCCAGCTCGAGCTCGGCGCGACCATCCTGTATGTGACCCACGACCAGGTCGAAGCCATGACGATGGCATCAAGGATCGGCGTGATCAAGGACGGCCGGCTGCTTCAGCTCGGCACGCCGAGGGAGATCTACGAAAATCCATCCAGCAGCTACGTCGCTTCGCGGCTCGGGACGCCACAGATCAATTTCGTGCCCGCGCGGCTGCTGTCCGATGTGGCGATGCCGCCGGAAACGGAGACGGTCGGCATCCGCACCGAACACCTCCAGATCGCCACGCGCAACGGCGGACGGATGATCGGCCGGGTGCATCGCGTCGAGCACCTCGGCGAGCAGAATCACGTTCACCTGGACTATAAGGGCGAAACGCTGGTGACGCTGGCGGATCCGCATCAACCGCTGCGAGCCGGCCAGGAGGTTGAATTGCAACTGGTGCGTCCGCTGTGTTTCGACGGTGCGGGACAGCGCATCGAGCGGATGGTTCATTAGAGGAGCGAAAGGTTCAGATCAATGTCGGTGCAACCCGAGACATTCAAGTCGCTGCTCAAGGCGGCCGCCGAACAGGTCATCGATAGCGCGCCGGAGCTCACGAGTCTGGACCAGGCGATCGGCGACGGCGACCACGGAACCAACATGAAGCGCGGCTTCGAAGCGGTGCTCGGCAAGCTCGATGCCATCTCGGCGCAACCGCTCGACGAGGCGTTCAAGACGATCGGCAAGACCCTAGTCATGACGGTCGGCGGCGCTTCCGGCCCGCTCTATGGCAGCTTCTTTCTCGCCGCGGGCGAGGCGCTGTCGCACGACAAGCACCTGCCTGACGATCTCGCCGACGTGTTCGGCAGTGGCGTGAACGCGGTGAGCGCGCGCGGCCGCTCGCAGGCCGGCGAGAAGACGATGCTCGATGTGCTCATTCCGGTGCTGGAGACACTGAAAGCGGGCGCCGGCCAGCCCGATCTGATCGCGCGGGTGCGCACCACCGCGGCTGAAGCGGTCGAGCGCACGGTGCCGATGCAAGCAACGAAGGGTCGGGCGTCGTTCCTCGGCGCGCGTAGCGTCGGTCACGTCGATCCCGGGGCGCGATCGAGCTGCGTTCTGCTGCACGCGGTGTGCGCTGGCCTGGAGGCGCGGCAATGACCGACACCGTGGGGATCGTGATCGTATCGCATTCGCGGGACATCGCGAAGGGAACCGCAGACATGGTGCGGCAGATGGTCGGCAGCGAGGTCAAGGTCGCCTTCTGCGGCGGCAATCCCGACGGTGGTCTCGGCACCAGCGTGCCGCTGATCATCGACGCCATCAACGACGCCTGGTCGTCGAAAGGCGTTGCTGTGCTTGTCGACCTCGGCGGCGCCGAGACCAACAGCGAAATGGCAGTTGAGATGCTGGAGCCGGCGCGGCGTGATCTCGTTGTCGTCTGCAACGCGCCGATCGTCGAGGGCGCCGTCATGGCGGCGACGGAAGCTGCGGGCGGCAGCTCGCTGGCCCAGGTCAGGGCCGTGGCCGAAGAACTCTCTGCCGACTGAGGCGTCGGCGAAGCAATGATGGATGACGAGCATGCTTGATAAAGCGGACGAACAGATCTTCACCGGCAACGTGCGGCTGGTGCATGCGGTTGGCATGCACGCGCGGCCCGCGGTCAAGCTGACTAAGCTCGCCAAGAAGTTCGAGGCCCAGATCTCCGTGCGGGTCGCGGGCGCACCCGAATGGATCAATGCCAAGAGCGTGGCCAAGATCATGGCGATGCGCGCGGCACACGGCAGCACGATCGAGATCAGGGCTTCCGGCAGCGATGCCGAGGCCGCGGTCGCGGCGCTGGTTGATCTGATCGCAAGCGATTTCCCGGATGGAGCACCATAGCATGCAGGGCGGCGCTGCAGGGCTGGCGTATCGCGGCAGGACTGCCTCGATCGGCTTTGCCCATGGCCCGTTCGTCCGCGTCGACGCGGGAGCGGGCGGCGAGCGGGTGGCCGGTACGCTGGTCGAGGAGGCGCTGGCCTTGCGCAATGCGATCGACGTCGCGAGCGTGCAGATCGCCGATCTTGCCGCCAGCGCCGGCGGCGAAGCCGCGCAGATTCTCGAATTCCAGGTCGCGCTGCTCGAGGATGAGGAATTGATCGAGGCGATCTTCGCGTCGATCGGCGAGGGACGTCCCGCCGATATCGCATGGCGTTCCACGCTCGACGCCCATATTGCCGAGTACAACTCCGCACCGGACGACTATCTGAAGGCGCGTTCCTCCGATCTTGCCGATTTGCGCGACCGCGTGATCCACATTCTGCGTGGCGACCAGGACCAGCCGCTGAAAATCCCGCGCGGAGGCGTGATTTGCGCCGACGATCTGCCGCCATCGCGATTCCTTGAGATTAACTGGTCCGGCGGCGGTGGCTTGGCGCTGTTGCGCGGCAGCCCGACCAGCCATGTCGCGATGCTGGCGCGAGCGCGCGGCATCCCGATGGTGGTACAGCTCGGGGCCATTCCTGACACTGGCACCACGGCGCTGCTGGACGGCGAAGGCGCCACGCTGGAGCTGGATCCCAGTGCCGAGCAGGTCCGAATTTTCGAGAAGCGGCGCGACAGCCATCACAAGAGCAGGGCATCCGCGCGCGCGATCCTGCGGCGGCCGACAGCCTCCTGGCGCGGCGAGCGGATCAAGCTCTTCATCAACATCCAGCGCGTCGAGGATCTCGAGCATGCCGACGCGCAATATGCCGACGGCATCGGCCTGATGCGCACTGAGTTCCTGCTGACGGAGCGCGGTGGCCTGCCCGACGAGGAGACACAGTTTCAGGCTTACGATGCGGTGTTGCGATGGGCCGGCCAGCGCCCCGTCACCATCCGCACCTTCGATGCCGGCGGTGACAAGCCGGTGCCTGGCTTCACGCTGGACGGCGAAGCCAATCCGTTCCTCGGGGTGCGCGGCCTGCGCCTGTGCCTTGCCCGGCCTGAGATATTTGCGGTTCAGCTTCGCGCGCTGGCGCGGGCCGCGGTGCGCGGCAATCTCAAGGTCATGTTCCCGATGGTCACGTCGGCGGACGAGCTCGAGGCGGGGCGGAAGCTGTTCGCAGATGTCGTGCAGCACTTGCAGGCGGATGGCATTGCCGCGATGCTGCCCGAGCTCGGTATCATGGTCGAGGTGCCGGCGGCGGCCCTGGCAATCGCGAGCTTCAAGACGTCCTTCTTCTCGATCGGCTCGAACGATCTCGCGCAATATGTCCTGGCCTGCGACCGTTCCAACGGAGCTCTCGTCCCCCTGATGGATCCGCTGCATCCGGCAGTGCTCGAACTGATCGCGCGGACCGCGGAGCATGGGCGGCGCGCCGCCATCAGCGTCAGCCTGTGCGGCGACATGGCGGGTGATCCGCGTTGTCTGCCCGCCCTGCTGAATTGCGGCCTGCGCGAGCTCTCCGTCAATGCATCGGCGCTGGCGCAGATCAAGCAGACCATCGACCGGCTGAGCAGCGGAGGCGGCCTTGGCTGATACGGCGGCCGATGACGCGCCCGAAGCCGGCGCGGTTGCGGTCTACAAGCGCATCTTCAAGGAGGTGCTGGAGAGCCGTCCGTCGGGCATGCGGCTTCGGCTGGCCCATGCCATGGGGAAGAACCGCAGCTTCGTCAGCCAGATCAGCAATCCCGCCTATCCGGTGCCGATACCGGTGCAGCATCTCAATACGATCTTCGATGTGTGCCATTTCCCGCCGCAGGCGAAGACGGCCTTCCTTCGCGCCTATGCGCGCGCTCATCCGCGCCGCGTCGGCCGGTTGAGCGAAGGCTCGCACGAGCGGACACTGACGCTGCATCTGCCGGATCTCGGCAGCGCCAAGCGCAACGCCGAGCTTGACACGCTGCTTCAGGAGTTCACGCGGCGACTGATTGCCATCATGCGGGAAAAATAGGCGAGGAACGCCGGGCGGACGAAGCGGGAGGACACAATGAAGAAATTCATCAATTCGGTCAACAATATGCTCGCAGAGAGCCTCGACGGCTTTGCCGCCGCGCATGCCGACCTCGTCATGCTCGGCGCTGAGCGGAAATTCGTCCGTCGCCGCGAGCTGAATCCGAGGAAAGTTGCGCTGGTGTCGGGGGGCGGCAGCGGGCATGAGCCGCTGCATGCCGGCTTCGTTGGCTACGGCATGCTCGACGCCGCCTGTCCCGGGCAGGTGTTCACATCGCCGACGCCGGACCAGATCGTCGAGGCCGCCCAGGCGATCGCGGGCGACGCTGGCGTCCTCTTCATCGTCAAGAACTATGCCGGCGACCGCATGAACTTCGAGATGGCGGCGGAGATCGCCGAGGGCCGCACCGCCACCATCGTGACCGACGACGACGTCGCGGTCGAGAAGTCGACTTACAGTATCGGACGGCGCGGCGTCGCCGGCACGCTGATCGTCGAGAAGATCGTCGGCGCGGCGGCCGAGAAGGGCGCCGATCTTGCAACTTGTGTCGCGCTTGGCGAGCGCGTCAACGCACAGACGCGTTCAATGGGCGTTGCGCTGACCAGCTGCACCGTTCCGGCGGCGGGCACGCCGACCTTTGCACTTCGTGATGACGAGATGGAGATGGGGGTCGGCATTCACGGCGAGCCGGGACGCCGCCGCGTCAAGCTCGCGCAGGCCGATGCGATCGCCGCCGAGATGACCACCGCCATCGCCGATGATCTTGGCGCGCGGGCCGGTACCGAGGCGCTGCTGCTCGTCAACGGCTTCGGCGGTACGCCGACGATCGAGCTCTATCTGATGTACAACGCGGTGCGCAGGATGCTCGAGGAGCGGGGCCTGCGCATCGCCCGTTCGCTGGTTGGCAGCTACGTCACATCGCTCGAAATGGCCGGGTGCTCGCTCACCGTGAGCCTGCTCGATGGCGAAACCACTGCGCTCTGGGATCATCCCGTGCGTACGGCCGCATTGAAATGGTGACCGCTGCGGTGTGAGCGGCCGCTGATTTTCAGGATGAGGGTGGACCATGATTGCCCCAGAAGGATCGTGTGGCCGATTGTCGTTGCGAGTTCGGTCACGGCCGGCCGCGCCACGGCAAGAAAACGAAGAGTTGCTCGATCGCCGTCAGGTCGAGCGGACTTTGCGAAGTCATTTGAGGCTGCTGGTGCGAGAAGTCTTGGCATCGATCTGATACGGAACGACGCCTCTTTCGACGGTACCCACGTCAAGTGGGTGGCCGATCGGCGGTAGTGCTCGGTGACGGCAGTCGCTTCGCTCGCAGGCTCTGCATCCCGGGCCAATGAAGTCGACCGCATCGAGATCGTCCAGGTTCAGTCCCTTTGCGTAAACCGTCTCGCCCGCATAGGTCACCTCACACCCGAGTCCGACGGCGACCGCGCGCGGTCGGTTCAGATATGAGCCCGCCGAAAGGCTGACGGTCCGAGCTACGCAAAGATACCTCGTTCCATCAGGCGTAGCAGCTAATTGGGCCAGGATGCGGCCAGGATGCGAAAACGACTGGTGTACGTTCCATACGGGGCAGGGACCTCCGAAGCGCGCGAACTGAAAGCGGGTGGCGCTGCTGCGCTTCAAGACGTTGCCGGCGATGTCGATTTTCAGGAAATAGAACGGAATTCCCGGCGAGTTTCTCCGTTGCAGCGTGCTCAAACGATGGCAGACCTGCTCGAAGCTCGTGCCAAAGCGTCGCTGGAGGCGTTCGATGTCATAGCGAACGTCGCGCGCTGTGGCGAGAAATGCTCCATATGGCATAACCAGGGCGCCGGCAAAGTAATTGGCGAGTGCGACGCGCGCGAGTGATGCAGCTTCCTCGTTGCTGAGACGTGCCTGTCTGATCTGACGTTCGATGCTGTCTCGCTGTTCGAGCAGGCCGATGACGTGAGCGATCCAGAACAGCCGGCTTTCCACCGGCGCATCTTTGGACATGAAAAGCGTTTTGGCGTTGCTATCGAGCCGCCAGATCATTCCCTTGCCAAGATCCACCGGGCCTTGGCCGATCCGAACCCCGTAGGCATCACGCAAATATCTGATGAAGTCCTCGCCGCGGTTCTCGGGCTGAAAGTCTCTTGCCTCCGAAAGCCGTTCCGCGGCGCGATCAAGCGCATCAAAATGGTTGCGTTTTGATTGCACCCAATCGCGTACCTCGTCATAGGGAAAGCGGCTGGCCGCACCCACGTCGGTTTGGGCCACACGCGTTTGCAAGGAGCGATGTTCCTCTTCGAGCGCAAGATAACCGCGATAGAGATGCAAAAAGCGCTGCGCGATATCGGGAGCGACCCGGACGGCCGCGCTGGCCTCGTCAGGCAAAATGGGCGACCCGAACAGAGGGTCACTGGCGCTTTCACGAAGTTCGCTGGCGAGCCGCAAATCGTCGTCAGACGAAAAATAATTCGTCTCAATACCAAATTGCCGGCTGAGCCGCATGAGCAGCTCTCGCGTGATCGGCCGCTGATCACTCTCCATTTGACTCAAATAGCCCGCGGAAATGCTGAGAGCGTCTGCGAGCTCTGCTTGTGTCATGCTGCGTTGTTCGCGCAACCGCCGTAGCCGGTCGCCGGCGAAGATCTTGTGCTGTCTCACTTGGCAAACTTTACAACTGGTTCAGCGCTATCGGCAAAAATAAGCACTTTCTTCGGTCCCTTGCGGCGATCTCCTTGCTAATCTTGCATACATTGACTGGGATGCAAAGCGCCGGGGGGCCGGTTTGGCAATCCATCCGCGCTTGCCGGAGCAGCCAGGTGGTACCGGCGGACTATGGGCGAATGCTCGCGCGCCCTGCATCGGCTCCGCAAGGGATTCCTGTCCCGGCGCGACCAGGTCGGACCGGATTGTGAGGATGTGGCTATCATGACGATGTTGGCTGAACTGGAGGAAAGGCGTGCCGGCGCAAAGCTCGGCGGCGGGGAGAAGCGCATCGAGGCGCAGCATGCCCGCGGCAAGCTGACCGCGCGCGAGCGCATCGAGCTGCTGCTGGACAAGGGATC